>CAVHEM010000049.1:0-36820 GCA_963635055.1 Bacteroidaceae bacterium | reverse complement strand
AAAGTGATTTTTAGCCTATTCAGAATCTGTCCAAGTAAATAACAAATTTGTACAAACTTTGTAAACAGATTCCGGATCTTTCGCACTCGCACTAAACGTGCCTTCACTTCGTTACGCACTCTGCTCGTGCTTGTCCGGAATGACTATTCGGTGAACCTAGCAAAGCTCACGTCATTCTGAAAAGATTAAAAATCGAGCAATTTCAATTGCGTAGATTTTATCTTATTCAGAATCTGTTATAAAGAATAATGTCGTTGGCGTTGCCACGCCAACCTACTTTTCCAATTCATGCTTTTTTCGGATTGCCGTGAAAATCTTAAAAAATATATACGACTTGACAATAAAAACTTTACATGATAAAATGTGCGTGGGGTAAATGTATATTTATAAGTCTTGTCATACGATAAGACTTTCTTTTTCGCTATTTTTTAAGTGTACATTTGTCACTTCTTTGTAACAAAATCTTAAAATTTGTATCAAATTAGGCAAAAAAATGTTTTATGAGTTTTATAAAATTGGAAAGCGAAAATTGTAATTTATGTCAATAAAAGTCCCAATAGCAAATACAAATAATGTAATGGCAAGAAACTTTGTTTCCAAAATGGCAAGTGACGGATTTCTTCCGGTTATGGCATTGGAAGCATTTGTTGAAGGTGGAAGAACTTATCAAGCCTACCAAAGAGGTGGTTTTGATGAAGCAAGAGAAAGAATTACTGAAGAATTTTCAGGTGCAGTTTTCTGGATGGGCGGAGTTACCGCATTAAATTATGTATTTGAAAAACTAGGTCAAAAACTTTTGAAATTGCCTAAAGATGTTGTTGACACCGCTGCTGATGATGTACGTAAACCGTTAGCGAACTATTTGGAAGATAATGCTAAAATTCTTGAAAAAACAATGGCTAGATTTAAGTTTGCAAAAGTTATTTCAAGTGTACTTATTGCTAACGCATTTATCGGTTTTGCTTTGCCAAAAATAAATCAAGCAATTACTCGTTCATACCACAAAAATGACAACAAACCGCAACAAGAAGATACTTTCCAAAAATCAAATACTTTTGTTGCAAGACCAATGATGAACGATTTTGCAACTAAAAATGACGATGAAAATAAGAAGAAAGATGTTTCATTCGGTATTAATTTGTTATCAATCGCTAACAAATTTGAAAATGACAGAAATTACAAATTATTATCCGTTGATGCCGGTACCGCTTCCGGTAGAGCAATTTCAGCAAGAAATAACGATGAAAGAGTCGAAATTTTATTCAGAGATTTGAGTTCAATTTACTTCTATATGTTCAACATGCCAAACATTAATGCTTGGTTAAACAAAATTGAACAAAAAGGAAATAGTACAAGATTAGACCCTGTATCCGCAGAATTCACAACAAAATACTTTGAAGAATACTTGAAAGATAAACGTACAGACAAAGTTTCTGTTGAAGAATTCAGAAAAGATATCTTGGGCGAAAATAAAGAAATTCCTGAAAGTTTGAAATCTAAATTCAAGGGTGAAAAGATTAAGATTATTTCACTTGACGGATTTAAAGAAGAATTAAAAGGACTCGTACCTCAAGACAAATTGAAAGCATTTGAAACAACTGCTGATGAAATGTCTAAACTTCAACCAAAACTCAAAGGTATGTCTATCTTGACAGAAGGTCAAGTCAAAGATATTCTAAATGGCGGTCATATCAACAATCCGCAATTCTTACAAGAATTCTTCAAAAACAGATTTGGCGAAAAATTCATGGAAAGTTACTCATTTGTTGCTCAAAATGACTTAGACTCACATAAAAAAGAACTTATCAACTATGTAGAAAACTTGATGGAAATGGCTAAGAAAGAATCAGGCGAAATTACAAAGAAATTGTTGAGAAAAGCATCAACAAGAAACTTGTTAATAAACGCATTCAACTGGGGTTCAGGATTTGTAATTTCAGCATTGTTCTTGTCAACTCTTATTCCAAAAATGCAATACTTGATTACAAAATTGAGAACAGGCTCATCTGCCTTCCCTGGAACTAACGAATACAGAAAACAACCGGAACAAAAACAAGTTGCATAAGTTTTAGAAATAGCCACTTTACTTTCTTGACATAATATTATATCTTGTGTATTCTATATTTATGAATGTGGCGACATGGCCAAGTGGTAAGGCAGAAGCCTGCAAAGCTTTTATCCCCCAGTTCGAATCTGGGTGTCGCCTATTTAAAGTAAAGGCAAATATTTTCATGTTTTGAAGAACCGGTAAAACGGTTCTTTTCCTTATTAATATGACTTTTGTAAAGATATGTTTCTTTAAATTTTTCCTATTATTATTGAATTTTCCACAAATCATTAAAAAAATTTTTAACAAAAAGGCAATTTTTTAATCGAAAAATTTTTTATAAATGAGTACGGGGAATTTAAAGAAAAGGACGTGGAATTATTAGCGAATGGAACACAGGAGTAACCAGAGTTACATTAACTAATGGTACTCAAAGGGCAAACAAAAAAGTTGGAATATCTTACGATTACATGGACAAACTAAACGGTTATGTAAAAGCCGGAATTTTTGTCGATAAAGACAATGACGGATTTACAAAGGCTGAACAAAAAGCATTAGGTGCAGAATTCAACAAATTGCACCAAGAAAGAGGCGATTTGGTCGATTTCAAAAAAATGCTTGCCGGCAAATCTTTTGATTACAAAAACGAAGAATTCGTAAGACTTGCAAAAGCCGCAGGTTATATCTTAGCAGAAGAAAACAAACCTGCTCCAAAAACTGTCGCACCTAAAATTGAAGAAACAAAAAAGGAAGAAGTCAAAGCAGAAAAACCGGTTGAACAAAAAACTGAAAAGCCGGCACCAAAAGCGCAAGAAAAACCTAAAACAGAAGTAGCGCAAACACCTGTTTCAACACAACCTGAAAGTGTTGCAAACTTAAATAAAAATCTTGAAAATTTGAAAAAGAATTGGACAGAAGAAGAAACTTTGCATTCAGAAGAAACTATGCAAAATAAACTTAACAAATTATCTACAGAAATTGATGAACTAAAAAAAGATTACACAACTCAAACAGTTTCAAAACACAGATTTTTGAGAAAAGCAAAAACAGAACAAGTCAAAGTTCCAAAAACAGAAGAACAACTTGCTGCAGATAACAAAAAAGCACAAGAAAAAATGACTGAATACGACAAAATTGCTCAAATGAAATCAGTTGATGAATTATATTCATCTAATTTTCCAACAAAATATGCACCAAATGACGGTGACAAAACTATTGAATATATCGTGACATCAGAAGACGGTCAAAAATATGGCGTAATAACTAAAACTGAAACAGTTTACAACAAAAGATTTGATTTTTCTTACGACAAACCGGTTAAAGAATATTATCCGATTACATTGAAAAATCGTAACGAAGGAACAGAAAATCCTTATCCGGATTACTATTACAGGGTTGCAGAAGATGCAAAACCGGTACAAGGTGAAATTAAATTAGTCCCAAATACATAATCCCAAATAACATTTCTCTCATAAAACTATTCCCAAAATAATGACTCTTTTCAAAATTTGAAAAGGGTCTTTTTATATTGAATACACGAACCTTCTCCCAAAGAGTTTTGGAATGACGTAGTTTCCGTTTCTTCCGAGAGAAGGCTCAAACCTGTATTTATTTTATTTGTTTTAATTTACTTTTCTGTTGTAATCTTTGCCACCGACAATTCGTAAGTGTCTGTTATTTCCTTCACCGATTGATTTACTTTCAAGGTTGTGCTGTTCAACCAGTTCGTGTTGAAGTTTACGAATTTCAGTTTTTTGCGGAGTTAATTCAATGTCTGTTGTTTTGCCTGCAAGAACTTTGTCTATCGCTGATTTTGCTTCATCTAATGCCTTTTCAGTAATATCATAGAAAGATTGATGTGCATTCACTTCCGCAATATCAAGGGCTTCTTTGATAACTTTTTGAATTTGTGCCATTGAATTTGTTTTTACATAGAAGATTTGCAATCTGCTTTCTTCCGCTGTACTTAGAACTTTTGCACCACCTTTGATAAAGTTTTTGTGAGCAATAACGATATCTGCATCGTCTAAGTTCCTTGTAATTTCAGCGTTTAAGTCAAGTCGTTCGATTACTTTTTCTGCAATACTTCTTGATACTGCGTAAAGATAAATCTTTTTGTACTTTTTGACTTCTTCGACATATTTTTGTCTTGAGAAACTGAATTTCAAACTTTCAGGGTGTTCGATTTTTTCATCAAGGGCATTAATTTTATCGATAACAGTTGGTGATTTTTCTTTTTCATCTTGAGATTGTTGAGCAGAAAATTCGTAGGTTTTGTCAACTTTTCTGATTTCCGGTCGGATTGGCCAACCTCGCAAGATATAATCAACTGCTTCTGCCGTATTTTTGTAAACGGCTAATGTATTTCTGTCTAAAATTTCAATTACTATATCGAAAGTCGGCTGCTTCTCTCTTTCTAATACCGTTTTCTGTGAGGAGCGGCGTTTTGCCTCATCATCACCTAATGTGACAGATTGAATGCCGCCGACTAAATCTGATAATGTCGGGTTTTTAATCAAACTTTCAAGACTGTTACCGTGTGCGGTTGCAATAAGCATTACACCACGTTCTGCAATGGTACGAGCCGCTTGCGCTTCTTCTTCAGTACCAATTTCATCAACTACAATGACTTCAGGAGTATGGTTTTCAACTGCCTCAATCATTATGTCTTTTTGGTATTCAGGTTGACGAACTTGCATTCTTCTTGCATGTCCGACTGCTGGGTGCGGGGTGTCACCATCGCCTGCAATTTCGTTTGATGTGTCCACGATTACAACTCTTTTACCTAGTTCATCGGCTACAAGTCTTGAAATTTCTCTAAGTTTTGTAGTTTTTCCGACTCCTGGGCGCCCTAGGAATAAAATACTTTTATTCTGTAGGCAAATATCTTTTATACAAGAAATAGTCCCTGTTACAACTCGTCCAATTCTACAAGTTAGACCGACTATTCTGTTTTGTCTGTTTCTGATTGCACTGATTCTGTGTAGAGTTCCCGGAATACCAGAACGGTTATCTGAAGTAAATTCTTGAACTCTTGAAGTTATATAATCAATATCTTCGTAAGTTACATTTTCATCACCAAGATATTCGATTTTGCCGTCAGCATGACGAATTTCAGGGGCTCTACCTATATCTACGACGATTTCTATAACATCGTCCATCTTAGGGTAGTCAATTTTTGACCGAATCCTCTCGGGCAGTATCTTCACTAGCTTGTCTAAATCGTTTTGAAATTGTAAGTTACTCATATATTCGCTGCCTTTCTATTTTGATTATAACAAAATATTTTTTGGCTATTAGTTGCGATAGGTAAATCTATATATCTTCTATATATATTATACTACATGTATCGACAAAATTTCTACAAATCTTTACTATTCTTGTAGTAAAAGTAACAAAACTTTACAATACTGAATAGGGTCAAATCGTGTAATATCAACACTTTTTCTTTCAAAAAATAAAAAAATTATAAATCACAAGGAAGTGTTTTCTGATTTTACTCAAGGCAAAACTCGACTTAACAATCCTCAATAATCTTAAAAACAAATATTACGAAATGGTTACAATGGGAATGATTACTCACAGAATATGATTATATGTAAAAAACTTCTATCCAACCGCAATTTATGATATACTTGCAACATGATTTACTATTGGTACTAGGAGAATATTTTATGAGCAATAATAAAAAGCTATGGCTATTTAATTTTGGAGCAGCATTACTTGGCTTTTTCTGGTCTTTTCCAAATTATTGCCAAATGGAATATATTACCGCATTCGCACTACTTGGGCTTGCAATGCCTCTTGTCGTGTATGTTATAGGTTTATTATTGATATTTATTTTTGTTCCCGCTGCAAATTTAGGAAGTCTTGTTATTGCTATGGCTTGGACATGCGAGTATAGTGTGAAACTTTTTCTTTATGCCTTTATTGTTTTTTCTATATTTGTTGGCTTCAGAGCAAATAAATGGGTAATGAAAAATGCAACTAAAAGAAATGAAGATATTGAAACAGTAATTAAAAGAAATAACACATGGAATAAAGCAGGAATAATTGTGCTTGTAATTATTTGTATTCTATTGGAAGGTTTACATCTTGTGGTTGTTTCAATGAAAAAACAGGAAAAACATGATAAATTGGTACAACAAGAACAACATTGCCAAATTTTAATTGATACATATCGAACAGTTTATAGCAAATATGGTAATAGTTTTAGTAATGATGATTTTATCCGGATTTTAACTACCAATCCGTCGATAGTAGTACCCGCAAATAAAGATAAATATTCTCCTATTATTCCTGCTAGTATAAATGGGATTTCGTCTAATTTTAGATTAAGACGAATGGGAGACTGTGATATAACTCAAGAAAATTGTTATGTTTATGTTGATAATTCTGATTGTCAGTTTTTCTTTGATAAAAATGGTAAAATCAAAATATCCCAATATACAAAAGAAAATTATAAAAATCTAAAATAGTTATACTATAATAAACTTATGCAGATTTATTCGGAGAAATTATTCAAAAATCCTATTACAGTAATTGAGGCGGAAGGTGATTTGAGTGAGGCATTTAGAACGCTCGAAACTCTCAAGACAAAATATTACCTTTTAGGTTATATTACTTACGATTTTAAAACGCTTTATTTTGAAGTTTTTGACAAGTTTGAAAAATATCTTCCCAATTCACCAAAACAATTAGGCACAATGATTTCCCCGCAAATTACTAAATCTCAATACATAAATGCTATTCAAAAAATTAAAGATTATATCGCAAATGGAGTTACCTATGAGGTAAATTACACCTATCCGTCAACGGTTTTGACTAACCTCGACGGGATTGATTTATACGAAGCGGTTTTGCCAAGACAAAAAACCCCATACAATACTTTTTTGCAAAACAAAAATGTCACATTGTTGTCTTTTTCGCCAGAATTGTTTTTTAGGCTTGAAGGTCGAAAAATTACGACAAAACCAATGAAAGGCACAATGCCGCATTTGAACGACGGAAAGGATAAAGAGCGTTTTGAATTTTTAAAAAACGATATTAAAAACAAAGCCGAAAATATTATGATAGTTGACCTTTTGCGAAATGATTTAGGTCAAATTGCAAAAACAGGCACCGTAAAAGTCGATAAACTTTTTGAAATCGAAGAACACCCCACAGTTTTTCAAATGACCTCTGAGATTTCTGCAGAACTCGATGACAATGTAACGTTGTTCGATATTTTCAAGGCAATTTTTCCGTGCGGTTCAATTACAGGCGCTCCCAAACGTTCTACAATGAGAGTTATTGACGAATTAGAACCATTTAACCGAAACATTTATTGCGGTGCAATTGGATTTTTATCGCCCGAAGTTTGCGAATTTTCTGTACCAATTAGAATTTTATATGGAAAAGACCACAAATACACTTATCATGCAGGTGGTGCAATTGTTTGGGATTCTACAGCAGAAGACGAATGGGAAGAAACTTTGACAAAAACAAAGTTTTTGCAAACTGATTACAAATTGATAGAAACTGCCATTGTTGATTGGCAAAATCACGTAGAAAGAATGAAAAATTCTGCCCAAAAGTTAGGTTTTGTCTGGAATCAAGATATAGAAAAAGTTAAAGTTGAAAGTTTGACAAGGGTTTTGCTTGATAAAAACGGGAATTTTGAAGTTGAGAAAAAAGAACTTTCACCGATCATGTCAAACAAAATAAAAATCGGACGAAAAGTAAATTCAAACAATCCTTTTCTATATCACAAAACAACAATTAGAGAATCCAAGCCTGACGGCATTTTTGACTTAATTGGGACAAACGAACGTGGCGAAATTACCGAAGGGACATTTACAAATGTTGCGATTTTGCAAAATGGTGAACTTTTTACACCACCCATCAAATGCGGTTTGCTTGGCGGAACCTACAGAAAAAGCCTTTTAGAAAAAGGTATTTTGAAAGAGAAAATTTTATATCCAAAAGACTTTGAAACGGCAGAAAAAATCTTTTGTTTTAATTCCGTGCGAAAAATGGTAGAGGTGGAATTATGCTGATAGTAGACAATTACGACTCTTTCACTTATAACATTGTCCAATACATAAAAGTTTTGGGCATTAATCCGGTTGTAATAAAAAACGATGAATTGACAATTGATAAAATCAAAAAACTGAATTTTGAAAGGATAATTTTATCCCCAGGGTGGGGAAACCCAGACAATTCCGGCGTAACAATGGAAATCATTGATTATTATAAAAATAAATGTCCGATTTTGGGTATTTGTCTTGGAATGCAGTGCATTTGTAAATATTTTGGTGGGAAAATTGTCAAAGCACCGGAACCTTATCACGGGAAAAATTCGCAAATATTTTTTGATGAAGGTTTTGAACTGTTTAAAGGATTTGAACAAGGTTTTAGCGCCACAAGATATCATTCGTTGATGGTTACAGATTTGCCGGAAAATATTAAAGTAACGGCAAGAACGAATGACAATATTCCAATGGCGGTAAAAGTGCAAAATAGTGCGATATACGGAGTCCAATTTCATCCCGAAGCAATCCTCACCGAAAACGGAATTGAAATATTTAGGAATTTTATTTTGAATTGATTATCATTACACAGTCTAAAATGTGACGAAAAAATCCAGATGTTTATATTCAATATTGAACACATATTTCAATACAAAACATAGGTCACAGCACCACCTGACACGTAAAAATATACCGTTAAACACTAGCAAAAAACAGATTCCGGATCTTTCGCACTCGCATAAAACGTGCCTTCACTTCGTTGCGCACTCTGCTCGTGCTGTTCGGCATGACTTTTGGGTGAACCTAGCAAGGTCTTTGTCATTATGAAACGTAGGTCAGGCACCGCCTGACACATAAATTAACGTCGTTGGCGTAGCAACGCCAACCTACTTTTCCAATACATGCTTTTTCTGGATTGCGAACAATTAGCAAAACAATCTAAATAGACAAAACTGAACACATCTTTCAAAGTCAAAGAAACATTATAACAAAATTCTTGCATTATCGTTTTTCGCATCATGGGTTTGTGGCAATAAAAAACTAAATATACAAGTTCCATCAGGGGTGCTATCTGCATGAACTTTTCCATTATGTGCATCTATTATTTGTTTTGACAAGTACAAACCTAAACCCATTCCGTGCTTTGTAGATTTGCTAACATTCTTTGTTTTAAATTTTTGATAAAGTTGTGATAGAACTTCTTTTGGTAAATATTTCGCTTTATTCTTTATACTCAAATATAAATTGGCATCTTTTACCGTAATTTCAACTTCAATTTTTGAATCATTATTTCCGTGAGAAATTGCATTTGACAAAAAGTTTATCAAAACTCTTTTTATTTGAAATCTATCAGCTTCAACCAATAAATTTTCACCATTTGAATTAACTACTAATTTTTGACCTTTTTCAATCAAGAGATTAGAAATTTCAGAAACCGTTTCTGTCACAAGTTCCGGCATTGAAAATTGTTTATAATTAATTTTAATTTGACCATTATCAAAAAGATAAGTATCCAATATCGTAAAAATCAAATCAGACATATATTTACAAGAATTTTTTGTTTGGGTAATTATTTCTTTTTGTTCATCAGTCAATATGCCAAAAGTATTATTCAATAACAAGTCTAGCGCTCTAATTTGTGCAAGTGTAGGAGTTTTCAAATCGTGTGCAATTGTCGCAACAAATGTATTTTTTCTTTCTTCTGTTTCTAATTCATAATCAATATTTTGCATAATTACGACGATACTGAAAACATTGCCTTTGGAATCCAAAACTGGTGCTTTAATTCCTCTATACCAACCGGAATGTCCACTGGTAAAACTAACGATTCTTTCAAATTTCACAATTTCTTTTGTATTTATTGCGGTGTTATCTTCAACTTTGCTCGTTTCCGGAATTACAAAATAATTGTATACATCAAGTCCGACAAGTTCAGTTGGTTTTACCTGTAAAAGTTCTGCCAAACTATCATTACCCATCAAAACATGTCCTTTTAAATCTTTCAAAAACATGATTGCAGGAGAGTTGTTCAATATTGATTGCATTTGTTTATGTTGCATAATAATTTTTTGCTCAAGTTTTTGAGTTTCGTAATCACTGACATACCCGAACGTTAAACCGCTTATTGCAACAAAAACAACAATTAAAAGAGCATCATCTAGTGATAAAACAACATTTGGCAAAATTTTTGGCGATAGCAATGTATAGAATAAAATAATAACTGTAAAAAATATAATAGCGGTTTTCTGTATCTTCATTGTCCTAAACACATACATTTTGTATCAATTATATAAATAAATTTATAATAATTTTTACTACAAGGATATTGCCAAGGTGGGTAATTTTAATAATGAAGAACTTTCAAAAAATAAAAACCGACATAATATCGGTTTTTATCAAGTAAATTTTATAAAATTTTTCAAATGAAATTAGTCAATAACTTCTAAAAGTCTTGCCCAAACTTCATCAATAGAACCTTCTGCATTGATTGTTTTCAAAACATTTCTTGATTTGTAATAATCAATCAAAGGTGCTGTTTCACGGAAATAAGTTTCAAATCTTGCTTTTGCAACTTCTTCCGTATCATCTTTTCTTTGAGTCAATTTTGCATGACATTTGTCACAAATACCTTCAACCTTTGTAGGTTTGTATTTCAAGTTATAAATTTCGCCACAAACAGGGCAAGAACGTCTATTTACAATTCTTGAAATCAAAACATCTTGATTTAAGTCAAAATAAATTGCTCTGAAATCTGTTTTTTCATCTTTGTCAATGCCAGCATTAATTTCTTCTAGCAAATCGGCCTGAGCAACGCTTCTTGGATAACCGTCCAAAATATAACCGTTTTTGCAATCGTCTTTTGCTAATCTGTCTTTAATGATTGATGCAACAAGTTCAGCCGGAACCAAGTTACCTTTGTCAATAAATGATTTTGCAATTTTTCCGTTTTCTGATTCGCTTTGAATTTCCGCTCTCAACAATGAACCTGTGTCAATGTGAGGAAATCCTAAGTGTTCTGCCAATTTTGATGTTTGAGTTCCTTTTCCGCAAGCCGGCGGTCCAAGAAAAATAAGTTCTTTTTTCATAATCTCACTCTTTTCTATTTTAATATCCGTTAAATTTCAATAGCCGTAATGCAAACAGCCTTTCATTGGTTGGCATTAACAAGTCAATTCTACATCAAGTCAATTTTGTTTTCAAGATTGGTGATTTTAAAGATAAACAATATAAATTATTATTTAATTTTTGCCTAGACAAATGGGTAATGTTATAATATTTTAAGCACATTTTGGAGAAAATATGAGTAAAATTAAATTATTTGCAACAGATATGGACGGAACACTCACAGATGCCGGCATGTATTATACAGACGATGGAAAAGAATTCAAAAAATTCAACACACATGACGGAATGGGTTTTAAACTTTTACGAGAAAGCGGAATTAAAACTGCGATAATAACTTCTGAAGTCGGAGTAATTGCCCAAAATCGTGCAAAAAAATTGAAAGTCGATTTTTTATCAACCGGTGAATGGCAAAAACTCGATTATATGAAAAATCTTTGCGAAAAACTGAAAATAACATTAGATGAAGTTGCCTATATTGGTGATGATGTAAATGATTTAGATTTGCTAAATGCAGTGAAATTCAAAGCGTGTCCAAATGATGCAATGGAAAAAATTAAACAAATAAAAGATATAAAAATTCTCACTAAAAAAGGTGGAGAAGGTGCTGTCAGAGAGTTTATAGATTTTTTATTGGAAAATCGGGAGTAAAATGACAAAATTTTTGAAAAAATATAAAACTGAAGAATATGACATTGTTGAATTTTGCAAAGGTTTATTCAAAATAAAGAAAAACTTTTTACACAAAAAATTTTATCTTTTCGGATTGCAAATTTTTGATAAAAGAAATTCACAAAACGAATATTACAATCAAAAGTATCAAATCATATTATCTCAATGGCATGCCCACGGACCAAGTCAGGAATTGGCGCAACAGTTACATTTGATGTCATTATCGCCGTTAATGTTTGATAAAATGCCTGATATCACTTGGGTGATTTATATTGCATGTTTATTGGGTATTCAAAATTTTGAACAAGCAAATAAAATATTAGAAAAATATATTTACAAATTCGGTACAAAAAATTTACACAGAATACTACCTGTTGCAGATTTTGCACTCCAAAAAGGTTTCTCCTCAGAAAAAATAAAACAAAGTTCAGAACTTTGGAAATTTTTTACGGATAAAAGTATTATAAATTCTACGAAGAATTATTTTGTAGGGAAAAAGATTGCCGTTGTTGGTGGCAGCGGCTGTGAACTCGGTAAAAACAAAGGTGCAGAAATTGATTCACATGATATCGTAGTAAGATTTGGGAATTACCCTACCGATGAAAAATATTTTTGTGACTATGGTCAGAAAACTACTCTTTGGGTAAGAACTTCTTCTCCGGCTGTTATTAATAAGCCTGATATTTCAAGGTATGACAAAGTCTTTTGGAAAGAAGATTTTGGACGAATAATAAATGGTGAAGAACATTTGAAAATCATGTATGAATATATGAAAAATTACAATGAGAAATTTTTTGTTGCAGATAGTACGTATTACCAAACGCTTGATGAAAATTATAACATTTATCGACCAACGGCAGGTTGTCTGATATTGTGGTATTTTTATAATTTGTTAGGCAGCCTAGAAAATGTCGACGTATATGGCTTTGCCTTTCTATCAGGCAACAGTAACGATACAAAACATTACTTTGATAATGTTTGCAAAATTTCTCAAAATCACGACATTGAATACGAAATAAAACTGTTACAGAAAATCTATTTTGAAACTCACTAAAACTCAATATATCAGACATCAAAATTAAATTATTCATGTTAAAATCGTTTTATGAATATTACTGCCGGAAAATACAAAGGTCAAAAAATTATTGCTCCTGATGAAAATATTACTCGTCCAACTCTATCAAAAGTAAGAATGAGCGTTTTTAATACTCTCCAAGCAATGGTCGATTTTGAAGGACTTAGTTTTCTTGATATGTACTCAGGTTCAGGAATTATGGCACTTGAAGCGATTTCCAGAGGTTTTTCTCATGCGACTTTGATTGAAAAAAATAAAAAAGTTTATAATATTATCAAACAAAATATAAAAAAATATGAATCTGAAAATAATATTAAACTAATTTTGGGCGATAGTTTAAAAGTTTGTGAAAAACTAAATTCTAAATTTGATATAATCTATATCGATCCACCGTATTTTTCAGGAATTTATGAAAAAAGTTTAGAAGTTGCCCTAAAAATTTCATCAGGAATAATAATTCTGGAACACGTAACAGAACTGGATTTAAGCAAAGTAAATCTACTAAAACAGAAACAATATGGGAATAAATTTATTTCGTTTATTTCCCAAATTTGAACTCTGGACGAAAAAAGACGTTTTACTTATAATAATCATGTAATTTTAAAAGAATTGAGGATTTGCAAATGGAAGAAAGAAAAAAGAAAGTATTACTAATAAAATTGTCATCACTAGGTGATGTAATTTTTAATGTTCCACTTGCAAATGCACTAAAAGATGCCGGTTATGAAGTTACTTGGTTGACATCGGAAAAAGGTATTCAAATTGTTCAAAACAATCCGTGCGTTGATAAAGCAATTTTAGCACCACTTGTAAAATGGAAAAAAAGAGGACCTTGTAAAGAAAATTTTGACGAATATTGGCAAATATTGAAACAAATTCGTGATGAAAAGTTTGATATTGCAATAGATTCACAAATGATGTTGAAAAGTTTATACTGGCTATTATTCAGCGGAGCCAAAAGACGTATTATTTCAAAAGAAGCAAGAGAATTGGCTATCTTAGGCGGTAATGAATGGATTGATGATATTTCTTATGCGCCGAATTCTCCAATTGTTTTGAATTATTTGAAATATGCCGAATATTTGGGCATTAAACCGGAACAAATTAAAGTAACTCTTCCGCCACGAACAGAAGAACAAATTAAAAAGATTGATAATTTATTATCAGGTTTAGACAAATCAAAACCGCTTGTTGCAATTGCTCCTGCAACAACGTGGAAAAATAAGCACTGGAACAAAGATAATTGGAAAATCGTTGTAGATAATTTGAACGACAAATGCAATATTGTATTTACAGGTGGTCCAAACGATACAGAACTTATTGAATACATCAACCAAGGCAGACACCTAAATCTTGCCGGCAAAACTGATATATTAGAGCTTATGGAATTATTTTCAAGAGCAAATCTTGTTATGGCACCTGATAGCGGAAGCGCTCACCTTGCATGGGCAACAGGCAAACCTGCCGTTATTACTATTTTCACATGCACTCCAAAAGATGTTTTAGCACCACTTGGAGATAGCAAAAAATACATTGCACTTGGCGGAAAAGGATTACTTTGTCAACCTTGCTTTAAAAGAAAATGTAAATTACACAAGAATATTGATGCTTGCACAAATTTTCCTAACCCGAGCGATGTTTTGGAAGTAGTTCAAAACTTGATATTTTCATAAAAAAGTAATATAATATTTCCAAATTGAAAGATATACAGAAAGGTTCAAATGGGTCTGTTCGATAAATTTAAAGAAATTACCAAAAAAGTTTCAGAAGTTGAAACAAATTTATACAATGAAAAACTTGACTATCTTGAAATTTATGAAAGAAATATTGAACTGGAAAAAGAAATTGCCAAACGTACAGAAGAATTAAACAATGCAAATAAAAGAATGTTTACTCTTCAACATATTTGGGACATGATGAACTCTTCCACCCCGTTAGAAAATGTTTTGGAAGCTATTGTAAACAGTACTCAAGGTGAACTTGGTTATATGCACTGTGCAATTATTAGAAAATATCAAGATGAAACAGGTGAATTTTTACGAATTTTGGCACAGTCAAAAGACGGTTTGATTGACAGACTCAATACAATTATCGGCTCACCTGCTATTCAAACAAGAAAATTAAATTATTCAACAGACGGTGTTTTTTATGACACAATGCAGCAAAGAAAAATTATTCAAACCAAAGCATTAGATTTGTCATTAGCTTCTGTTATTCCTGATTTACCTAAAGAAGTTATAGAAAAAGTTTTGTCTAATCAACCTATAAAATCAGTTATCGTAATACCTTTGATATCTCAGAATAAAGAATTTGGTTGGTTTTGCGTATTTTCTGCACGTGAAGAACTTGCACCTGCTGAAATGGACTTTTTAGGACTATTTGCTAAACAAATTGAAATGGCAATTACCATCGCCGATTTGTTCCAAGCCGTTCGAGAGCAAGCAGTTACAGATGCTTTGACCGGATTGTACAACAGAAGATATTTTGAAGAATCTTTAGAAAAAGAATTACAACGTGCAAAACGTCAAAATCAACCATTTTCAATTATTGGAATTGATTTAGACTTTTTGAAAAAAATAAACGATACTTATGGACACAATTTCGGCGATTTAGCGATTAAAACTATTGCCGATGTATTGAAGGCAAATGCTCGTTCTGTCGATGTTCCTGCCCGTATCGGCGGGGAAGAATTCAACGTATTACTTCCTGGGATTTCGTCAGAAGGTGCAATGGTTGCTGCAGAAAGAATTCGAAAATCTATAGAATCAGCAGATATTGACACAATCGGACATATTACCGGAAGTTTAGGGGTTGCAACTTATCCGGCTCACAGTGAAAATATTGATGAATTGTTAGAATTGACTGACCATGCGATGTATACTTCAAAACGAAACGGAAGAAATCAAGTCACTTTGGCTCAACCTGTTTCAGAAAAATATTGGCAAGAAATTGCAGTAAACACATTCCTAGATATTTTATCTAAAAACAGAATTCCTAAACTCAAAAATTTATCTAAAGAATTATGCTTAAAACTCCAAGCAAAATCAGATAAAGATGAAGTTTCAAAAGATGCACTTTATACTGTTGCTGACACATTAACAACAATTTATAATCCAATGAATACCCCTGGGGTATCTAAAAACAAAGTTCTCTGTGCAGTGACTTTGGCAAAAAGATTTGACCTGTCAAAAGAAGAAATTGATAATTTAAGAGTTGCAATGCTTCTTTATGATATCGGTAATTTGATGTTACCAGATGAACTTTTACAAAAAGCGACACCATTGACAGATGAAGAACGTGAACGTATTAAAAATCACCCCGTAATTGCTGCTCGAGAGATTTTAAAACCAATATCTTATGTTCAAGATATTATTCCTATAATTGAACACCATCACGAAAATTGGGACGGTTCAGGTTATCCGAATAAATGTCAAAAAGATGAAATTCCGTTGACTTCTCAAATTATACTTATCATTGATGAGTATTTTGCATTGATTGAACAACGACCTTATAGAGCGAAATTATCAAGCCAAGATGCATTGAATATTATTAAGGCTGATGCCGGCAAAAAATTGAACAAAAACTTAGTCGAAGAATTTATATCTTTGATTGAACATGATATAGTTTAGATGTAATGAAAGAAAAAGATTTTATAAACATAATAAAAAATACCCTAAATTCAAAATACATCGGAGATGATTGTGCAAATTTACCGGATTTGGGTATTGTTGTAACTCAAGACAGTTTAGTAGAAAATGTTCATTTCTCATTGAAATATTTCACCCCATATCAATTGGGGTTCAAATCTGTATCAGTGAATATTTCTGATATTGCAGCAAGTGGAGCAAAACCAAAATATCTGACCATTTCGCTATCTTTGCCCAATTATATTGATAACGAATTTGTAGAAGAGTTTTACAAAGGTTGCAAAGCGGCAAGTGGAGAAAATGTTGAAATTGTTGGCGGAGATATAACAGGAGCAGACAAAGTTTTTGTATCAATTTGTGCAATAGGTTCTACAAAAAATCGTAAAATTTCATCACGAAAAAATGCAAAAGTCGGGTATAAAATTGTTATTGCAGGTGAGCACGGTAGTAGTGATATGGGATTAAAACTACTGCAAAAAGGAGAATTTACACCAAAAGAACTTGTTGAAAAACACTTAATGCCTTATGCGCAAGTTGCTTTTGGGAAACAAATCGGAGAAAACGTAAAAGAAGACTACGCAATGATGGACACCTCAGACGGACTTATGGACGCCTTATCTACAATTGCCAAAGAAAGTCACGTTTTGCTTGATGTTGATTTTGATAAAATTTTACATAATCCTTTGATTGAAAATTATGAAAATTGGCAAAATTCTGTCCTTTTTGGCGGAGAAGATTATGGAATAATTGCCGCAATTCCGGAAGAATACAATTTTGGAACAAAAATCGGTACCGTAAAACTAGGTAATGGCGTAGATTTACATTATAAAAATAATACAATTCATTATGATGAAAAAGACATTGAACAAAAGGTTTTTAACCATTTTGAATAAGTATTTTAATAATGTTCATCATCGTAAATTTTAAAATTTTTCTCTTTCATTCATTTGTAATTTAAACTTATGTAAATTAATGACCCCTATTTTGGTTGAGATAAGAAGAAGAATTAATTTAGTATTACACCTGCATTTTGCGGGCGTTTCTTATGTCGTCAAAGAATTTAATCGGTTTACAAGGATTTCCAACCGCAACACAAGTTTATTTAATTTGTACAGGCATGATTAAACATACAAAATCATCGTCACTGTTTGGTTTAAGAACAGTAGCAGACAAACTTGCATTCAAACCGATAATAACTTCTTCACTATCAATATATTTCAAAGCATCTAATACAAATTTATAATTGAATGCGATTAACAATTCTTCTGCAGTATATTGAATATCAATTTTATCTTCTGATTTACCTGAATCCGGAGTATCTGCAGACAAAGTTAATTCATTGTCAGAGAACAACATTTTTACAATACTTGTTTTGTCATAAACCATAACAGAAACCCTGCCCAATGCTGCAGTAAGTTGCGCAACATTAACGATAGCTTGTTTAGGGCTTTCTGAAGGGATTAACTGATTGTATTTAGGGAATTGACCTTCCAAAAGTCTTGAAATAGTTAATGTCTTTTCTGTTTTGAATACAATTGTTGAATTATCTTTGCAGATTTTTATTGATTCATCATCAACCAATCCACCAATTTTCAAAAATTCGTTAAGTGTTCTTGACGGAATGATAAGTTGAGTTTGTTCAGTGATATCACTATTAATTTTTTCTCTAACTCTTGCAAGTCTGTTACCATCAGTTGATGCAATTTCCAAAATTCCATTAGAGAATTCACAAACAATACCTGACAAAAGATTGCTAACTTCATAGTTTGCAGCAGCAAAACCTGCTTGTTTAACAGCCTTTAAGAAAGGTTTCAATTCAACATCAAAACATTTTGTTTCATCAAGTACATAGTTTGTAACTTCCGGTGGAAATTCGCTTGCTGAAATTCCAATGATATCAAATTTTGATTTGTTGCAAGAAATATTAACGCTTGTTCCGCCTTCTTCCATTTCAAAAGTAATAAGTTCGTTGTCCAATTTTGAAACGATTTCTGTCAATTTTTTAGCCGGAAGTGTAATTTTTCCTGCTTCTTCAATTTGAGCATCAACTGTCGTAATAACAGTCAAAACCAAATCTGTTGCAGTTAATTTGATAGCATTGTTGTCAATAGTTTCAATTAAAATGTTATATAAAACCGGTTGAACCGCTTTTTGCGAGGTCGCACTTTCTACAATTTTAATACCATTATATAAATCATCTTTTTTGACAACGAATTTCATTTCAATACTCCTTAAAATCTATGTAATATGCCCATTTATTATAGAATAAAGAAACAAAAAGTAAAAGAATTGTGAATTTATATTATGATGTTAGTAATAAAAATTATAAACTCAAATAGTAATCTTTCAGAAGTTTGGCATCAGTTTCAATGTTTGGGCTTTCGCAGACAAGAGCGCCTTTAACATCAAAAGATTTCATTGCTTTGAGCAAATCTTTGTAATTCATGTCTGACCAATTCAAATTCAAATGGTTCTTTTCACCTTTTGCAGTGTATTCAATTCCCGCCAAATGCGCATGGAAATTGTTTATTGCAACATCGCCAAGTTCTGTTGAAATTCTATCTAGAACCTTGCAAAATTCATCATAGGTGTTATATGCACCAACATTTCTGGCATGAATGTGCGAAAAATCAACACATGGCAAAACCTGTTCAAAGTCTTTCGAAAGTCTGATAATTTCCTCATAATCACCCCATTGAGTGGCTTTGCCGGTAGTTTCAGGTCTTATCCAAATTTTTAAATTATTTTTTTCTAAAATGTCTACAATTTTTTGCGTTTGTTTTTTAACTTGTTGATAAACTTCTTCTTTATCCTTACCCATATAAAACGCTGCGTGATAAGTTATACTGTATCCGCCAAAATCTACAGCCGCTTTTGCAGTATCAACAATTCTTTGAACACTTGCTTCAATTTTTTCTTCTTCTTTGGAATTTAAGTTGACATAAAATGGTCCGTGTGCAGTGAGTACAAGCGGGTTTTCGGTCTGAATATTTTTCAAAAACTCTCTTGTTTCATCAGACATTCTCACACCGTGCACAAATTCAACTTCCATACCATCAAGATTCATTTCTTTCAGAATTTCAATTGCTCGTGGATATCCGCCTTTGCCGGTTGATAACGGCATGCCGGCTGTTAGAAAATTAAGTTTATCTATTTTATATGAGTTTTGCACAATAACCTCCGAAAAATACTGCAACACAACCTATTATAACACTTAAAACAGTATAAACAGATGCGTTCAAAAAATGTCCGTTTTGAATCATATCAAAAACTTCAGCGGAAAATGTACTAAAAGTTGTCAATCCACCGCAAAAACCAACAGTTAACAATAATTTGAGTTGTTTTGAAGCTTGCATTTTTTCAACAAAAATTACATACAAAAATCCAATCAAAAAACACCCGACAATGTTAACCAAAAATGTCGCAACGGGAAGATTTATTTTTAAATTACCGGTAAACAAAACACCTGTCAAATACCTCAAGCAAGCACCAAGACCGCCACCGATAAAAACCGAGAGAATATTCAACATTACACTTTTACCTTAATCAAATCTTCCAAAATATCGCAAGAATCTTCAACAAATTTGGCACAGTGTGCTTTTTTTGCGCTACCTTCATATCCTGCACTAAGAATTCTGCAACAAGTAACTTTATTTTCTTTTCTAAATCTCTCAACCAATTCTGCCGCTTTTTCTCTTGCAAAAACTTGATTTCCATACTTATTATTTCTGCCAAACATATAACCCAAAATCATTTGCGAAGCAGCAACTGTTCCACAAACGCAGCCTGATGACATGCCTGCAGAAAATGTAGTAGCACAAGGCAAAAGTTCAACAGAACAAATACCTTCATCTATACATGCCTGAATAATACTTTCTGAACACGAATATCCATTTTTGAAATAATTTAATGCTTTATCTTTTAACATAATTCTTCCTTTTTAATTTTAGTTTCTCACATAAAAATATGCCGATGTCAAAACTTTTGTCGGATTATCTCGAGAATACACTCTCATTGCATACGCACCTGCCGTATTAAAAACAACGTAATCAGTAAAATAATGAGGTTGTTCTTCTCGTAATTTTACTCTCTTGCCCCAAACGAGTTCATATCCGAGCCTTTCGCCTTCTCCACCTATTTTCAAAATCTGAACCAGCAGCATTTTGGAATTACTTTTTTTAGGCAAAGTTATTAGATAATATATTCTTTCGTTTGGCTTAAATACGTTGGTATTGCTTTGTGAAAGTATTGACTCTTGCGTTATCGGATTTTTGTTGAAAAGAATTACCGATTTTTCTCTGCCCAAACAAGATGGCGCAAAAACTCCAACACACAATAACAATATAGTCGTTAAAAAATACTTCCAATTCCGCATTTTATTGTAACTGTTTGATTTGAGCCTGAACATTTTCAATCATCTCTTTATCATTGTTATGTTTGATAAATTGTTTATAATTCTTTATGGCATCTTCTTTTTTGCCTTGATGTTCAAATGCAATACCCAATGCGTAATATGCATATCCTGAGTTATAATTTGAATCTAGCGAAATAACTTTTTCAAAACTTTTTTGTGCTTCGATTGAATTATTTTCATTTGCATACGCCAAACCTAAATTAAACCAACCATCAGTATAATCAGGATTTACAATAATTGATTTTTGATAGAAGTTGATTGCTTTTGTGTTATCTTCTTTCATTTTGTAGATATTGCCGAGTTTTAACAAAGTAACTTCATCATTTGGAACAAGTTGCAATGCGTTTTGATAATTTTTCACCGCAGCATCGTAATTATTATTTTTGAAATTATTATCACCTTCGGTTATCAATTCTTCGTTCTGTTTCATTACAAGTGGAGAAGCTTTTATTTCTCCTGCTGCAGATTTTGTTTCTTCAGTCGTCTTATTTTCCACCGGTTGCACTTCTTGTACTGGTTGAGCAGTTGTTTGAGCCACAGGTTGAGCGGTCTTTTCTGCACCTTCCATTTCGATATTTATCATAGGAAGTTGTTGGTTTTGAGAGTAAGACTCTTGAACGGTCACCTTTGTTTTGTAAAGCGATGAAATAAAATCACTGTATTCTGCAGAATATGCAGTTTTATCAGGATTTATCGAAATCGCTTTTTCGTAATTTTCGGCCGCTTTTGTGTTATTACCTTGAGCACGATAAACCTTTGCCAAACCATAATAAACATAACCGTCCATATAACCGTCTTTTATTGCCTGTTTAAAATCAGCCATTGCTTCGTCATAAGATTCAACTTCAACAAGTTCATGACCACGTGCAACAAGCGCATTGTTTAAATTGTCTTTGACTGTTTTGTCGCTACTTTTTACTGTTTGCAATTCTTTGTACAAAGTGATTGCATCTTCATAATTGTGCAAAGCATGAAGTGCTAACGCTTTGTTAAATTTAATATTATAATCATCTGCTTGTACTTTTAAGATTTCATCATAATATTTTATTGCATTTTCAAAGTCTTTCTTATTATGGAAACAATAAGCGATATCTTTTTTAATATCAATATCATCTGGTGATTTCTTTTCTGCAATCAGATAATTTTCTAATGCTTTGTCAAAATTACTTAGGTTTTTATATACAATAGCAAGATTTTTATAACCATTCACATCATCAGGATATGCTTTGATATACATGTTATATTGATTTATTGCTTCTGTATTTCTATCCATGTTTGCTAACAAATTTGCATAATCAAGTCTAACTGTATTCAAATTAGGAACTTTTGCCAAAACAAGTTGATACTGTTCATAAGACATATCGTTTTTGCCAAGTTCTTGATATGCTTGAGCAAGTCCTAAATGAGCAGAATTATTATCCGCATCAATTTCGATTGCTTTTTCTAACATTTCTGCTGCTTTTTCATATTCGTCAGTATTTAAAAGTGACAAACCGTATTCTGCATAATTTTTGAAAGATTCTTGATTTTTGTCATAAAGTTTTTTGTATTGAGTAACAGCATTTTTATAATCTTTTATTGCAAAATAAGATGCCGCAAGATTTTCTCTTGATTCAGTATGTTGAGAATATGTTTCTAAAAATGTGTTGTAATTTTTTATTGCTTGGTTGTAATTTCTCAATTGGTATTGAACATTTGCAATATTGTAGTAATTGTACTTATATTCCGGAAAAATATCCAACGCTTTTTCATACGCTTGAAGCGCTTCTTTATATTTAGCCTGAGTTTCATAAATACTACCAATACTAATATAAACAAACGCATCATCAGGTTTTAGTTCAATAACTTTTTTATAAATATTTAATGCTTTGTTATTTTCACCGATTTCAGTGTATAGACCAGCCAATTTTGTATAAATCATAGCATCATCACTTGAAATAGCAGCGGCTTGTTCAAGCTTTGAAATTGCTTCTTTCAAATCTTGTTGATGTTCGGCACTACATGCTTCTTGATACAAACTGCTTGCTTCCGGTGACATATAAGCAAATGCTTGTGTTGAACCAAAAGCTAATGATGAAATTAAAAGACCTGCCAAAATTGACTTTTTTATCTTCATATAACAACCCTCTTTATTTTAGATATTAGCATAAAAAGTTTGCTTGTGCAAAACATTGCAAATTGTTGGAAACTTTGTAAATATTGTACCTTATAATTTTTAAATAATTCAATAGTTACAAAAACAAAATCTCTTAATAAAATTTTACACATAAAATTCCCTATTAGTGGCAAAATTCCCCGCAAACATGTTTTATCACTAGAAAAAACATGCTTTTTGTGGTATAATATAGGTTGTTCTTAAGTGTTAGGTGTATATAAGGAGTGCGTTTATGGCAAAAACTATTACAGAAACTGAGGTAAAAAATGTTAAGTCAAAATTCGCAGACGAATTTGAAGTTTATTTAAAAACTCAATGTACAAAAACAACCTTTAACGGTACCGAGTTGGAATCCTTCTCTTGGTATAAAAAAGTTTTAGGTTTAGTCTAATTTTTAAGTACACATCAAAAAACGACCTATAGAAGGTCGTTTTTTTTAAAGCTCTTAATTTTACAATTAGCGTTTTTCATATATAATCAAAAGTATGAAGACTAGAGAAAACGTAAGAAATTTTTGTATTATTGCACACATTGACCACGGAAAATCGACACTTGCCGACCGTTTGCTTGAAAAAACGGGAACCGTTGCCAAACGTGATATGCAAGAACAATTATTAGACTCAATGGATATTGAGCGTGAACGTGGTATCACCATTAAATTGAACGCTGCCAGAATGAATTATGAAGCACAAGACGGCAAAAACTATGAATTGAATTTGATAGATACCCCAGGGCACGTTGATTTTTCTTACGAAGTTTCTCGTTCTTTAGCAGCGTGTGAAGGCGCACTTTTGATTGTTGATGCAACTCAAGGGGTTGAAGCGCAAACCTTAGCCAATGTTTACCTTGCTATTGAACAAAATTTAGAGATTATTCCGGTAATTAATAAAATTGACTTACCATCAGCAGATGTTGAACGTGTAAGGCAAGAAATTGAAGAAATTTTAGGAATTGATGCTTCTATGGCAATTCCGGTCAGTGCAAAAACAGGTGAAGGGATTGAAGATGTATTGGAAGCAGTTGTAAACTACATTCCTGCTCCTATTGATAATTCTGATAAACCTTTGAGAGCACTTGTATTTGATAGCGTTTATGACCAATATTTAGGAACCGTTTGCTATTTCAAAATTGTTGACGGAAGTATGAAACTTGGTGACAAAGTTCGTTTTATGGCATCAAACAAAGAATACGAAATAGTTGAACTTGGATATCAAACACCTGCAAGAGTTCCTGTTGAAACCTTAACTTGTGGAGATGTTGGATATTTCGCCGGCTCAATAAAAGAATTGACAAGATTTGTTGGTGATACGGTTACAAATGTTGAAAATCCTGCTAAAGAACCACTCCCAGGGTACAAAGAAGCATTACCAATGGTATTTTCCGGCATGTATCCGGTGGACAATGAAGACTACGAAGATTTAAAAGAAGCACTTGAAAAATTGAAACTTAACGACAGTAGTATTACTTTTGAACCAGAAACCTCAAGTGCGTTAGGATTTGGATTTAGATGCGGATTTTTGGGAATGCTCCACATGGAAATTGCCCAAGAAAGATTGGAAAGAGAATACAATTTGTCTTTGGTAACAACTGCACCATCTGTTGTGTATAAGGTTCACAAAACAAATGGCGAAGTTATCGAAATTGACAACCCTGCCAATCTTCCTGCAGCGCAATATAGAGATTATATCGAAGAACCTTATGTAAAAGTTCAAATTATTACACCAAACGAGTTTGTCGGAACTTTGATGGATTTGGCACAAACAAAACGTGGCATATTTATTAATATGACATACTTGGATAAAGTTCGTGTAGATTTGGCGTATGAAATTCCGCTAAGTGAAGTTATCACTGATTTTTACGACCAATTGAAATCAAGAACAAAAGGTTATGCAAGTTTAGACTATGAATTTAGTGAATACAAACGCTCAAAACTTGTAAAACTTGATATTATGTTATCAGGTGATGTGGTTGATGCCTTGTCTGTAATTTGTCACGAAGACAGTGCTTTCTATATCGGACAAAAATTAACATCTAAATTGAAAGAAATTATTCCAAGACAATTGTTTGAAGTTCCGGTTCAGGCTGCTGTCGGTGGCAGAGTAATTGCCAGAACAACAATCAAAGCAATGCGTAAAAACGTATTGGCAAAATGTTACGGTGGTGACATTTCTCGTAAACGTAAACTGTTGGAAAAACAGAAAAAAGGTAAAAAACGTATGAAATCTGTTGGTAGCGTAGAAGTTCCACAAGAAGCGTTTATGGCAGTGTTAAGCTTGGACGAAGATTAAATTTATTTAATCAATAAGTCCCAAATTTTTCGCTTCCATAGATATACCCAGTCTGTTTCTTGCACCCATTTTCTTAATAAGAGAGGCAACATGAGCCTTTACGGTGTGGTGCGTAATTTTTAAAATTTCGGCGATTTCTCTATTAGTCAATCCTTGCGTGACATATTTCAGAACTTCTAATTCCCTGTTTGTTATGTTTACACTATTCTTTTCCATACAAAAATTCCGTAATTCTTATGACTATAGTAGTATTAAATAGCCCATATTGGTATTAGCCGTTTGGTTAGTGTTTTGTCAGAAAGCCATGATACGACATGGTTTTAGGGCTGTTAATATTTCTTTACAAAAGGAACAAATCACGCAATTTTGTATTTGAAAAATACTTTATATATATACGAGATGGAAAATTAAGAGATTGATTAAACACGGTAAATAACACACACTAGTATATGTGAGCAAAAAGGAGATTCGACACAATGGACGGAATTAATTTTAAGAGCAATATTTACGGTATTACTCGTAAAGAATGGAAAGCCTTCAAAAAAGAATTAAAAGCGGCAGATAAAGCAAATGATAATTTTGATTTATCAAGAACAGATTACAAAGATATGAAAGTTGCTATTAAAAATGGTGACTTAGGTGCATACTTAGACAAAGCAAGTGATGACTTGAAACTAGCTATGGGCTTGTCATTGACAGGCAAAGTTGACGGCACTGAATATTTGACACAAGCAAGCAATATTGCCAAAGTAACAGATATTAAAAATGCTGATAAAGCAAAAGTTATAGAATATATTCAAAAAGCAAACTATAATAAAACGGAAAATTATATGGCTAATTTTTTTGATACCGTTTTTGACAAAGCAGCCGGTATTAAAAGTCCTGCAATGAAACGAGCAATTGCTACTCACATGCAAAAACAAGATGGTCCATTTGCTGATTTATTCTGTGCATAATCGAATTTAAAAAGAACTCACATATATTTACGATAGAGCCGATTTTTAATAAAAATCGGCTTTTTATTTTGTAGAAGGTAAAAAAGAGAAAATCGAAAAAGTCGGTTGGGCATACTTGTCCAATGTACTGAAATGCAGACAATACCAGTAATACATCCCCTTGTGATGTAGGTTGGCATTGCTATGCCAACAGCGTGATTTTACGTGTCGGAATAAGCAATTCCGACCTACATTGGGCTTTGAAACAAGTGTTCAAAATTAGAAATAACACTGGATTGCTTCAAAACTTCGTTTTTCGCAATGACGAACCACTTGGTAAGTCCACCAAGATGTCATTCCGGACAGCAGGAACGATAGTGAGTGCGTGATCCGGAATCTGTTACGATATTAAACAGATTGTTACAAAGCGAACCAACGAACCTGCGGTGAGTTGTGTGAGCCTGTATGCGTAGGCGAAGCCGAAGAAGAATAACAAGAAAATTTATTTGCTCATTACATTCGCAAAAATTTTCTAAGTTTTCAGAATGACAAAACCCTTGCAAGTCCTACCAAATAGTCACTCTGAACTGACTAGAAAATAAGTTGAGATGAAATCGAAACGCAATTTTCTGTTCCTACTCGGTGATTCAGAATCTCTTTAATAATCAAAATAAAACAAAATATTAAGTTCCTAAATTCCTTGTAAAATATTATCATGAAACGACCCTGAAACCAGTTCAGAGTGACCATTTGAGGAACTAATGACTCAAAGGATTTTAAGCCTTTCAGAATGACGTATCCTTTTGGGACAATTTTTTACCCACACATGTAAACAAATGTAACAAAAAATGAGAAAATTTTGTCTTATTGCTAAAGATTCTTAAAAATCATGCCGTAACTTATATTGTAAGTAAGCAATAAGGAGAACCGAAATGTCAATCAAATTTAATGATTTCAATAACGGTTATAATAATTACAATTTAAGAATTACCAAATCAAATGCAAAGGAAACTGAAAAAGTTGCTCAAGAAGAAGTTAAAGATGTTGCTTCTGATGTTGTATTCAAAGGTTTGGACGATGATAGAGATTTGTTAGCACAAAAATCACAATATGTGTATGTTTCTCAATTCGGTAATTTTTCTTTAGCAAACAAAGAAATCGCTGATGAAACAAACGCTATATTGGCAAGTTTGGGTTACAACTACAAAGTTTCTGCTCAACAAGTTGCTAGCGTTACAACAGGATTAAATGAAACAGTCCTTCCAGGGTTGAAAAAAGCTGAAGATGGAGCAGTTGCTGCTCATATTCAAGACCCTAACGGACCATTCGCAGATTTATTTGCATAAAATAAAACCCCTAACACATTCAAATTTGACATTATTAAACCGATTTATAAAAATCGGTTTTTATTTTGATTAAAAATTTGTAATACGAAAATATGATATTTTGCTAAAACCGTTTAACTAACTATTTATTAGTGTTACAATGCTAATATGGTTACCTCGTGGGATGAATTAATACAACAGATAAAAGACAGACTGGATATAGTGGAAGTTGTATCCCGTGAAGTTGTCTTGAAACAGCGAGGAAAGCAATATTGGGGCTTGTGTCCGTTCCACAAAGATAAAAACCCGTCTTTTTGCGTAACTCCGCACATGGGCATTTACAAGTGTTTTAGTTGCGGTGAAACAGGTGACGCTTTGAAATTCATAATGAAAACACGCAATATTGAATTCAAAGACTTAATCCTTGAACTCGCTGACAGGTTTGATTTGGAAGTTCCGCAATCACACAAATCATCTAACGAAGGCTCTATTAAAGAATTAAAAGAACAAATGCTTGCAGCAACAATGGTTTCTGCAGAATTATATCACGATTTGTTGTTGAGAAATAAAGATGCCGGTACTGATTTTGCTATGAAATACCTTACAAATAGAGGAATTTCAACAGATATTATCAAAAAATTTCACTTGGGTATTGCCCCTAAAAAATATACTTTTCTTTACGATGAATTGAAAAAAGATTTTTCAGCAGAAGTATTAGAAAAAGCAGGACTTATCCACAAAAGAGAAGACCACTACGTTGACAGATTTTACGACAGATTAATTATTCCTATTCAGAACGAGAATGGCGATTTTGTTGCATTTGGCGCAAGAACTTTTGAAAAAGACAAGCAACCAAAATATTTAAACTCTTCTGACTCATTAATCTATAACAAGGGAAAACTTTTATATGGCTTATACACTGCAAAAGAAGCAATAAAAGAAAATGATTCCGTAGTGTTAATGGAAGGTTATTTTGATGTAATTTCATCACAAGCACACGGCATTGAAAACTGTGTTGCTGCGTGCGGAACTTCCCTAACTACTGACCACGTAAAACTCTTATCACGTTATACAAAATCAAGAAGAATTTATCTATCTTTTGATACGGATTCTGCCGGACAAAAAGCAACTTCTCGTGGCGCTCAGATTATTAAAGATGTTTTTGCAGGTTTAGGCAACGTGAAAGAATTTGATGAAAGTTTTGTATCTTCTGATAAAGACCGTTACGCTTGCGAAATCAGGGTAATTGCACCACCAGAGGGTAAAGACCCTGATGAATTTATACGTTCTGTCGGTGCTGATGCTTACAAAATGTATATGGAACAAGCACCATTATTCATTGATTTTAAACTTAACAGTATTTTGAAAGAAAAAGATAACTACAAAACTCCACAAGAAAAAGCGCAATATATTAAGCAAATTATTCCAATTTTGTACGAAATAAAAAACAGAATTATACGTTCCGAATACATCGACTCAGTGGCTCAAGTCCTGTCTATTGACGCCAATGCGATAAAAAATGAAATGATGATTTATGAACGTTCAAACTATTCATACACAGAAAAAATTGTAAAAAATGTAACAAAAAATAAATCTGTACAGCAAAAAGCGCAAAAAATTTTATTGAGCGGTTTTTTTGTAATCGACTGTCCTAAAACATTTACTCAAATAAAAGAAATGGTCAAAGATGTTACGTTTGAAGACGAATTATTAACAAATGTAAAATCTACAATTGACAAATTGACTCAGACCGTAAATAATGTGAAGGAATTAATCGAACATTTATATACTGAATATATTGATAATAGTGAGGTTCAGACACTTTTATCAGAACTGATAGCAACAGCAGAGGTATATAAAGGATTATCTGAAGAAGATTTTGAAAGTGTGATAAATGAAACCATAGATAAAATAAATCGTTGTAAACACCTTAAAGAAACTGAAAACATCAGAAAGATGTATAAAGGTGTTAGTGATGATGACCCTGAAGCCCTGAAAATTCAAATGCGGCTTAGAGATAAGATTAAGAATTTAAGACAAAAATCGGAGAAAATATAGATGACAAAAAAAAGACAATCAAGTTCAATCGTTAGTGTTATGGAAGATGATGAAGCAATGGATTTGCATGATATTGACGAAGATTCTGTTTTAGACAACGGAAATGACTCTATGAATTACATGAACGTAGATATCTCAACTGACAACATTGAAGATATTGTTTCTTCAAAAATTGGTGAAAAAATCAACAGTGATGATATTTATATGATTCACAATAATGAAGAACCGGATCAAAGCGATTTGGAAATGCCAAAAAATGTAGCAATTGATGACCCTGTAAGATTGTATCTTCGTGAAATCGGTAGAATTAAATTGTTATCAGCAAACGAAGAAATCGAATTAGCAAGAAAGATTTTGGAAGGTGGAACCCCAGGAGCAATCGCAAAAAGAAAATTAGTTCAAGCAAACTTACGTTTAGTTGTAAGTATTGCAAAAAAATATGTAGGACGTGGAATGTTATTCTTGGACTTGATTCAAGAAGGTAACTTAGGTTTGATTCGTGCGGCTGAAAAATTTGACCACGAAAGAGGTTTCAAATTCTCAACTTACGCAACTTGGTGGATTAGACAAGCAATTACAAGAGCAATCGCAGACCAAGCAAGAACTATCAGAATTCCTGTTCACATGGTTGAAACAATCAACAAATTGAAAAAAGTAACAAGAAAATTAGCTCAAGATTTGTCAAGAAAACCAACCGAAGATGAATTAGCAGCAGAAATGAACGTTTCAATCTCAAAACTTCGTGAAATTATCAAAATTGCTCAAGAACCTTTGTCATTGGAAACTCCAATCGGTAAAGAAGAAGATTCTCGTTTGGGTGATTTTATTGAAGATAAGGAAGCAGATGCACCTGTAAAAATGGTAGCTTCAGAATTGTTGAAAGAAGATTTGGCAGAAGTTCTTTGTACACTTTCTCCAAGAGAAAGAGATGTATTGAGATTACGTTTCGGTATGGACGACGGTCGCCAAAGAACATTGGAAGAAGTTGGTCAATTGTTCGGTGTTACTCGTGAACGTATCAGACAAATCGAAGCAAAAGCCTTGAGAAAATTACGTCACCCTAACCGTAAAAAACGTTTAGAAGAATACGTTGAGTAATTGAATAATAAAATTTAAACAAAAAACACCCGTAAATTTATGGGTGTTTTTTATTTGTTAGGAAATTTATTTACTACTATTGTTTTTCAAATTTTCCCACCAAGATTTGTCTTTATACAAACTGCTCCACCAAGTTATACTTTTATCATAAGGGTTTTGGTTTATATGTGCTTGTTTGTAACAACCCATAGTAGCGTATGTGCTATTTTCTAGTGGCTTACAACCATTTGCAAAATAGAGTATCGATAGAACTTAATTACAACGGAAAATCAAGAAAATGGGTTGTTACTGCATTTAAAATAAACAAAAAATAAAGATAATCAAGCGATTAATGCCTTTTACACCCTTATCAATCCTTACTTCCAAAAACGGAACCTTTCTATTTTGGAACTTGATTATCTTTTATCATTATTTACGATTACCCCCTATTTGTCAACCATTAAAATGCCCGTTTTGCAAACTGCCATACTGTCCTTATGGAACGTGAAAATCTAGTTTTAATACGCAATATGCTTAATTCAGAGGTCGGGAAAAATCTGATTACTTATTTATCGGATTACATCACTTCTAACGCTTGTAGAGCAAGAGAAGCATCTGAAATTAAAGGTATGTGTGAGTTATTGGAGCAGATTAAGCGGATTCCTAATGAAGTAGAAAAACTTAGGAGGACTTAATGGCAGACGAAACAACAGTTTCAACACCCGCAGAAACGACTGTAACAGATACCTCTATCAATACTTTCGATGTTTTAAAATAATTTTTACATTTTGTAATATTAAGGTTTTATGTTAAGGAATTGAAACAAAGTAGAAGAAATATCGTCATTCTGAAAGGCTTAAAAAATCCTTTGAGCCTGCGAAAAGTGATTTTTAGCCTATTCAGAATCTGTCCAAGTAAATAACGAATTTGTACAAACTGTGCAAACAGATTCCGGATCGGAGTCCGGAATGACTATTTGGTAGGCTTAGCAAAGCTTTCGTCATTGGAGAAAACTTAGAAAATTTTTGCGAATACAATGAGCAAATAAATTTTCTTGTTATTCAGAATCTGTTCAACATTCAACACAAATTTCAAAGCCAAACGTAGGTCACGGCACCGCCTGACATGTAAATTATTAAATCATTCTATTAACTTATAGACTTTGAACAAAATAAATTATATAATCACAACCGATATGGCATTATTAGAAGTAAAAAATTTGAATTTGGGTTTTCATAAAGAAAATGAATTTTATCAAGCACTCTACAATATTTCATTTTCCGTTGATAGGGGTGAAATGCTTTCTATCGTTGGGGAATCAGGTTGTGGAAAAACAATGAGTGCAATGAGTATTTTGAGATTAATTCCTAAAACTGCTCAAATTACATCTGGCGAAATTTTTTACAAGGGTGAAAATCTTCTAAAAAAATCTCAAAAAGAAATGCAAAATATTAGAGGGTCAAAAATTGCCCTAATTCCGCAAGATCCGATGACCTCACTCAATCCGCTCTACACTATTGGCGACCAATTGTTAGAAATAATAAAAAAACATCAACATCTGCAAGGTGAAAATGCGATAAAAAAAGCAATAGAAGCGCTTGATGCCGTACAAATTCCAAGTGCAAAATCAAAACTTGAAAATTATCCACACGAATTTTCAGGTGGAATGAAGCAAAGAGCAATTATTGCAATGGCACTAGCCTGCAATGCAGAAATTCTTATTGCAGATGAGCCTACAACAGCGTTAGACGTAACTATTCAAGCGCAAATAATGAATTTGTTAAAAGAAATAAAACAAGAGCAAAATACTGCAATAATTCTAATCACACACGACTTGGCACTAGTTAGAGAAAACACGGATAATATTGATGTAATGTATGCAGGAAGAATTGTTGAAAATGCAACGGGAACAGAATTTTTCAACAATCCGACACACCCGTATTCAAAAGCATTATTGAACTCTTTACCGTCAGACAATGTTGGAAAACTTGCGACAATAAAAGGTCAACCACCAACTATCACAGAACATCTCGAGGGTTGCAAATTTTACCCAAGATGTGAATACTGCATGAATATTTGTAAAGAAGTTATTCCAACATCAATACAAATTGCACAAAATCACTATGTAGCCTGCCATTTGGTAAAATAAAACTTTTTAATATTATTTATAACTTTATATGCACACCCAAAACCTTGATAACTTTTGTACAAATAATCAGGTGACATTGTTTTTTTCACACAATATTTTTCAGCAGGATATTTTGACTCAGAATCTCCCATGGTTCGTCAAACACTCGCCATAATAACACAAAGTCGGGTAAAAACCAGACTTCGTGTTGTACTATATTTTTATTGTTAATTACTTAATCTCAACAATCCAACCTTCAGGCGCTTCAATTCTGCCTGATTGAATTCCTGTTAATGTATCATATAATTTTCTTGAAATTGGTCCCATTTCGTCCATGCCGGAAGGTAAGCAAATTTCTTTACCGTGGTCAACAATTTTACCAACCGGAGAAATTACAGCAGCAGTACCGCACAAACCGCATTCTGCAAAGTCACTCAATTCTGACAAGTAAACTTCTCTTTCTTCTGTTTCCAAGTGCAAATATTCTTTTGCAACATACATCAAAGAACGTCTTGTAATAGAAGGAAGAATTGATGAAGATTTTGGTGTAACTACTTTATTATCTTTAGTAACAAAGAAGAAGTTTGCACCACCTGTTTCTTCAACTTTTGTTCTTGTTAATGCATCAGGATACAAGTTTTCATCATATCCTTCTTTGTGAGCAGTAACAATTGCATGTAAACTCATTGCATAGTTTAAACCTGCTTTAACATGACCTGTACCATGCGGAGCAGCACGGTCAAAATCACTAACTTTCAAAGTAATAGGTTTTGCACCTTTATTACCGCCTTTAAAATAAGGTCCAACAGGTGAAGCAAAAATTCTGAATTGATATTCAGAAGCAGGTTTAACACCCATTACAGCATCAGAACCAAACAAAAATGGTCTTAAATATAAACTTGCACCTGAACCATAAGGTGGTACAAATTTTAAATTAGCCTTAACAACTTGTTTTACGGCATCAACAAATCTATCTTGTGGGAATGGTGCCATTTCAAGTCTTAGAGCAGTGTCATACATTCTTTTTGCATTCATATCTGGTCTGAATACAACAACTCGACCATCTACAGTTGTATATGCTTTCATACCTTCAAAACAAGTTTGAGCATATTGCAAAACGCAAGCACTTTCATTCAACAAAATATTTTCATCTTCTGTCAAACAACCATCGTCCCATTTTCCATCTTTGAAATTTGAAACATATCTTTTGTCAGTTTTGTGGTATCCAAAACCCAAGTTTGCCCAATCAATATTTGCTTTTTCTACTGTTTCCATTCGCTACCTCTTTCATTTTTGTTTTATTATAAAACAAATAAATTATTTTTGTTCTAACCATTCCAACATTGGTCTTATTTCACCGCAATCAAGTCCGTATTTTGCAGCAAGTTGACTATTCAAAACTCTATCAATTCGCAAATTCAAATTTATTATATTGTTGATATTTAAAGTATGGTCTTTTTCATTATAAAATTCTGAATAATTCAATCCGCTATGAACACACCCTGGGAGTCTTACATAACCTTTAACATCGTCATAATAACAAATTCCGAAAGTTCTACAAATTATTCCTCGATAATCGTAAACAGAGCATTCATTATTTATCAAAAACGGACATTCGTGTTCAAATCTTTTGCCTTTGAAATCTTTCTTTTGCTTAATCAAACTTGCAATTTTTTGTTGAACTATTGATTTTTTTTCAGGCGGAAGTCCTAAAAAACCCTGTGTCAAATATCCGAATTCAACCTGAGAAAATGGATAATCACCCTGTTCACAACAAATTGAACAACCTTTTTTACATTTTATATATCTTTTGTGTTGTTTAAAAAGTTCTTCCATTATTGAGTCGAACTCTTTTAAAAATTCTTCGTATTTTTCTAACATTATTTTCCTTTTATCATTGTATATCTTCTACCGACTTTTATAGTATTGTAATCCAATTTACCCACTATATCAGGCATTCTTTTATTCAATATGATTACAACATTATCTTTCTTAGCCAAATCTTTCTTTATAACTTCTAAATCAACTTCTTCAGGATTATAATCAACTTGTTCATCGTTATAGTAAAGTAGTGAATATTTTCTACTCATTCCATTACCGGAAATTGTATAATCATGTTTTTGCGCATATTTGGCAAATTCAACTAAATCTTTTTGTCCAAATTTGTAATCTATTTCAAAAAATTCTTCTGTAGAAAATGCTGAAACTACTGTCATCAAAGTAATATAGATTATAAATACACCCAAATATTTTTTATATTTTACGCATAAAACAGAAACTAAACCAAAAATTATTAAACAAATCAAACTAAACCATCTTGTTTCCATAATGTCATGATTTAATTGAGCAGGCAAATATAGAGGTGTAAACATTGCAATCACACCAGCAAAAATACAAACCCAACCCAAAATATTTACAGAAAGATTTATAGGTTTTTCGTGTTTCTTTTGGTCAACATAATCCTGCCACATCAACCCCGTAACTATTGCCAATGGATAGTATACCGGCAAAATATATGTTGCAAGTTTTGTAGAAGATGATGAGTAGAAAAACATTATCCAAATTATTGTAACCCAACATAATGCCATCATTTTGTGAACATCATCAAGATTTGCAAAATTAAATTCCTTTACTTTGTCAACATAATGCAATTTTGACCAATTTTTAATTTTATCTATTCCGACAGCAATAAATGAAAATACCCAAGGAATAAAACCCCATAACAAAACTAAAAAGTAATAATAGAATGGTTGTTTTCTACCAATTTCATTGTGCGCTGTATTTAAAAATCTGTGCAAATGATGTTTTATTATATATTCATTAAAGAATAACGGATCATATTTATGAAACATTATTATATGCCAAGGCAAAACAATTAAAGAAAAAATCAAAATCCCAGGAATTAAATATATCGGTTTAAAACTTTCTTTGAAATTTTTTGCCATAATTGATACAAAAAATACTGTACCTAAAGGTATTGCAATCCCCGGAATGCCTTTAGCCATAACGGCAAGTCCTAAAAATAAATAAAATGCCCACCAATAATATTTTTTATGTTTTTCTTGACAGAAAAATATTTGAAAATAAGAAACTAATGCTAACCCGATGTAAAAAGTTAAAACAATATCAAGAATTGCATACTTAGCAAGAATAACAAATTCCAAAGAAGTTGCAATAATCAAAGAAGTAAAAATACCAAACCTTTTACTAATACGTTTTCTTGAAGTGAAATAAACAAGCATTGAAAAAATAAATCCTAGTAACGCTACAGGAAAACGTGCTGTCCATTCGTTAATCTTTCCACCCCACAGAGCAAAAGACAAACATTCTTGCCAAAAATATAATGGCGGTTTTTCAAAGAAATATTGACCGTTCAAATAAAGAGTCAAGAAATCTTTTGAATGATACATATCTCTGGACATTGCAACATATCTGGTTTCATCAACGTCCATCAAATAATATGTGCCAATTCCGTGAAAAAATATAAAATAAAATAACACACCTAAACCTAAAACTGTATATATTTCAGGGTGTTTATTATATATTTCAACAATTTTATTTATTATCAAACTAAACTTAGATTTTAAAACCTCTAACATTTTATCCCCCAATTATATCTTCACAACAATTATACTATAAATCTCTGATTATACTACTCTTTATAAATAAATATTACCCGATTGAATAGACCGATTAAAGGATTGAATTTATTGTAGAAAACTCGTTAAATTAATGTAGAAAACTTTTACTTTTCTACAATGATTTTATTATTAAAAATATATAATAAAGTTATCTACAATTTATCTAAATTTTTAAATATTTTTCTACAAAGTTATCATGAGCGCAAAGTCAAATATAGTGAAAC
>CAVHEM010000048.1:0-2470 GCA_963635055.1 Bacteroidaceae bacterium | reverse complement strand
ATTGTTGCCGCAATCGCTCCACATAAGACAATGAGAACATTGTCGGCAAACAATGAAAATTATTATTTAGTGGTTCACTTACTTTAGTGTGACAGAAAGGATTACTTGTGAAAAATAAAATTCTAAAGAAATTTGAGGCAACTGATGTAACTATTGAGATTATTAATGGCGTTCCCATGTTCGAGCTTTACTCGACTGGTATGGCATTAGGATATGTAAATAAGAGAACATCAAAAGGTAAGGAATATATCTCTCCTTATAAATCAAGAATTGACAAAATTGCTAAAAGTGCCGGAATTACTGGGTTGTGTCAAGGTGTCACAACTTATATGACCGAAAATGAGCTATATGATTTCATGTTGGAAGCTCATACAGAAAAGTGTAAACCGTTTAGGAAATGGATCGTAAACGAAGTTCTTCCAATGATTAATACAACAGGTGCATATATGGATCAAGAAAGAATTCCCGAAGTTATGGAAAATTATTTTTCTGGATTAAGTGACGATGTTAAAGAAATTGTGTTCGAGGACTTGAGAAAGAATAATAAGATTCTTCAAGAGAAAAATGCTGAATTACAGCAATTCTACGACACCCTTATTAATACGGAAGGTCTTCTTCCTATGAATACTGTTGCAAAGGAATTAAATATCGGTCTAAAGAGACTATATCTATTTTTGAGAAACAATGGCGTAATGTTCTACAAGGGAAATGTTAATATTCCGTATCAGAGATTCATGGAACAGGGATTATTCGAGGTCAAGGAAACCCCTTGCCATGACGGTAATTACAGACCTGTCAGCTATGCTACAAGGAAAGGTCTGGAATATATTCGGAAGTTACTTGTAAAGAATCAGCTTTGTGCCGAGTAATATTTGGAAATTTTTAGGAGAGTGGGCGACTACTCTCCTATAGAGAATAAATAATTAGGACAAAAGGTCGTGTGTTTATTGGTGGACTCCTAACCACCTTTTTGTACATGTAAATCAATAGTATGGGCGTGAGGTAGCTCCTCATGCCTTACTCATTGAGTGATACAAGAAGTAGGAATTCAGCAGTAAGTACATGACTTTTAGCATGTGCAAAAATAAAAAACAAGGAGGAATTAAAAATGGTTACTAAATTTAGTAAGAAAGAATTGGAACGTATTGGCTGTGGCGAAGATGAAATTGAGTTGGTTATGAAATACCAAAAGAGATTTCCGATTATTTTGGATAATGAAGACAATATTGAGAAGTTTTGTATTGACGCTCGTATGTTGTATAAGGAAATTATCCAGTCAGATGATATGTCAAACTTTTCGAGATGGATTAAACGTGCAATTAAAAATTATGGATTCGCTGAAAGTGTTGATTTTTTAATGATTAGTCCGATTGGACGAATCAAGGAATTTGCTAAAGGTGGAGATGTTAAGAGTAAAACTTACACTCTCACTGTAGATATGGCAAAACAACTTGCAATGATTGACAAAAAGGAATCTGGATTCATCGCTCGTAAATACTTTATCTTAATGGAGAAAATTGTTGCAAACAATAAAGAGTGGCTTGCCATCCGAGATCCCGAGAAGGCTGAATACAAGAAAATGTCGGCTGAGATTGACGCTTGGTGCTATCGCATATGGGGACATCACGCTAGTCGTTCAGAGTATGCAGTTGAAGCAGATATGTTAAATGTTATTGTTTCTGGAAAAACTTCTCAGCAGTTAAAAGCCGAGTATGGTGTTGCAGCTACAGATCTGATTCGTGATTATCTGAAGAAGGAACATAATGAGGAACTGTTATTCTTGGAGAAACAGAATCAAGTGTTGCTCTTAATGGACATGGGATTTACCGAGAGAAAAAATATGCTGACTAAAATGCACCAAGTTAAATTTAGGAACAATGTTTTAGAGAAGACCGCTTAGGTCTTATTTTTATGCTTATTTTTAGGAAGGCGAGTAATTGCTCTCCTATTTTGTATGGAATAAAAGGAAGAAGGTGAAAATAATGGCTAATTTAAAACAAGCCAAAACAGATGATGAAATCAAACGTCTAACGGTAAATAATGTCAAAACAGCATACCATGATTTAGCCATTGACTACAATCATCTGCTTGATTTGGATTATATTTACTGCCCCCATTGTGGAAAGTGGAAATCTACAAATGGCAATGGCAATTTCTATCGTTCTAATAAAAGTAAAAGCGGATTTGAACACTTTGCTTGCAAATCATGCATTCTCGATCTTTGCACAGATGTAGATGCTAAGACTGGAGTTAGAACAGATAATAAAGAAAAGACAATCAATACGTTTAGGCGACTTGACTGGAAGTTTAGCGAAAATGATTATAATGCACAATTACAAACAATTAATGAGGGTGTAGGTGAAAAGGTTCGCGGTACGGCAGTTCAGAATCTTATAGTAATGGTTGCTTCTCTTCCACAATATAAGAACACTTCTTTTAAGGATTCTGAATTCGCCATTGATGATACTGA
>CAVHEM010000047.1:0-2028 GCA_963635055.1 Bacteroidaceae bacterium | reverse complement strand
TCGTTTTCGCCAACTTTAACTTCTGCCATTTATATTTTCACCACCTTTATAGCTTGATTGTATGTGACTATTATAGTATAAAACCCGAAAATGAGCAACTTTTGCGCTTTTTGTGAAGTTTTGTAACAAAAAGATTATTTCTTTAAAAATTTGTATGTACAATCCCAGTTCGTGTTTGTTTGTTCATTATCGCAATTTGCACCATTGTTATCGATACCTGAAGGTACAAGTCCGTCTTGGGTCAAGACGAACATAAATACATCTTTGCCTAGTACATTTGGGGGTAAATTTCCGTTAGTGTCTGTTGAAAATACTAAAGAAGCATCATTATTTATCAAATTTCGAGTTACTCCTGCAATATTTGCAATATTTTCCTCTCGCCAAACGTCCATACATATAGAAGAACCGTTTATAAGTGTAAAACAATAGCTCTCTTCATAGAGTCCGTTTTCTGTTGCCCAAATAGCATTTTCACCGTTTTTGCCTTTCTTTTGATTCCAACAACCTGCTGCGGTTCCGCAGTCTTGTGAAACTTTTATATATTTTGATAAAGTTTTAAATGTTTTTTGCGTAAATTCGGGATTATGTTCGTAATCCCAAGCCCCGTAAGCATCGTCATTTGCTTCTGCTAATTTCAAGGCTTGTTGAAGAATTGTGAATGTTGCTTTTAATCTTGTTTTTGATTGTTTTTCTCTAATAGATGCGTTTAGTGCAGGCATTGTCATTGCCGCAATTATGCCAATAATTCCCAATGTTATTAGTATTTCGGCTAAAGTAAATGCTTTTTCATATAACCTCTTTTGTGATGTATTCCTTCATAGTAACTATATTATAATACGGCAAAATATAATTGTTATGCAAGAATATGAAGTAATGTATCACAAAATTATTACAAATAATATTAAAAAGTTGAGAAAGTCGCAAAAACTCTCTCAAGAAAATTTTGCAGAAAAAATCAACTGTTCACGAGAATTTGTAAGCAGATTGGAGAACATGAAAGTAAAACCAAGCCACAAAATGCTTTTGAAACTGGCGTTTTTATTCAAGGTTACTCCTACTTATTTTTTTACTGAATCAGAAGAAAATTAAACTTAAACTGAAAGTTTTGCTTCTACAATTTGTCTGAAATTTTCCAAATCTTCCTTTGTATCAATTCCAACAGGCACAAAATCAACAACAGAAGTTTTTATTTTCATTCCGTTTTCAAGTGCTCTTAATTGTTCCAAACTTTCTGTTTTTTCAAGTGGAGTTTGAGGAAGTGAAGTCATTGCTTCCAACGCTTTTCTCTTATAGCCGTAAATACCCAAATGTCCGTAAAAATTACCATTTATCGGATTTCTTTCAAACGGAATTTTTGAGCGTGAAAAATATAGTGCAAAGTTATTCTTATCAATAACACATTTCACTAAATTAGGATTATTTATTTCTTCTTCATCTGTCAAAACTCGGATTAAAGTTGAAATATCAGCATTTTCGTCTTCTTTAACGTTTCTGATAACAGCATCAATACTTTCAGGCTTAATCAACGGTTCATCGCCTTGCAAATTGCAAATAAAACCGATTTCAGGGTGACGAGAAACAACTTCCATAATTCTATCTGAGCCGCATTTGTGATTCGTTGAAGTCATTTCGACTTCGCCGCCAAAACTTTTAACCTCGTTAAAAATTCTCTCATCATCGGTTGCAACAATAATCATATCAGCAAGTTTTGCCTGTTGAGCCTTTTCATAAACCCATTGAATAACAGATTTCCCCATTACTTTCAGTAACGGTTTGCCCTCTAATCTTGATGATCCGTATCTTGCAGGTATTATTATTGCAGTTTTTGACATTTTTCTCTCCTCAAGTCTTACAACTTTATTTAATCAATTCTTTTTACAACAAAAGACGTCCATTGATCTTGATGAATTTCTTCTATCAATTCTAAATTCTCTTTTTCGTAAGCATCTATCACCATTTGTTTCTTTTCGTCTAAAATTCCGCTCAAAGACATTATCGCACCTTTTTTCATCAAGTTTTTAAGGTCAC
>CAVHEM010000046.1:0-11782 GCA_963635055.1 Bacteroidaceae bacterium | reverse complement strand
TGAGACTGTATGCCGTATGGCTGTGGAACCGAAATCTATGATTTCGAAGGGGGGGAGAGATTCTGAATAACAAGAAAATTTATTTGCTCATTGCATTCGCAAAAATTTTCTAAGTTTTCAGAATGACGTATTCCTTGCTATACCCACCAATTAGTCACTCTGAACTTGATTCAGAGTCTGTTTTTATGTGTGGTATTGAGCGAGTTTTTACCAGATTCTGAATAGGCTAAAAATCACTTTTCGCATGCTCAAAGGATTTTTTAAGCCCTCAAAAGCCCTGATAATAATTCCTTTATGGTATGGTGTACTTATGGGCAAAAATACTCCATAATAGAAATATGGTTTTGCAAATATTGAAATTTACAAACCGCAAAATTAACGAGAAAAACAGATTCTGAATCACCGAGTAGGAACAGAAAATTACGTTTCGATTTCATCTCAACTTATTTTCTAGTCAGTTCAGAGTGACTTTTGGGTAGCCTTGACAAAGCAGCTATCGTCATTCTGAAAAGATTAAAAATCAAGCAATTTCTAATTGCGTAGATTTTATCTTATTCTTCTTCGGCTTCGCCTACGCATACAGACTCACACAACTCACCATAGGTTCGTTGGTTCGCTTTGTAAGAATCTGGTAAGAAACAAATCATTCTTGAAAATTTTATAGGAATTACAAATAAAAAGGAGTATTAAACACATGAAAAAAGCCTTCACACTAGCGGAAGTATTGATAACATTGGGAATAGTTGGTGTTGTTGCTGCAATGACAATACCATCTCTTATAAATTATTACAAAGTCAAAGAATTGGAAGTTAGATTCAAAAAGGCTGATGCAATTATCCAACAGGCACTTTTAAAAACCGCAAATGAAGCCGGTTATGATTCAATGCAAAGTTTTAATATCCCAGGGCGAACTGTTACTGATGAAAATTTTGCAGAATTAAAAAGACAAGTTGATGTGATGAACGAATTTTGGTTAAAACAATTTGTCGGCATTGAGCCATTTAAGCGTAATTATAATTATTATTCAAAGAGACCATGTAAAGCTATAAACGGGCAAATAGAAGGTATGTTTTCAACCTGTTGGACTAGTTTTGGTACTCCATATCAACTTCCAAATGGAATGGTAATTTCTAATTTGCGTGCGCAATATGGTGGAATTAATCATCCTGGGATTATACAAGTCTTTTTTGATACAAATGGACCGTCACAAGGTCCAAACCGTTGGGGACATGATATTTTCCTTTACTCTTCTGATATAACTTATAGTGCTAATGGTTTGTGTAATCCGACAACTAAAAATTCACACACCAATTATTATTGCTATTATTATGCACACAAAAACATCAATCCGGCAGGCAAAAATAAACCATATTGGGATATGTTATTTAAACCGTTAAGTTATTGGCAAAAGAGTGATAAATAATTAATAGATTCTGAATAGGCTAAAAATCACTTTTCGCATGCTCAAAGAATTTTTTAATCTTTTAAGAATGATTATAATTTTGTTCAAAAATTTTAGAAATTTTTTATAAATTTGTCCTAAAAATCAAGTGCTGAAGTGTTTTTTAATAAAAATGTCTGTATGTTTGATTTGGTCAGGCTTTGGGCAGTTTCTAGCCGACAATTCCTAATGTTAGAAATTGTGATGTTTCCTATTGGGGGATTGACACTGAAAAACAAGTATAATCAAACTTTCGCTTTTTTATTTGTGATTTGTAAAATTTTATTACGAAAAATTTAAAAATTTCTCCAAAATTTAGTCAAAATTACTTGACTAGGAATATTGATGTAATATGATGAAGTAACATGCAAAAGTAAAGTTGGGTGAATTGTGCCTAATTCATGAAACATGAAAAACAACATTCCGCAACTTGTACAACTCCATGAAATTGCAGTTATTTGCCAAATCTTTGGCAGAGGGTTTACAGCCTTAAGTTAGAAAAACGTTTTATAGTAGTACATCATTATTAAAATGAGGTGAATTGATGTCTGAGACAAAATATGCAAAAAGAGTAACGCCAATGGGCATTCCACACACCCGTTTGGACGATTTACCGGACCTTATTGAGGTGCAAAAAAAATCATTTGAGTGGTTCTTGAAGGAAGGTTTGAAGGAAGAATTACTTTCTTTTTCTCCTATTAAAGACTACACTGGCAGATTAGAGCTACACTTCTTGCCGAATTATACTTTCGACAACGCTAAGTATACGGTTGAAGAGGCTCGTATTCATGACGCAACTTATGCAAAACAGTTACGTGTTATGATTAGATTGGTTAACCGTGATAGCGGTGAAATCAAAGAACAAGAAGTATATATCGGTGATATTCCTACAATGACTGACAAAGGTACTTTCATTGTAAACGGTGCAGAACGTGTAATCGTATCACAAATCGTTCGTTCTCCTGGGGTTTACTTCAAGTGTGATCCATCACCAACAGGAAAACGTTTGTACAATGCTACAATGATTCCTAACCGTGGTGCTTGGTTGAAAATCGAAACAGATTCTAACGATGTTATTCACGTTAAAATCGACAAAAATAGAAAAATCCTTGCTACAACATTGTTGAAAGCTATGGGTATTTCAGTTTCTGAAATGGAATCTAAGTTTACTCACTTTGAATTCTTGAAGAAAACTTTGGAAAAAGATCCAACTGAAACTACTGATGAAGCTTTGGTTGAATTGTATAAAAAACTAAGACCTGGTGATCCTGCTTCTCCACAAGGCGGACGTCAGATTTTGGAATCAAGATTCTTTGATGAAAAGAAATACGATATCGGTCGTGTTGGTCGTTATAAATTGAATAAAAAATTGAATTTGAATATTCCTAAAAACCAACGTACATTGACTGTTGAAGATATCGTTTCAACTATTGAATATTTAATTAACTTAACTTATGACGAAGGTCAATTAGATGATATCGACCACTTGGGTAACAGAAGAATTCGTTCAGTTGGCGAATTGTTACAAAACCAATTCAGAGTTGGTTTGTCAAGAATTGAAAGAATCGTTAAAGAAAGAATGACTTTACAAGATTCTGAAACATTGACTCCATTGAACTTGTTGAACACAAAACCTTTGGTTGCTTCTTTGAAAGAATTTTTCGGAAGTTCTCAATTGTCACAGTTCATGGACCAAACTAACCCACTTGCTGAATTGACTCACAAAAGACGTATTTCAGCATTAGGACCTGGTGGTTTGCAAAGAGAAAGAGCCGGTTTTGCGGTTCGTGATATTCACCCTTCTCACTACGGTCGTATTTGTCCGATTGAAACTCCGGAAGGTCCGAACGCAGGTTTGATTGGTTCATTGGCAACTCACGCTAAAGTTAACGACTACGGTTTTGTAGAATCTCCGTTCTTCGTTGTTAAAGATGGCGTTGTTACTGATGAAGTTGTTTATATGACAGCCGATGCCGATGAAAACTTCCGTTGTGCTCCTGCTGACGTTAAGTTGACAAAAGACAGAAGATTTGTAGAAAACATGGTTCCTGCAAGATATCGTTCAGAATTTATTATGTGTGAAGCGTCAAAAATCGACTATGTCGGTGTTTGTCCTATCCAAATCATTTCTGTTGCAACATCAATGATTCCGTTCATTGAACACGATGATGCTAACCGTGCATTGATGGGTTCTAACATGCAACGTCAAGCCGTTCCGCTTTTGATTACTCAAAGACCAAGAGTTGGTACAGGTCTTGAATCTCGTGTAGCAAAAGACTCAGGTATGGTTATCGTTTCTGATGTCGACGGTACAGTTGAAAGAGTTGTCGGTGAAGAAATTGTTATCAGAGATGTACAAGGTAAACCTCACATCTATACATTAATGAAATATGTAAGAAGTAACCAAGATACTTGTATTAACCAAAAACCTATCGTTCACGAAGGTGACAAGGTTAAAGCAGGTGATGTAATTGCTGATGGTGCTTCAACATGTGGTGGTGAACTTTCATTAGGTAAAAACATTTTGGTTGCTTATATGCCTTGGGAAGGTTATAACTTCGAAGATGCTATCTTGCTTTCTGAAAGATGTGTACACGATGATATCTTTACTTCATTACACATTGAAAAATTAGAAATTGAAGCGCGTCAAACTAAATTGGGACCTGAAGAAATTACTCGTGAAATTCCAAATGTTTCAGAAGATGCTCTAAGACACTTAGATGAACGTGGTATTGTCAGAATTGGTGCCAGAGTTTACGCAGATGATATTCTTGTTGGTAAAGTTACACCGAAAGGTGAATCTGAACACCCGCCTGAAGAAAAATTGTTAAGAGCAATTTTTGCGGAAAAAGCAAGAGATGTTAAAGATAATTCATTACGTGTTCCACACGGTGAAGGTGGTAGAGTTCTCGATGTTAAGGTATTTGACAGAGAAAAAGGCGACGAATTACCACCAGGGGCTAATACAGTAATCAGAGTTTACATCGCTCAAAAACGTAAGGTTTCTGTAGGTGATAAACTTTCAGGACGTCACGGTAACAAAGGTATCGTATCTAGAATCTTACCTAGAGAAGATATGCCGTTCTTGCCAGATGGTACTCCTGTAGATATCGTATTGAACCCACTTGGTGTACCTTCTCGTATGAACGTTGGTCAAACTTATGAATTGTTGTTAGGTTTGGCTGCATACTTGACTGGTGACCATTATGAAGCACCTTCATTCGATGAAATGTATGGTGAAAATCAATCCGAAATCGCAACAAAAGCAGAACTTCTTAGAGGTATCAAAGAATCAGGCTGTGATTGGGTTGGCGAAGACGGTAAAGTATTGCTAATCGATGGTAGAACAGGTGAACCATTTGACAGACCTGTTGCTGTTGGTTTGACATACTTCTTGAAACTTGTTCACCTTGTAGATGACAAGATTCACGCAAGAAGTACCGGTCCTTACTCACTAGTAACTCAACAACCATTGGGTGGTAAAGCTCAATTCGGTGGTCAAAGATTCGGTGAAATGGAAGTTTGGGCATTGGAAGCTTACGGTGCTGCTTATACTCTACAAGAAATGTTAACAATCAAATCAGATGATGTTAACGGTAGAAATAGAGCGTATGAAGCAATCGTTAAGGGCGACAATATCCCAAGACCGGGTATTCCTGAATCATTTAAGGTACTTGTAAGAGAATTGCAAAGTATCGGTTTAGATATTACAGTAGCGAAAAAAGACGGACAGGAAGTAGACTTGATGACAGATATGGACGATTTGAGAAAATCAGCTCCAAAACGTACATTGTCTGACGTTGATTCAGAGTTGTTGAATATCAACTTCTTTGAAACACCAACTACTTTCGGTGGTGATCTATAATTATAAGGAGAATTAAAATTGTCTACAAGTATTGATTATTTTGATTATATACGAATAAGTATGGCATCTCCGGAAAGAATACTTCAATGGTCACACGGCGAAGTTACCAAACCGGAAACCATCAATTACCGTACTTTAAAACCTGAAAGAGATGGTTTGTTCTGCGAAAGAATTTTCGGACCAACAAAGGACTGGGAATGCTATTGCGGTAAGTACAAAAGAGTAAGACATAAAGGTATTATCTGTGAACGTTGCGGTGTTGAAGTTACAGATTCAAAAGTAAGACGTCACAGAATGGGACACATCAAATTGGCGGCACCTGTGTCACACATTTGGTTCTTGAAAGGTATCCCATCTTACCTTGGCTTGTTACTTGATATGACTTTGAAAGATCTTGAACAAGTTATTTACTTCAACAGTTATGTAGTAATCGACGGTGGCGACAGTGATTTCAGAAAATTACAATTGTTGACCGAAGATGAATACGATGAATATATGGAAAGCAACGAAGAATCAACTTTGAAAGTTGGTATCGGTGCTGAAGCAATCAAAGAATTGCTTTCTGAAATTGATATTAAAGTGTTGGCAGAAGAAATCAGAGGTGAATTGGCAGGCAATGTAACTTCTGTTCAAAAGAAATCTAAGTTAATTAAGAGATTGAGATTATTAGATAGTTTGATTTCTTCAGAAACCAACCCAACTTGGATGATTATGGACGTACTTCCTGTTACTCCGCCAGATTTAAGACCAATGGTTCAATTGGACGGTGGACGTTTTGCAACATCAGATTTGAATGATTTGTACAGACGTGTAATTAACAGAAACAACCGTTTGCAAAGACTTTTGGAAATGGGCGCTCCTGAAATCATCGTTAGAAACGAAAAGAGAATGTTACAAGAAGCAGTTGACGCTTTGATTGATAACGGACGTCGTGGTAGAACTGTTGTTGGTCCTAACAACCGTGCGTTGAAATCATTGTCTAACATTATTGAAGGTAAACAAGGTCGTTTCCGTCAAAACTTGTTAGGTAAACGTGTTGACTACTCAGGTCGTTCAGTTATCGTTGTTGGTCCATCTTTACAGTTGCACCAATGCGGTTTGCCAAAAGAAATGGCAATTGAATTATTCAAACCGTTTGTTGTTAATAAACTTATCGAAAGAGGATATGTTCAAAACATCAAATCTGCGAAGAAGAAGATTGAACGTTCAGAACACATTGTATGGGATATCTTAGAAGAAGTTATCGATGGACACCCTGTAATGTTGAACCGTGCTCCGACTTTGCACAGACTAGGTATTCAAGCATTTGAACCAAAATTGGTAGAAGGTCGTGCTATTCAGCTTCACCCGTTGGTATGTACAGCATTCAACGCCGACTTCGACGGTGACCAAATGGCTGTTCACGTTCCGCTATCTATCGAGGCTCAAGCAGAAGCAAGAATGTTGATGTTAGCAACTAACAACTTGTTAGCACCTGCTAACGGTAAACCTATTGTTACTCCATCTCAGGATATGGTCTTGGGTATGTATTACTTGACTACTATCAAAGACCAATCTCAAGAAGTTAAAGGTTACTTCTACAACTTCCAAGATGCTATTTCAGCATTAGAAGTAGGAGTTATCAAACTTCACGATAAGATTATCGTAAGAGATGAAAAAGGTGCCAGATTAGAAACTACAGTTGGTAGAATTATCTTCAACCAAGAAGTTAGAAAAGCACTAGCGTAAGTGCAAAATCAGTGTAAAAAATAAACTAATTGAAGGAAAATTAGAATGGAAAAAACATATACAAATACAAAGAAAACTCCTGATTTCATTAACAAACAAATGGACAAAGGTTCTTTGAAGAAATTGTTAGGTCAGATGTATTTGGAATACGGTGGAGCGAAGGCTGCAACTTTGGCTAACGCACTTAAAAACTTAGGTTATAAGTACGCTACAATTTCCGGTACAACAATTTCTATTGCTGACTTATCAGTTCCATCAATTAAAAAAGATTTGTTGAAATCAGCAGAAAGCGAAATTGAAAAATCTACAAACAGATACTTGAAAGGTGAAATTACCGAAGTTGAAAGATATACAAAAGTTATCGATACTTGGTCTGAAACAACGGCAAAATTAACCGAACAAGTTGTTGAAAACTTTGATAAATTGAATCCGGTATATATGATGGCATTCTCCGGAGCCCGTGGTAACTTGTCACAGGTATCACAGTTGGTTGGTATGCGTGGTTTGATGGCAGATGCGCAAGGTCAAATCATCGACTTGCCTATTAAATCAAACTTTAAAGAAGGCTTGTCAGTTACCGAATACATCATTTCATCATACGGTGCACGTAAAGGTCTTGTAGATACAGCGTTGAAAACAGCCGATTCAGGTTACTTAACAAGACGTTTGGTTGACGTTGCGCAAGACGTAATTATCAGAGCAGATGATTGTCATACTGATAAATACATCAACTTGAAAGCAATCACAGAAAGAGATAAAGTTATTGTTCCGTTGATTGACAGATTGTTGGGTAGAACAGTTGCTCAAGATATCGTTGATGCTGATGGTAATGTTCTTGTTACTAAAGGAACAACAATGGACAGAGATGCAATCAAGAAAATTTCAAACTTAGACTTGCAAGAATTGAAAGTTCGTTCAGGCTTAACTTGCGGTTTGGAATACGGTGTTTGCCAAAAATGTTATGGTTGGGCAATGACAACTCAAAAATTGGTTGATATCGGTGAAGCTATCGGTATTATCGCTGCTCAGTCAATCGGTGAACCTGGTACTCAGTTGACAATGAGAACCTTCCACACAGGTGGTGCGGTTGGCGTTAAAGAAGCTAAGAAAGAAATTGTTGCTCGTGAAGCCGGTGTTGTAAGTTCAAAAATCAAAGCCAGAGAATTGAGAACTCGTCACGGTGATATCGTTCAAGTTTCTATGTATGAAGCAGATATCGAAGTTAAAGGCGAAAAGAGAACTACAAAATATCATATTCCGGCAGGTGCAACATTGTTCATCACTGATGGTATGAAGGTTGAAAAAGGCTACAAAATGGCTGAACATTCACCTCAAACTCAAGGTGTAACAGAAAAAGCGACTAAAGATATTTTCGCTGATATTAGTGGTGAAATCGTATTTGAAGATTTCAAAGCTGATGAAAAGAAAGATAGACAAGGTAACGTTTCAAGAACTACAAACAAACAAGGTGTTATTTGGGTTCTTGGTGGTGATGTTTATACATTACCTGGTGGTTCAAAAGTTCTAGTAAAAGATGGCGAAAAAGTTTCAGAAGGCGGAGTTTTGGCTGAAACATTAACTATTTCTGAACACGGTGGTGAAGTTCGTGTTGGTGAAGATTTAGTTGTTGAAAATGTTAAATCTCACGGCAAAACAATTAAGAAAATTGTTCAAGGTAAAGAATTGACAATCGTTATTGCATCTTTACAACCTGAAAACGCAGTATTTGAACAAACTAAGAAAGAACAATTGTGGACAGTTGAAGCTACCGGTGAAAAATATATCGTTAAAGCACCTGTTGATACAACAGTTGAAAACGGTATGATTATTGCCGAGTTGGTAGATGATGATTGTTCAGTATCTTCTTCAGGTGAAATCAGATACGTAGATGTTGAAGTTGATGAAAATCAAATTATTACAAAACCTGGTAAGGTTGTATTTATTCCTGAAGAAATTCACCAAATCAATAAAGACAGCACTTTGAAAATGGTTGAAAACGGTACTGCAGTTACAGCCGGTACTGAAATCGTTAAAGATGTATATTGTCACATTGATGGTATTGTTGAATTCAAAGAATACAATGACGTTATTCATGAAATTACAGTAAGACCTGGGGAAGTTCATACATTGTCAAGCATTTCAGAATTGAAAGTTGATGAAGGCGAAGTAGTTAAGAAAGGTACAGTAATTGCTGACGGTATCAAAGCTACAGAAACTTCAATCGTTTCAATTATGGATTCTTCAGTAGATGATTTACCGCTTGATGATTTGGACGAAGAAATTGATTCAGCATTGACATTAGATGAAGATTCAATTGCAAATCAACCTGTTCAAATCTTGGTAAGACCGGTTCAAGTATTAGATGTTGACCAAAAAGATGTTTCAATCAGATTTAATACAACAGATGAATTGATTGATATCATTCCTGTAACTCAACTTCAATACAAAGACGGGGCAAGAGTTAGAAACGTTGATGGTGCAACAATTACAAGAACAAGCTTAGTTCTTCAAATGCAAGGTTACTTGTCACACTTGAAGGGTATGGTTGAACTTGATGCTCAAGGCGGTTTGAGAATTGTTGTATTGGAAAACTTGATTGTTCGTCGTGAAATGGAAGGAACTTCAAAGGCTTCATCATTGCAAACTGAATTGTTGGTAAAAAATGGTGAAACAATTGACCCTAGAACACCGGTTGCTAAAACTCAAGTTTTGGCAGTAAATGATGCAGTTGCTTCTATCAAAACTGATGCTGAAGAAGTTAGAAGATTGCTTTTGATTTCTGAAAATTCTGAAACAGTTGTATCTGTATCAGGCAAATCAGTTGTTAAGAAAGGCGATTTCGTAAAAACTGATAAAGTTTTGGCAGAAAGTGGCGAAACATCTCCTGTATCAGGTGTTGTTACAGCAGTTAATAAAGGTTCGATATCAATCAGAAACGGTCGTCCGTACTTGATTAGCCCAGGTACAATGTTGCAAATCGGTGCAGGAGCATTGGTTCTTAGAGGTGACTTGCTTGCGACATTGGTATTTGAAAGAGAAAAGACAGGTGATATCGTTCAAGGTCTTCCGAAAGTAGAAGAGTTGCTAGAAGGTAGAAAACCAAAAGATTGTGCTATTTTGGCAGAAAACGACGGTACTGCTAAGATTGAAATTGATGATGACGGACTTCCAAGATTATTCTTGGTTGATGAAAACGGCTCATCTGTTGAAATCAAATATGCAATCGATTCAAATGTAATCGTGTCTAACGGACAAAAGATTACAAAAGGTCAACCGTTGACATCAGGACCGATGAATCCACATGATGTTATGAGATTATGCGGACCTGAAGCAGCACAACAATACTTAGTAGACGAAGTACAACGTGTATATCGTTCACAAGGTGTTGAAATTGCTGATAAGCACATCGAAATTATCGTTCGTCAAATGACTAAGAAAGTTAAAGTTATTGACGCAGGTGATACGAACTTGTTACCTGGAGAATTGATTGAAATGCAAACTTTCGAAAAAGAAAACAAAGCAGCAGAAGAAGCAGGTAAGGCACCGGCACAATGTGAATACATGTTGTTAGGTATCACAAAAGCTTCTTTGAACACTGAAAGCTTCATTTCAGCCGCTTCATTCCAAGAAACTACAAGAATCTTGACAGAAGCAGCAGTTGACGGTAAGAAAGACTTGTTAAGAGGTTTGAAAGAAAACGTTATTATCGGTCGTTTGATTCCGGCAGGTACAGGCTTCCATCACTTAATCAATGCTGATGAAGAACGTGATAGAGAAGAAAGAAAACGTGCAGTTGCCCAAAGAAATCAAGCAAGAAAACCATCTGCAATTTTGGAAGAAATTGAAGGTATGTTTGGTGCTCCTGATTTCGATATTGATGACGAACAACACTAATCGTTTTCAAAAATCATAAATTAAAAGACTTCCGAGATTCGGAAGTCTTTTTTTAATGCTTAAAAGTAGAAAATTAATTATCTTTTTAGAGATGGGATATTAAACATTTTTACCCATATCGTAAGCAAGTTGTGGATAGTCTGTTTGAGCAATGTCACCTTTTTGCCAAACTCCTGTAGCGACTATTTGACCTTTGACTGTCGGATTTGGTAAACATGCCATAAGCCCATCAAATTCTACAATTACTCTGTCCATAGCATGAGGGTTTCCGTCTGCAGCAGTCATTATGTAGTAGAAATCTTTGTTTGCGATATGCGTGTATCTTGCACAAAATCTGTCTATAAAAGTTTTCATTTGACCGCACATTGTGTAGAAATAAACCGGAGTTGCAAAGACAATGACATCTGCTGCGATAAGTTTTTCCAAAATTTCGTTCATGTCGTCTTTTTGTGCGCAACCGCCATAATCGTTTGTGTTGCAGAAACCACAGCCAGTGCAGTAGTTTATTTTTTCCTCTTTAAGGAATATTTTTTCTACGTTGTTGCCTGCTTCTGTTGCTCCTTGTGCGAATTTGTCGCATAGTGTGTCCGAATTTCCACCTTTGCGTGGAGAAGACGAAATTATAATAACTTTTTTGCTCATTTTTAATCTCCTAATAAACTGTACAATTATATATTACAACTTGATAGTTACTCTCAGTCAATAGGCGATGAGGAATTTTAATTGTTGAGATTTTTAATGTATTTTTCCTTTGCCAATCCAGAAAAAGCGTGTATTGGAAAAGTAGGTTGGCGTTGACTGAAGTGCCCCCCAAAAACAGGACACTAGGTGTAGGCAAAAAAAGGAGTTCTCCA
>CAVHEM010000045.1:0-13995 GCA_963635055.1 Bacteroidaceae bacterium | reverse complement strand
TTTTAGCCTATTCTTCTTCGGCTTCGCCTACGCATACAGACTCACACAACTCACCTATGGTTCGTTGGTTCGCTTTGTAAGAATCTGTTATCAGGGTTCGTTTTGTAATAATCTGTTTTTACCCCCCTTCGAAATCATAGATTTCGGTTCCCCCTCAAGGGGGGGGCACATAATGAAATGTAGGCAAATTACTAAAATAAGCAAGTGAACGAACATCACCAAAGGTCACCCTGAACTAGTTTCAGGGTCGCTTCATATCAAGATTTAACAAGGGGTTTAGGGTCTTAATTATTTGTTTTATTTTGACATTGGAAGAGATGCCGAATCTCCGCACTCGCATTAATCGTGCCTTCACTTCGCTTCGCACACTGCTCGTGCTGTTCGGCATGACTGGTTAGTGGGACTTGCAAGCGATTGATAAAGTGCCTGACATAAAAAAGCGAGTGACTTTAAAAAAGTCACTCGCATCAAGTTTATTCAAGCCATAAATTAGTGGCAGCAGCTGCAAGCGCCGCATTCACTCATAATAGCCTTTTTAGCTTCTTCCAAACGAACTTTGATACGTCCGTCAACTGCGATACCTTCACCTGTTTTTTCAGAGATTAACAATGGGTTGATATCTAATTCATCGATGAAGCTGAAGTCGTGAACTAATTGAGATAATCTCAACAATGTTTCTTCGATTTGTTCCATTTGAGCAGGAGTTGTACCTCTTGCACCTTCTAACAATTTGTATGCTTTAACTGATTTAATCATTTCTTTAGCATCAACGTCAGTCAATGGAGCAATTCTGAATGTTACGTCTTTCATAACTTCGATAAATACACCACCCAAACCGAACATCATCATTGGTCCGTATTGAGGGTCTGTTGCAATACCGCAAACCATTTCTCTGTTGCCTTTAACCATTTCTTGAATGATTACACCTTCAAGACCGTCAATCAAGCCTTTTTCAGTCAATTTTGCAATCAAGTCACGGTATTCTGCTCTTAGTTGTTCTTCAGATTGAATATTAACTCTTACACCACCAACATCTGTTTTGTGAGAAGTTGTTTTTGATGTCATCTTCATAACAACCGGATATCCGATTGAATTACCAACATTTACAACTTCTTCTTCAGTTGTTGCAAATCCTGATTTACATACTCTGATACCGTAAGCATCAAGAACGTCAATAGATTCACGAGTTGTTAATTGTGCTCTGTCTTCGCTCAAAGATTGTCTGATAATTTGTTTTGCTTTTTCTCTGTCTACGTCAAAGCAAGGAATTTTACCTTCTGGTCTTTCCATCCACAATCTTTGTTGGTTCAATCTGTTCAAACCGTCAGCTGCTTCTTCTGCATACATAAAGAATGGCATATTAACGTCCATATCAGACAATGCTGAGAAGAAATCAGACTTAGTCATGAATACACCAATAACAGGTTTTTCAGGGTGTTCAGCTTTAATTTCCATCAATGCCTTAGCAACATCAATATCTTTCAAACCTAAGAATGGAAGATAAATTGTGATAATCATATCAACGTTTTCATCAGCAATAACTGTTTCCAATGTTTGCTTGTAGTGTTCGATTGGAGCAGATGCAATCATATCGATTGGGTTTTTAACTGATGCAGCTGATGGCAAGAAGCTTCTCAATTTGTCTTTTGTTGCATCTGAAATTTTAGCCATTTGCATACCGTATTCACAAACAGCATCAGTTGCCATAATACCAGGACCACCTGAATTAGTGATAATTGCTACTCTGTCACCTTTTGGAATAGGGCAGTTAGCGAAAACTTTTGCAGTTGCAAACAAGTTTTTCAATGAATATTCTCTGATAACACCTGATTGTTGTAACAAAGCGTTAGCGGCTTTATCAGCACCAGCCAATGAACCGGTGTGAGAAGATGCTGCAGAAGCACCTGCTGCTGAACGACCAGCTTTCAAAGCCAATACAGGTTTTTTCTTAGAAATTCTTGAAGCAAGTTTTCTGAAGTTTGCAGGGTTTTGGATTGATTCCATATAAAGAAGAATTTGTTCAACGTCTTCTTCATTTTCCCAATATTCAAGAGCAGTTTCAGCGTTAACATCTGCTTGGTTACCGATTGAAATAAATTGAGCAAAACCAAGGTTAAGGTCTTTCAAGATGTTCAAAATACCGCCACCTAAAGCACCTGATTGAGAAACGAAACCGATGTTACCACGTTCAGGTAGAGATTCAGCAAAACAACCGTCCATACGTACGTCAGGGTGAGTGTTTACAACACCTAAGCAGTTAGGACCAACACATCTCATGCCATATTCTCTAACTTTTGCCAACAATTGTTTTTCAGCTTCTGCACCTTCTTTACCAGTTTCTTTAAAGCCGGCAGTGATGATACAAAGACCTTTGATTCCTTTTTCGTGACATTGGTCAATTGTTGAAAGTACAAATTTAGCGTTAACAACGATAATTGCCAAATCAACTTCACCAGGAATTTCAAGAACTGAAGTATATGCTTGTAAACCTTCGATAATTCCGCCTTTTGGGTTTACCGGATAGATTTTACCATTGAAATTGTATTCTTGTAATCTTTTCATAATATCGGAACCGATAGTATGTTCTTTTGTTGAAGCACCAATAACCGCAATGGATTTTGGCTTCATAATTTTGTCTAAATTGTTCATTTAATCGTCCTTTCTTTTTGTTTTCTTCTATATCATTTATTATTTATTTTTTATAAAATTTTATCAAATTTTTGTTCAAATTTTTCCATCGCACCAAGCACTGCTTCTTTTAAGACAGGTGCTTTTTGCATAAAATGATGAACCCAAACTTCATAATTTTGTTTTGGGTCTTTTGAATCTTGAGCAATTATTGACATAAAATTTTTATTTTCAGGATTATTTTTTACAAAGATATCATACGATTTGTTAGTCATATCAATATCTTCAATAACCTTGTAAAGACTTGATTTTGTCTTAGCGTTAATATTACTTGCAATTTTAATTGCTCCACCGAAATTTGTTTGATTTTGTTGAATGTTTCCTACTTGCATAAAAACCTCTTATGAATATCCGTTGACAATCCATTCTCTAACTCTTAGTTTTGCACCAAGATTTTCTGCGATTTCTTCGCATTTTTTGACATCAAGACGACGACCTTTGTATCCATCAACGATTGAAGCATCTGTTTTTATTCCGGACTCAGAGCACGCTTTGATGAATTTTTTAACTTCATCATAAGCACCATCAAATTTTGGTTGAGAAAGTTCATTATATTCTTCACTTGTTGAACCATTCAAACTAACTGAGATTTCGTCAATCAGACCCACCAACTCCAACACTACATTTCGTTTATATACGAAATTAGCATGCCCGTTGGTATTTATTCTGATTTTGACACTTTGGTAAGTATCTTTAAGATACTGTGCAACTTCCTTCAAAACCTCTAATTTTAGAAGAGGTTCGCCATATCCGCAAAATACAACTTCTTTTGATATTTTAAAATTTTTCAGCTGAGAAATTACATCTTGAGCAGTGAAATCTTCGCTATCCAGCCACAATTTTTGCCCACAAACATCATCTTTATCTTTTCTTAGGCAAAAAATACAATCATTTGTACATCTATTTGTCAAATTTATATATATTTTATTTTCAAGTTCATAAACTAAAATATTAGACATGTTATATCCTTTAACAACACTAATATTATCATACACACAAAAATTTTTTACAAGTGATTTCTTCTTGAAGATAGCGAATTTTAACCTAAAATTAATATTAAATTTTTATAAAATTTTAATTCAAAAATATTTTGAATTTATGCCCAAGGTTTTATCAAAAATTTAATCGCACGACCTTGAATATGCTCATTCATTGCATACTCAACTTTTTCAAGCGGTAAAACTGCCGTTATCAATTTTTCTACTTCAACATCACCTGATGCAATATATTCCAAAGCCTTTCTAAAATACTTAGGAGTATGGTGAAAAACACTCATCATTTTTATGTCGCCATAATGCATTTTTGTTGTGTCAAATGTAACTTTAGAACCTGATTTACACCCGCCAAAAAAGTGAACAGTTCCCCCCGGACGTACGCAAGCAAAAATTTGCTCCCAAATTTCAGGAAGTCCGACACATTCTATTGCGACATCTAAACCTTTTCCTTCATCTGAAAAATCTTTAAAAATTTTAACAGGATTTGGATATTTTTTTAAATCAATAATTTCATCAGCATGTGCAAAATCTTCAGCGGCTTTGAGTTTCATTGGGTTTCTTCCTGCAACAATAACTCTTGCGCCCATCAATTTTGCAATTCTTGCAAACATCAAACCAATCGGACCTATTCCAATAATTCCTACAGTATCGCCAGATTTAATTTCTGTTCGTTCTGCACCATGCACAACATTGGCTAAAGGTTCGCAAAATGCAGCCTTATCAAAACTCAAATCATCAGGTAAAATCAACATATTTTTCTTAACTATACGAGCAGGAACAGTAATATATTGAGCATAAGCACCGTTTAGCAAATTCAAGTTTTCGCAAAGATTGTATTCACCTTTTCTACAGAAAAAACATTCCCCACACGGAGCAGAATTAGCCGCAACAACTCTGTCGCCGACTTTAAATCCTTCAACACCTCGACCTATTTTTTCAACAATTCCTGCAAATTCATGCCCAAATCCTGACGGAACTTCTTTTATCAAAACAGGGTGTCCTCGTCTGAAAGTTTTGACATCAGTGCCACACGTCAATGCTGACATTATTTTCACAACAACTTCACCGGCTTCCGGAGGTTTCACGGGAACTTCTTCATATCTGATATCTTTCGGTGCATAATATTGAATTGCTTTCATTGTATCCATAGTTTAACCTTCTTGTTTTATTTTTAAAACCTTCTTCAATTCTGTTTCAACTTCATCAAAGACACTTTGCCAATTTCGGTCTTCGTTTTGTCTGAAAATCTTAACACTGTCATACCAATCACATTTTGATAAGTCAACATGCCAGCGCCAATTGTAAATATACGGAAGTAAAACCCAACAAGCCTTTTTCATTGCACCGGCAAGATGAACCAACGAGGTATCATTTGAAATTATCAAATCCATATTTTCAATAGCGCCTGCAGTATCTGAAAAATTTTCAAAAGTTTCACCAAGATTTATCACATTATATTCATTTTTAATCTTGTCAAATTCCTCAGAACCTTCAAATGTTTGAAACGAATAAAATTGAGTATTTGGCAATTCAAAAAGTCTGAAAAAATCTTTCACTTTTAAAACTCGTTCAATGTCATAATGCGTATTGCCTTGCCACTTTATACCGATTTTGAACTTATTATTTTGACAAAATTTCTCTTTATATTTCTGTATTTTTTCAGGACTTGCTTTTAAATATCCGCTGTCATGTCCGACAAAAACTTTGTCCTGCGTACAATTCAGCACATGTGGAATACTCAAAAACGGAATGTGGTAATCAAAATATAATTCTTTTTTATAATCAAAATTTTCAATAATTTCTGCACCGTAAGAATTTTCTCTAAATAGCGGAGCCAATTCTTTTTGCGGTTTTATAATAAGTTTTTTACACATTGATGTCAATATCGGCACATAGCGATAGAACATCAACAAATCTCCAAAACCTGCTTCATAATAGGAAAAAAGGACTTTTCCTTTTAAATCTTCACCCTTCCACTCCGGTTTCAATTTCATCATTTCAGGATACAATTTTTCTTGAGAAAGAATTGCACTTTTTTTGCATAAACGTGCTTCAAAATCTGCCAAGCCGTTTTTATAATCCTTCACTTGCATATATGCAAGTCCCAGAAAATATGTAGTTTCCCAATCATCTGGTTTAATTTCTAATGCTTTTTTATAACATTCAATTGCTCGATAAGGTTCGTTGTCATTGAATGCCAAATACGCAAGATTATAATATGATTCGTAGCCTTTCGGATTAACTTTTAACGCTTCAATATAAGTTGCTTTAGCCTCGTTCCATCTTCTTAGATTTTTGTACCCCATTGCCAAATTAAACAAATTTTCATAAGTATGATTAACTTTAACAATATCTTGATACAAATCAACAGACTTTGAAAAATCACCCTTCTCCAAATATAATTTTGCCAAATTTTCAAGGTAATACAATCTTGGTTGAATTGAAATCGCTTTTTTTATACAAATTTCGGCTTCTAAAAAATCATTATTTTGAAAATTCAAAACACCCAACAAATCCCATACTTCTGCATTTTCAGGTTCATTTTTTAAAATTTCCATATACAAATTCTGAGCAGCCTCAAAATTTCCGGATTTATGATTTTCAAATGCTTTGTTAAAAATTTCTGAATGTTCTGTCATAATCTACCTTTATAATGTTATTCCTAAAAATTTAAACATAAAATTTATATGTAAAATATCGTGTTGAATAATCAAACCAACAATTGAACTTGCAACAATCAAAATCCCAACAATAATTGCCGTATCTTTTTTGTCATTATTTCTTGTCAATAAAATCAACAAACCTAAACCGGCAGATGATGACAAACCTGCAATCAATGAACCAAAACTAATCGTATGTTTCAAGTATAAAAGTGTTAGCATTACAGAGATTGCACAATTTGGAATTAGTCCGATAAACGAAGCAATTATAGGTTGAAGAGGTGAATCTATCAAACAATATTTTGCCAACGCTTCTTCTGTTCCGGCAATTGATAACACATAACCAAGCCCTATTGAAACAATTAAAATAAATATGAAAATATTAAAAGTATGTTTCAACGGGTGGAACCATAAATCTTTAGACGGAGAATTTTCGGAAAGTTTATGATGGCAGCAACCATCTTCTTCCACCGCTTCTTCAACTTTTTGCAACGGTTTCGGGTCATTAGCTTTGTAGGTAAAAATTAAATCCACAAGATAACCGACAACAATTGCAACAAAAATTTTAATCAAAAGAATAGGCAAAACAATATAGGCTTTTGACGGTTCAGAAATCAATATAGGAATAGCTTCATCTGATGTTGCCAAGTAAACTGACAATAACGTTCCTCGACTCAAAATCCTTCTTGAATACAACGTACTTGCAATAACAGAAAATCCGCATTGTGGAATTGAAGCAAACAAACTTCCAAACAACGGACCTATTTTTTTCATAAAAAACACAAACAAATGACGTTTTTTAGTAAAATAAATCTCAATCCATTCAATAAATACAAACATTATGAATAAAAATGGAACAAGATTTAAACTGTCTATCAATGCATCTTTCAAAAAATCCGGAAGAAATCCTATCGGCTCAATTATATGTTCCGGCAAATTAAACAAATAACTTATACTTGAAAATATTGATGACATTATACTCATATTATAATCGCTCCTTTATTTAGGAAAATATTTTAACCATCGGAATAGGTATATTGCAAGCCAAATAACCAACGGCTATTCCTATTATAAGTAATAAAATTGTGATAAAAAATGTATCGACATTATGTTTTTTATTTAAAGTCGCAACAGTCAAAAGTCCAAAACCGGTCGTTGTAACAAGTCCTGCCAATAATGCCTGAAAACATATCAGACCTTTGATATACGCTACTGCTAAAAAAACAGAAGCCGCACAATTTGGAATTAACCCAAACACTGCACAACCGGCAACTTGCAACATTGGAAAATCTATTTTCAACAATCCGGCAACCGCTTCGGCACTTCCGTAAGTATTAACTGCTGAATAAAATAGGGCTAATGCTATTATTGTGAAAAATAGCATATTAACAGTGTGAGTCATCGGGTGACTGAACCAATCCGGCAAATCTCGCAATGTTGTTATTTTGTGATGACAACAACCGTTTTCATTAAGGTCAACATTCACGGCATTTGGTTCTTCTGTTCTATTTTTCATAAAAATCAACAATGAATCTACAAGCAGCCACGCCAAAATACCTACAATAATTTTTATTACAATTATAGGAATTATAACATCTGTTTTTGAAGGATTTAAAAACAAAATCGGATAAGCATCATCAGAACATGAAATAAAAAATGCCATCAAAGTTCCACGAGTAATGAGTTTTCTTGTATAATAAGTTCCTGCAATCACCTGAAATCCACATTCCGGAATTACAGAAATGAACACTCCAAAAATTGGTCCCAACTTTTTTATTAAAGTTATTAGGAATTTTATATGTTTCATAAAAAAGCGTTCTAAAAGTTCCACAAAAAAATACAAAACCACAAGAATCGGAACAAAATATAATCCCTCAATAATAGCCTGTTTGAGATAATCCGGAAATATCGGAACTTGTTCAACCAAAAACTTCGGTACCGCTAATACCTCTTGTAAATTTTTGATTATCTCTTCCATAAAAAATCTCGCCTATACTATTCCAAACTAATCTTATCACAAGATTAGTAAAATTTCCGACTTTTTACAAAAGGAAATAAGATTTACAAATTGATTATAAAAAATTTTGTCATATACTGAAATTGCTATGAAAAATACACGACAAACAAATATAAATATACACAGAGATGCGTGGGTTGAAATAAACATTTCAAACCTTGAACACAATATAAAAGAAATAAAATCAAAAATTCCACAAGGTACAAAACTTTTGGGAGTAGTCAAAGCAGATGCTTACGGACACGGTGCAGTTATGCTTGCTCCAACAATTTTGGCAAGCGGAATTGATATGCTCGGTGTCGCTTCTATTGATGAAGGTGTTGATTTAAGAGAAGCCAATATTAATTGTGAAATTTTAGTACTTGGTGCCGTTCCGGTTTGGGCGGTTGAAAGTGCTGTCAAAAACGATATCAGTATTGCAATATTTTCTCAAGGCCATATTGATGCCTGTGAACAAGCATACAAACGTACCGGCAAAAAACCAAAAGTCCACATAAAACTTGACACAGGAATGAACAGAATAGGAATAAGAACAGAAGAAGCCGTTGAATTTATAAAAAGAGTTCAAAGTTGTGATTTCATTGATTTACAAGGAATTTTCACTCACCTTGCAGCAGCAGAAGAACTTGATAAAGCGCAAGAACAAATTCGCAAATGGAATTCCGTAATCGACAATGTTAATACTGACGGATTGCTATTACACATATTAAACACTGCCGGAAGTATTTGTTACAATGTTCCAAACTCAAATATGAGAAGAATAGGAATTTCTTTATACGGTCTATATCCGGATTTTCCTGATATAGATTTTCAAAAACCAAACTTAAAACCATTGATTTCACTAAAAGGCAGAATTGTAAATATCCACACTGCCCGCAATGGAGAAGGTGTAAGTTATTGTCATACTTTCACAGCAAAAGGTGATAGAACTATTGCAACAGTTCCAATCGGTTATGCTGACGGAGTTCCAAGACTACTTTCAAATAAAATTAAAGGTATTTTGAACGGTGTTGAGGTTCCTCAAGTCGGTAATATTACAATGGATCAAATGATGTTTGACGTAACAGATGCAAAAGCAAATGTCGGCGACGTTATCACACTTTTAGACGAAAATCATTCAATTGATGAATGGGCAAAAATTTTACACACCATCAACTATGAATTGACTTGCCGTTTGAAAGTAAGATTACCAAGAGTTTACACAAGATAAAGGAGTTATATGGAAAACTTTGAAATTGGGATAATTGGCGCAGGTCCGGCGGGTTACACAGCCGCATTGCATGCAGCCTCTATCGGACATAGTGTAGTTTTATTTGAAAAAGATGAAATTGGCGGAGTTTGCCTAAATCGTGGTTGTATTCCAACTAAAACAATTTTACATTCATCTGAAATTTTTGCCCAAATTTCAAAAAGTGAAAATCTCGGAATTGTCGCAAATGATGTCAAAATTGATTTTCCAAAGGTTATTGAACGTAAAAATCAAGTTATCGAAAAATTGCGTAAGGGAATTGAACTTGCGCTAAAAAATGCAAAAGTTACAGTTGTCAAAGCAGAAGCAAAAATTTTGTCAAACAAAGAAGTTTTAGCAAATGATACAACATATATTTGTGACAAAATAATTTGTGCAACAGGTTCATCTCCAAAAGTGCTAAAAGGTTTAGAATTTGATGGAGAATTCCTAATTTCGTCAGATGATATTTTAAATCTCAAAGAATTACCCAAAAGTATCCTCATTGTAGGCTCCGGTGCTATAGGACTTGAATGGGCTGGAATAATGTCAAACTTTGGAGTCGAAACAACAATTTTAGAAGCAGCACCACATCTTTTGCCTATTGCTGATATCGAGGTTTCAAAAAGAATTGAAAGAATTTTCAAAACAAGAAAAATAAACTTTTTTACAAACACAACCATACAAAAAATTGAAAATAAACAAGTAACTTTGTCTAATGAAAAAGTTTTGACACCTGATAAAATCCTCGTAGCAGTCGGCAGAGTTCCAAACAATGTCGAAAAAACAGACGGAATAAAATATATCGGAGATGTTTCAGGACAAATTCAACTTGCACATTTTGCAATAAAAGAAGCAATAGAAGAAGTAGAAAACATTCCATTCAGAAAAGATTTAACACCAAGTGTAATCTACGGAACACCTGAAATTGCGTGGGTTGGCAAAAGAGAACAAGATTTGGAAGGCGAAACTTATCAAAAATCTATGTTTTTAATTTCAGCACTAGGAAAAGCCAACTGTGACAACGAAACTGACGGATTTATAAAACTTTTGGCACAAGATAACAAAATAATTGGCGCTCACATTGTTTCAAAAGAAGCATCTTCGCTAATTCAACAAATTTTGATTGCCATTCAGAATGAAATTTCTGTTGATAAATTAAAAGAAATTTGCTTTGCCCACCCGACGTACTCGGAAGGCATTTTTGAGAGTCTTTTTAGAATAAATTAAAACAACAGGATAATTGAACAAAACAAATTTGTAAAATAGAATTAAATAATGACAGAAAATATATTAGAAATTAAAAATCTAGAAGTTGAATACCGTTCAAAGAAGAATGTTTTTGGCGGGATAAAAATTGTGCACGCAGTAAACAATGTTACACTCAGTGCAAACAAGGGCGAAATTCTTGCTATTGCAGGAGAATCTGGCTGCGGAAAGTCAACACTTGCCAAAGCAATAATGAAACTTGTTGATATAAAAAGTGGAAAAGTTCTTGTAAACAACCAAAACATTTTAGAAAAATCAAACAGTAAAGATTTTTATAAAAGTATCCAAATGATTTTCCAAAATCCTTATGCCAGTTTAAATCCCAAAATGAAAATTGGTCAAATATTAAGAGAACCGCTGGAAGTTAATACAAAATTAACCAAAGAAGAAATCAATAAAATAGTTTTGGAAAAAATTCATAATGTCGGACTTGATGAAAGTTGCCTAAATCTTTATCCGCACGAATTTTCAGGCGGACAAAGACAAAGAATTGCAATCGCAAGAGCGCTTGTTTTAAACCCGCCAATCATTATTGCTGACGAACCTGTCAGTGCGCTAGATGTAAGTATTCAAGCACAAATTATAAATTTGTTGAAAGAATTAAAAAAAGATTACAATCTTACAATTTTGTTCATCTCACACGATTTGAGCGTAATTAAATATATTTCAGACAAAATTGCAATAATGTATCTGGGCGAAGTTATTGAATTTGGTACAACAGATGAAATTTTCACAAATCCAAAACACCCTTACACAAAAGCACTACTTGGCGCTGCTCCACAGCTTAATGAAGATAAATCAAAAGAAAAAATCAGCCTGAAAGGCGAACTCCCATCTCCTGAAAACTTGCCAAGCGGTTGCAAATTCCACACAAGATGTCCTTTTGTTATGGAAAAATGCAAAAACGAAATTCCTCAAAATATTAATTTTTCAAATGTACACTTTTGTAAATGTTTTTTATATGAATAGCAAAAATAAATATTTACGTAATTTATGAAAAACATGATGAGAATAAATATAAATAAAGCAACAACATTTTTACCGCTAAAAAAGCTTAACAAAGCAAGCCGCACCGCAGAAGGTAGACTAAATCTTGCTCGTGAAATGAACGACAAATTTTGTGATTCAGTAATCAAAAATATGGACGATGGGAAAATTACCCTACCGGCATTTGTAAGATTACTTAAAAAAGCCACCGGAGCAAAAATTGACATCAAAGGTACAAGATTACCGGCAGGACAAGGTTTTGTAGCGCACAAACTAGATAATGCAAATACAATGTCAGGATACTTCTTTGGACTTCCTTTCGCTTTTGAGGAAAAGTTCATCAATATGTCAACACTGAAACGTGCATTAAAATATTCTCAAGAAGTTTTTACAGAAATAACTAACCCTAAAATATATGCTCGTACGGCTTCAATGGAAAACAAAGGTATTGATACATCAAATGTGACAAAATTCTTCTCCCAAAAAGTAAACGTTAAAGGGAAATTATTGAAAAAAGATTTGCAAGAATTTTTAAAACCAATGTCTTTAGATGAAAAAATCGATAATTTACAAGCCTTGCGACACAGTATTTTGCACTCACAAAATTACGACAAATTTTCAAAACATTATATGCAAAAAATGAACAATAATCCTAAATTTAACGGCAAATTTGGTGAAGATGCGATAAATGATAATCATTTCTTGTATCAAGAAAAACTTGAAATGTTAAATCAGGAACTAGCAAAAACATTACAAAAGGCAAGAGCAAAAAATTAAACTCTGTGTTATAATCATTTTATGGAGAAAAAAGTTATAACAACAAACAGAAAAGCCTTTCACGACTATACTATTTTCGAAAAATATATAGCCGGAATTGTTTTGACCGGAACAGAAATTAAATCAGTCCGCAAAAGTGCAATAAATTTAAAAGACAGTTTTTGCAAAATTGAGGATAACGAAATATTTTTGTATAATTGCCACATTTCTCCTTACGAACAAGGAAACAGATTTAACCACAAAGCAGAACGTACAAGAAAACTTCTTTTGACCAAAAAAGAAATTTTAAAAATGCATTCAAAAATTAAAAAAGACGGTTACACCATTGTGCCACTTGAAGTTTTCATAGTAAAAGGATTTGCCAAAGTTGAAATAGGTTTGGCAAAAGGTAAAAAACTTTACGATAAACGTGAAAGTTTGGCAAAAAAAGACCAACAACGTGAAATCGATAGAAAAATGAAGTATTAACCGGAGAAAAAGGCGCTTTTTAATTATTTGTCGCTACTTTGCCAATAACTTAAATGTTTAAATAGCATATCCCAATACGGTTTATTTTTACCCGCAGGATTGATGTTTTTGTGTGCATAATAATAGCAATAGAAATCATGATTAGAATCAGTTGAGAGTTGACTACAACCACCATTTTTATAATATCCTTCTTCTGAAGTAAATTGGAACAGGTCATATCCCCAACGATTAGGTCCATTTTGAATTCCGTTTGTGTCAAAGAAGAATATTATCTGTCCAGGGTGATTAACACCACCAGAGTGAGCACGCAATTCACCAACGACCAATCCATCTTGAAGTTGATACAACTTGGTTCCATATCCATGACAACCATTAGAAAATGGTTGAAGTGTATCTCCCATCATAGAGTGACAATGCTTGTTCCAATAAGGACTTTTTAACAGTTCCGCACTGGTAAACTGTTTGAGCCAGAATTCATTAAGCACCTCAACTTGTTTTTTAAGTTCCGCATAATTTTCATCAGTAACAGTTCGTCCAGGGATTGTGAAACTCTGAATTGAATCATAACCTGCTTCATTTGCGGTTTTTAAAAGTGCTTGAGAAAGTATTGCATCAGCCTTTTTAAATCGAACTTCCAATTCTTTGACTTTGTAAAAATTTATAAGAGATGGTATCGTCATTGCAGCAACAACACCTATAACACCAATGACTATCAATACTTCCGCTAGCGTAAATGCTTTTTTCATGTTTTTAATACTCCTTTTTATTTGTAATATCTGTAACCAGATTCTGAATAAGATAAAATCTACGCAATTGAAATTGCTTGATTTTTAATCTTTTCAGAATGACGATAGCCTTGCTATGCTCACCGAATAGTCATTCCGGACTCCGATCCGGAATCTGTTT
>CAVHEM010000044.1:0-3415 GCA_963635055.1 Bacteroidaceae bacterium | reverse complement strand
ACGGCAGTAAAACAGGTTCATATAGAACAAATGGCTCTACAACCACAACTTATGATAAATACGGTTCACGTACAGGAACTTACAAAACCAACGGCAATACAACGACAAAATACGACCAGTATGGTTCAAGACAAGGTACAATCAAAAAGACATCAACTGGTTACACCACATACGATAAATATGGGTCAAGAACAGGTAGCTATAAGACAAACTTTAACGGCACAACCACATCTTATGATAAGTACGGAAGAAAAACAGGCTCATTCAAAACCGATTCCACAGGTAGAACAACCCAATACGACCGCTACGGTAAAAAAGTTGGAAGTTTTAAATAATAATGATTATATTCACATTTGCAAAAAATTTAAACAAATTTAATCTATTTTTCACTGGCTCACTACTGGCTCATAAAATTTAAACAAAATTGTAAAAATCCAATGACTATAATGCTTTTCGCATAATATTTACTGGCTCATTACTGGCTCATGGATATTCAATTTGTACATAACATTTTTATTTTCTCCAGCCGAAACAAAAATATTTCTGTCACATAACGTCGTAATATCTCTTTTGGCTTGTGCTCTTGAAGCATCTGTAATTTCTTGGTAGATTTTTGTTGTAATATACCCTTGTTCTACTACATATTTGATAGCCTTATTTTGTCTATCGTTTAAGCCTTTATATTGTTTGTACATTTGTAGAATAAAACCACCTTGAGAGGTTTCAAATGTTGGAGCTGGAATCCCTTGTTTTAGGCATGCAGTAATCATACGTTTTATACCAGTTCCAAATTGTTCAACATAGCCAGCCATATAAATAACTTTCATAATCAACGGATTTCTTGATTTTGAAGTATGAGATACAGTTAATTTATCAAGAGTTAATCCCCCAAATAAATCTCCTGAATTATAAATCCAAATACTATCACCAAAAATTTTAATCTGTATTGCAGAACTAAAATCAAAGTAATCTTTGTGAATAATAGCATTTAAAACAGCTTCTCTCAATGCAGGTAATGGATAGTCCCAAATATCTTCTCTTTGAAATCCTTTAATTTCAGCTCTCATATTTATAAACAATTTTAAAACTGAATCAACATCTTCAATTTGTTCAAATAAATTCCCTGTAATATTTTTGTCGCTAATAATTACAGATTCATCATCACCCTTGAATAAACCAACCCTAATAGTTGCAGTTGATAGTAATTTTTGCGGATTTTTACCAAACAATAAAATTGCACCATTTGTAAGTTTATTATCAATAATAAGTTCTAATTGAGTCAAAAGGTCTGTTATACTTAACTCTTTTGCCTCTTCTGGTAATCTACCCTTATTGGTTGCAAGCTTAACAAATTTTTGAACAGTTTTCTCATCTATATCATCAAGTGTAAAATTATTAGTTATAGAATCCCAACTTATATCTTTTAACAAAAGTTTCTTTAATTCTTCTTTATTTGCTTCTCTTGTCGTGTTTCCAATTCTTTTGTAATACTTATTTTTATAAGCAATAGGAACAGAGGATTTTTCAACCGTGATTTTTAAAATGTCTTTATCTTCAATATGTAAAAGTTCAACATTGGGTTGAATACCTGTTAAATCAATAATTTTGTTAGTTAATGCTTCTTGTTTTCCATTAGATAAATCAATACCTACAATATTTTTTGTTTCATCTTCGACACCAAGAATAATGCAACCCCCATCAGTATTTGAAAATGCAGAAATAGATTTGAATAATCCTTCACTTACTTCTTGCTTATATTCAACAACATTGCATTCATCTAACAAATTTTCTAAATCTTTATTCATGCTTGTATTATACCAAAGATTTTAGCCACAAGCAATTTTTAACTATAGAATATAAAGCTTTAGGCATTCAAATTTAGACTATACGCAACCAGCATATCCAAAATATTAGAACTAGGCATTTAATAAAAGTCGGGAGGGTATAACTAAAGAAAATACTAAGTCTAGTATAACAATTTGGTTGAAATGCACATCATAGTATAAATATATGTCTATAATTTTTGTGCCATTTTGTGACATAAATGTATAATAAAGTGTATAAATCCATCTAAATTTAAAAGTCTAAAACTTGCCTAAAAGGCTTTATTTATCTAACTTTATACCTATTTGTATCAAAACGGTAAAATATATCAAAATTGGCTATATCTCTTTCCCAAGGAGAAGATCGCGAGTTCGAGTCTCGTTGCCCGCTGATATTTGCATTATGGGTTGCAAAGACGAGAACTCCTATTGAGTTCGAGCGACCTGTGAGCAGAGTGCGAAGGACTTTTGCTAAAGAACGAAGTTCTTGCAGCAAAATCCGTAGGCACGTTTAAGGCGAACAGGTCAAGACAGTCTCGTTGCCCGCTCCATTAAAAAAGAAAGGTCTTTAAATGCTGTGTCCAAAATGTAATCAAGAAATCTCAGATAATTCTAAATTTTGTTCTAACTGCGGAACAAATATAAAAGAATATTTAGATAAATTGGAAGAAGAAAAATATATAAAATGTCCTAATTGTGACAAAAAGATTGAAAAAGATGCAAAATTTTGTAGATATTGCGGTTACGATATATTAAACAAAGAAAATACTGATGTACAAAAATCCCCAAAAGGTATTAGTCTGGGCAATCATGTTGCGATTGCTACCGTTCTACTTATTATATTTGTTAGTTTTTCTATTGTTTTCTTTAACATAAAGGAATATTATATACCACAATCTCGAAATATTGAACCAAAACAAATTGAACAACCTCAAGCAACTATTGAAGTTGTAAATAGTCGTCTTGTCAACATGGGGTATGGAATGCAAAAAATTGAAGGCATTGTAAAAAATACTTCAAGTACGACATGTTTCAACCCTAACGTAGAAATATATACCTTTGATTCCGCAGGAAATAGAGTTGGCGAACACCCAGTACTTATGAATCCACTAAACCCTGAAGATACATATAAATTTACAATTTATGACAATGGTGCAAGTCGTTATAGCGTAGAAACTTGTAATTGTGGGTATTAAAAATAGTATTTTGTTAAAGTAAGATTATTAGAGTTATAAATAATAAATTACAAAAAGTAAAATGGGGATAAAATATGAAAGATAGTGATTTATTTAATTTTCTTAAAGGTTTATTTTATGGATTAGATTATAATTCAGATACTCAATATCAAAAATCATTACAAGAGATTATAAATAGGCAAGATATTTCAGAAGATTATAAAATTTATTTAATAAGCAACCTTAATACAATGTATTATCGCCAAAAAGAATGCTTAAGAAATGGAAAACAAGTTGTAGATTTTTCGGAATGTATATACAATTTAATGTATAATCCTTCAAAAGAATAAAAAATTTTATTATAATATTAGGAGAAAATTATGAAAAAACTTTTTGCAATTATATTTGTATCTTTGT
>CAVHEM010000043.1:0-63817 GCA_963635055.1 Bacteroidaceae bacterium | reverse complement strand
ATACAGACTCACACAACTCACCGTAGGTTCGTTGGTTCGCTTTGTAAGAATCTGTCCCCCCTTCGAAATCATAGATTTCGGTTCCAGCCATACGGCACGCAGTTTCACTCAGCTCATTCTTCGCCGGTTCAGCTAGTGCCTGCCAGCGGGGAACATTATTTTTCAATATTCAACACTTCATTCAATGCCCAACGTAGGTCACGGCACCGCCTGACATGTAAAATTTACGCTGTTGACGTGGCAATGCCAACATGCTTTTCCATTTCATGCTTTTTCTGGATTTTCGCACACAATAACGTGAAACATATACCAATACCGCATCGCAGCGCTTCGCTGTTTTTCTATTTTAACAATTCTTAATAAACTGACTCAAAAAAGGCAATTCTTACAAAAAAAAATACTTTATATAAGAGTACATAGGAAATGAGGATTTTCAAAGAAATGAAGGAACAAGAATTAAACACAATCATGTCAGTTGTTACAGACCCAATCGAAAACGTTTATAAAATCAATTCATATAAAGATTTGGCAGAAATCCAAAGAATTATCAGAATCTTTGATATTTCCGAAGAACAACACAACAAGCATACAATGTTATCAATCAAGAATTTGGCAACTTTGCACCTTGTATTGAGTAACAACTAATTCTTGTTCATGCAAAATTTCGGTAAAAGATAACAAAGACCTTGCACTCTGTAAGGTCTTTTCCTTTGCTAAAACATATTGATTACATACGGAGCAAACAACAACACCCCAATCAATACCGCAGAAATTGACACTATCATCACCGCTCCTGCAGCAATATCTTTTGCCATTCCAACCATTCTTGAATACCTGTTGTGAAAAATTGCATCAAGTGAAAATTCAATCGCTGAATTGAACATTTCTGCCGAAATTACCGCAGAAATTGTCAATAATAGAATACAAAATTTTGTAACCGAGAAATGGAAACAAAACGCTGTTGCCAACACAAAGGCTGCAATTAGCAAATGAACCCTTATATTACGTTCACTTTTAAAAGTTAATCTCATACCCTTACGAGCGTTTCTGAAGGTATTTGAAAAATTTTGTTTCTTATATTTTGTCATAAACAATCCCTATACTTTCCAGAGCCTTCTTTTGATGAGATACTACAAAGTCAAAATCTTCTTCCGTTTGATGGTCAAACCCCAACAGGTGCATTATTCCATGGCTTATCAAGAATAACAATTCGACTTCTTTGGTAATACCTTTTTTATCCGCCTCATCAATTACCCTATCTAATCCTATTATAACCTCACCTAAATTAATTTCCATATCTAATACAAATTTTTCTTCATCAGGAGAATCCGCAAACACCGCAAATGTAATAATATCCGCAGGATAATCCTTATTTCTATAATCACGATTGATTATATGAGTTTTTTCACTATCACAAAACAAGAAATCAAATGAAATTTTGTCATACTTCAATCCCGCAAGACAAGAATTATCATAAATTTCAGGAGTTGCCAAATAATGAGAAAGTATTTTTTTAGTTTTTTCTAAAATATCTTTTTCATCAGGTTTCCAGCCTTCAAATTCATTTTCAAATTCTAAATTATACTCTACCATTTTTTATAAATCCTTACTTCCGCCTGAGCCTAAATCTTTGTCATCATTATCGTTTTTGACATCATCTTCGGTTGTTTTTTGTGCATCATCTTGTGATTTTGTCTTTCCATTTTTTGATTCTTCTAGTTCATGGATTTTCTTTTCAAAATCTTCGTCCAATATTACATTTGGCATTTCAATTTTGTTTTTGCCAAATTCTTCTGCGATATTTTCTTGATATTTAATTCTATTATGTTGCATACCACGAAGAATACGACTAAATGTCATTGCAATAACTTTCAAATCTTTCAATGTCAACGGGCTATCTGCCAACTGACCGTCATTCAAACGTTCAACAATAATTTTATCTATGATATTTTCGATTTCCTCGTTTGTCGCACCTTTCATCGCACGGACTGCAGATTCAACCGCATCAGCAATCATCAAAATAGCAGTTTCTTTAGTATTTGGTTTTGGACCGGTATAACGGAATTGTTCCATTTTAACATTCTCCGCACCTTCTTCTAATACTGCTTGATTATAGAAGTACTTAGCAACCCCTTCGCCGTGATGTTGCATAATAAAATCACAAATCACATTAGGCAATCCGTTTTTCTTCGCAATTTCCAAACCGTCTTTAGGGTGAGCAGTAATAACCATTTTACTCAATCTCGGATTAAGTTTGTTGTGAGGATTACCAATACTATAATATGATTGGTTTTCTACAAAGAAGAATGGACGTTTCAATTTTCCGATATCGTGATAAAACGCACCAACTCTTGCCAAAATCGGATTAGCACCAATCGCTTCTGCTGCAGCCTCACATAAAGTTGAAACCATCAAACTATGATGATATGTTCCAGGTGCTTCCATTTGCAAACGTTTCAACAAAGGTTGGTTATGATCACCAAGTTCTGCCAAACCATAAGGTGTAATTATTTGGAAAGTGCTTTCCAATAGTGGAGAAACACCCAAGACAATGATTGAATTCATCACACCATTTATAAATATATAAACGCAATTACGTAATATCAATGCGTTACTAACGTCAATCAAGCATTTGTCAATAAAATACAAACTCAACATAATCAAAACGCCTGACACACCCAAATTAAATCCTACTTTAATCAGGTCAAAACGTCTTGTATAACGGATTTTTGAAATAGTAATCATACCGATTAAAGACAAAATCAAAAATACAATAGTAAATTGTGCATTATATTGCATTCCGACAGTCAAAGCAATGATTAACAAAACTGATAACAAGAATGCAACTCTCGGGTTAAGAAAAATTGAAGCAATAATAATTACCCCAGGAATTGGCAATACGTAAGGCGAAGCGCCAACCGGCAAGACTACCGCCGTGATACACGCAAGCGCCGCCAACATTCCGGAAAGCGCCATATAACGAGGTTCCAAGTATGGTAACTTTGCAACCTTCAAATAAGCAATGTAAATCATTGTCAATAACAAGACAAGAATATAAATTGACAAAATACCTTGCCAATTCAACTCATAAACGTTATATCCTGCTTCTCTCAATGCATCACGTTTTAATCTAGTAACAGGTTCACCTTCAAATACAATTTTTTCACCTTTTTGGAATGTCACTTTGTACGGCTTAACCGAGTCTTGCGCATTCATTTTAGCAATTTCAGTTGCCGCCTCATCTACAACAAGGTTCGGAACAATAACCTGTTCTAATATTGCAGAAATCACAGAAACCTGTCGTTTGGAAACATTTGGCACAAGATTATTTTGGATAAGAGTTTTTATATTATCTCTCGCATAATCTTTTTCAGTAATACCGACACGTAAGATATTAACCAAAGAAATTGAAGCCTTGTCAAACGCTTCTCTCAAACTTTGTTCATCAACATTCAACAAATAATTTACAATAAATTCTTTTTTCGCATTATCTGACAAGTCCAAAAGAATATTTAACTCTGATTTTTTCTCTTCTTCTGTTGATGATTTTTTACGAATTTGTAAAATAGAATTTTCAATCGTTTCTAAATTTGATTTAATGAAATCATCTTCTGCCGGAACTAAAATAGGTTCGACTTTTTGCCCAACTTCACGACGATGCTGCTCAGTTCTTTTAACATCTTCTACCGTTAAAGTTTTTTGAGCAATAATATCTTTTTTACTAATTCCATTTTCAACAATACTTTGGAAAAAGAAATTTTGAGAAGCAATTATCGCCGTAATTGAGATTGTAAAAACCAACAAATAAAAGATTTTTATAAACATTGAAGATGCAAAAAAATCCTTAACTTTATTCAAAAAATCATTATTAAACATTTAAAAATCCTATTTTATCTACAAATTATATACTAATTTTATAACTTATTTAAAATATTTCAAGTCATGCCATTCTAACACAAAATGGCAAAATCGGCTTAGTTTTATATTCAACATTGAACACTAACTTCAAAGCCAAAACATCGGTCACGGCACCTCCTGACACGTAACATGATGAGGTTTGCATGGCAACTATCCCCCCTTCGAAATCATAGATTTCGGTTCCCCCGCAAGTGGGGAACATAATATTACGTGTCATTACGAGGAACGAAGTGACGAAGTAATCCAGAAGTTTATATTCAACATTGAACTTAAATTTCAGAGCCAAAACGTAGGTCACGGCAATGCCTGACACGTAAAATAACGATATTGGTGTGACAACGTCAACCTACTTTTTCAATGCTGGCAAATTAATAAAATAAGAGAACACACCTCTCCAAAGCTCACGTCATTCTGAAAAGATTAAAAATCAAGCAATTTCAATTGCGTAGATTTTATCTTATTCAGAATCTGTTTAATATCGTAACAGATTCCGGATCACACACTCACTATCGTTCCTGCTGTCCGGAATGACCGGTTGATGGAACTTACAAGGAATTCGACATTATAAAACGTAGGTCACGGCACCGCCTGACACGTAAAATATCACCGTTGGTGCGGCAACGCAAACCTACTTTTCAAAGGCATAAATAATTAACAAACAAAAAAGAGGCCGCTAATGCGACCTCTCCTTAGATACAATTTTCAAAAGATTAACCTTCAGCCGGAGCCTCAGCATTATCTTGTTTTGCTTCTTTTTGTTTTGCAATCAAATCTTGTAATTTTTCTTTGATTTCTTCGCCTTTTTTCTGCAAATCAGAAACGGCATCGTCTGCTTTTACTTGAATTTGTTTTGCAGTTTCATCAGCACGTCTTGCCATATCTTGTGCTGTATCTGCTAATATTTTTCTTGTTTCTTCACCTGATTTTGGAGCAAGCAAAATTCCTGTTACTGCACCGATTGCTGCGCCAACAACAAAACCTGCTAAAAATTTAGATACTGACATATTTATTTATCTCCTTTTAAAACTATCGACTATATTATAAAGTCATTTGTGTGAACTTTCATTGCCTAAAAGTTTACTATTTTTTACGATTGAACAATGAAAAGATTGTCATAAAACCTTTCAAAAATCCGCCAAACACACTGTCTGAAAATGATTGAGTTTTTGTGATTACTGTTTCTAAGCCTGATTTCACATTGCCCAAACCCTCATCTGTGCTTTGGATAATTGAATTGATTGATTTCATAGTATCTTTTAGTTCATTTAATGTCGGTTTTAATTCAGTATTAACAATCAAAGATGTTTCATTGAGATTTTTTGTTAATACGGCTGCATCTTTTAGCAATTTAACCAAATAATAGCCGACAAACACTAGAATGATACCTGTTGCAACAGCAAGGAAAGTTAATCCGCCGTTCAAAATAATTTCTGATGTTTCTATACTCATATTGTGTTTTCCTTTACTGTTAATTAATAATCAAATTCATTCTCTGTAGAACCGTTTTCTGAATCTTCCATTTCCTTTGCTTTTTGCATTTTTTTAGATTTTACTGAATTATTCAACTTACGGAACTGTCTTTCCAATTTATATTTTACCAAATCAATGGATTCCATTGCTTGTTTTTTCGCATCGGTAATTTGCGGTGCGTGTTTGTCATAAAATTCACAAGCGGCTTCTTTAAGTTCTTCTCTTGATTTTTCACCGGATTTTGGTGCAAAAAGAACACCTGCTATAACTCCGCCAACAACACCGGCAACAATGCCCATTGAAAATAAAAACGCATCGTTATTCTTACTCATAGTTGTAAACCTCATCTTTCTTCTAAATACTATCATATTTTTTTGACAATTTCAATAGTTTCCATCGAAAGCCTTGTCCTGTATGCTTTTTAGAAACGGAACAATCTTTTCAGGGTTAAAACGGTATCCAAAACCGCAAACATTTGTTTGAACGGAATTTTCAATACAGAACAACCGATAGCAGACAATATATTTTTGCTGAACAATGTTTTGCATTGGCTTTGCTTTGCATTAATAAACGTAACTATATTTGCAAACATAAGCATCGCTTTATTTACAGAACATCTTGCGCTTTTTAGAGAAATTTTCAATTCGGATTGCCTATCAACTACAAGAAAATTCAACGCTTTCACATAGTTGTCCAATTTTATAATTTTAGAAATTAACCAATGAGCAATGATAATTTCTGCAACAAATACTATTGTAAAAAATAAATTTAACATCTTTCAACTTTTCTCACTTTTGTTATATATTAGATTTATAATATATAATATTACGATGAATTTTTGAATACGTCTAAAGGACTATTTTATGAGCAGAATCAGATATTACGTAGCATTATTAGCAGCAAAATCAGCATATTTAGCAATCAAAATATTGAACAAATCTTCAGGAACATCATTTGTCGGAAAACTCGCATTAAAAATTTGTCCGGATTTTCTGAAATACTGCAAAGATTATATGAAAAAAGGTATTACCATTGCAGTAACAGGAACAAACGGAAAAACTACGACATCAGGACTCCTTGCTCAAATCCTTGAAACTGACAAAAACAGAGTCTTACATAACGTAAAAGGTGCAAATATGTTGACTGGGATTGCAAATGTTTTTGCCCTAAATATTTCACCATTTTCAAAGGGTTTTGACTATGCGGTTTTAGAATCTGACGAAGCGTATTTAACAAAACTGTATGACTATTACAAATCTGACTTTTTGCTTGTCACAAACCTTTTCCGTGACCAACTCGACCGATACGGAGAACTTGAAACAACAGCAGGATTTATCAGAAACGCAATAGAAAAAAATGAAAAACTAATCTTACTCTTAAATGCAGATGACCCGTTGGTAACAAACTTGGGCAAAAATAAAGAAGCATTTTTCTACGGTTTTGAATCTGTTGAAATATGTTCTGATGTTCACAAAGGCTCATCAAACGCACCAACAGAAGTTTTTAACTGTATTTGTTCAGAACCGTTACAGTATAGCAAAAGATTTTTTGCACAAGAAGGTCATTATTACTGTACAAAATGCGGTTACACCCGCCCAGAGCCGAATTTTAAAGGCTATGTAAGAGTTTTTACTGACTATTCAGAATTAACTGTCGAACACGAAGGCAATTGCTACGATTTTAAACTAAATCTTGTCGGATTATATAATGCATACAATGCACTAAGTGCAATTTCTATGGCCCTTTTGGCTGGGATAGATTACAAGGTAATCAGACAAGCAGTTTCTGAATATAAATCAATTTTCGGACGTGCAGAAAAACGTTTAATCAATGGGCACGACACTCTTATTCAACTCATAAAAAATCCTACAGGAGCAAGTGAAGTTCTAAAAACCGTTGATTTAGAGTCTAATATAGTCATTGCGATTAACGATAACTACGCTGACGGTCGAGATATTTCGTGGCTTTGGGATAGCGATTTTGAGCAACTAAAAAATGCAAAACACCCGATTATTACATCAGGAATAAGAGCCAAAGATATGGCAACTCGTTTGAAATACGCAGGAATTCCAACTGATAAAATAGTCATAGAAGAAGATATCAAAAAAGCAATTGAAATGGCTACAAATTCAAGCGGAAATAAAGATACTAAAATTACAATTTTGCCATCATACACGGCATTATTGAAGATTAACAAAATGAAATTTTAACAAAAAGGAGTATAAAACATGCTTTTAGGTGTAAATATTGATCACGTTGCAACATTAAGAAACGCAAGAGGGGGAGTAGAACCAAGTCCGATTTTGGCAGCAGAAATCTGCGAAAATAACGGCGCAACTTCAATAACTACTCACCTGAGAGAAGACCGTCGCCACATAAAAGACGAAGATGTCAGAACTCTAATAAAAACATTAAAAACAAAACTTAACCTAGAAATGGCTGTAACAGACGAAATGCAACAAATTGCACTGGAAATAAAACCGAATTCAGTTTGTCTGGTACCTGAAAAACGACAAGAAGTGACAACAGAAGGTGGACTTGACGTTGCCGGACAACTTGAAAAAGTTACAAAATTTGTGAAACCGTTAAAAGATGCAGGCATTATTGTAAGCTTATTCATTGACCCTGACGAGGCTCAAATCAAAGCAGCTGCTCAAACAGGTGCGCAATTCATTGAACTTCACACAGGACAATATTCCAACGCTTTTGGTTCAGAAAATGAAGAAAAAGAATTTCAAAAACTTTTCAATGCCGCAAAACTTGCTCAAGAATTAGGTTTGAGAGTAAATGCAGGTCACGGTTTAAACTATGAAAACGTTCACAGAATGCACGAAATTCCGAATTTGTATGAACTTAACATCGGTCATAGTATAATTTCAAGAGCCGTATTCACAGGACTTGCCGAAGCAACTGAAAAAATGAAAGATTTGATTAAATAAAGAAAGATTATAAAAATGGAAAAGACACAAGAAGAAATCGTAAAAGAAATGCAACAAGTTGCAGAACAAATGGTGTTAGATGACCTTGAAGAAAATCCGGAAATGGCAAACGAATACTTTGACTGTGATTGTTGCGGTAAAGAAAAAAGTCTTGCGGGTTCAATCCAATACGACAAATACAGACTCTGTAATGATTGCGTTTTGCTTGCCGAAACCGGTTTTGCTCTAAAGAAATTCAAAACAATTCAAGATTTAGTTGATGCAATGGAAGACAAAAGACTTGAAGAAGAATGCGCCTTCATCAAAGCCGACGAAGAACGCCAAGCAAAATCCGAAAATAATTAGACGAAAAATTCTATTTTGACAAAGATAGAAACTCTTTATTTCAAACTAGCCCAATAGCCTTTAGTTTTGTCACCAGGGTTGATGTCTTTTTTCGCATAATCATAACAACCACGCTCTGGGGTATGTATGATTCAAGCCAAATGGGTGCATATAAAATCATAAAAGATGATTGGAAATTTGCCAAAGATTACCCGTGGTAAGAATTATAATATATTATAAAATTATTATTCTTCGGCTTCGCCTACGCATACTCACCTCACACAACTCACCGCAGGTTCGTTGGTTCGCTTTGTAACAATCTGTCCAAGTAAATAACAAATTTGTACAATCTTTGTAAACAGATTCCGGATCGGAGCCCGGAATGACTATTTGGTGGGATTACCAAGGGTTTCGTCATTGGAGAAAACTTAGAAAATTTTTGCAAATGCAATGAGTAAATAAATTTTCTTGTTATTCAGAATCTGTTCAACATTGAACAAAATTTCAAAGCCAAATGTAGGTCACGGCACTGCCTGACACGTAAAATGCTTCTATTTTCCCATATTCATATCAGGTGGTGGCAAAAGAGGTTTAAACAAAAAGTTTGGAGAGCCCAGACCTTGAAACGGTGGTCTTGCTTGGTGATTTTTTTCAAATCTTGCACGACCTTCCGCTTTCATTTTTTCTAACTCTGCACGTTGAGTTTTGTTCAAGATTTTTTCAAATTCTTGAGTGTTCTTTTTTCGGATATCTCTTGCTTGTTTTTCCAAATTCGAAATTTCATTATTCAACTTGTCAATTTGTTCAGACATTTCACGTTCAGGAAGTTTTGTCAATCTGATGGTTTCAATTTCCTGTCTTCTCATCTGAATTTTCATCATAACAGGTCGCATTTCGTCCTGCCCTTGTTTATGAATTTGTTTTGCTTTTTCTTTTTGTTTATCGGTCAAATTCAGACGTTGTTCAAACTGTTTTCTCATTTGGTCATGGGAAGGTCTTTTGTACATAACTGATACATTATCTGATTTTTGCGCCACATTAGGAGTTGTCGCAAAAGTACAATTCACTGTACAGAATAATATTGATACAAATACCAAAAATATTTTTAACATAATATCCTTCCTCATATCCATTATAACAAATCCTTCAAAACTTCCGCAAGTTCTTTTTTAGCGTTATAAATTCTTGATTTCACGGTACCAACAGGGCAATTTAACTTTTTTGCACATTCTTCGTAAGAATATCCGTTGATTTCGCACAACATAATAACTTCTTTGAACTTTGGTTTGAGTGAATTTATCGCATTAACAATAACTTTTTGCCTATCAAGTCGTACGACGTTATCTTCCGGTGTAATTTTTTTATCTTTAATACTTTCCATTACAAAATCGTCAGATGTAGAAGTCTGAAAAACCTTATGGTAAGAAGATTTTAAATAATCCAATGACGCATTTTTTGCAATAGAAGAAATCCAACTTTTTATAGAACCTTTTTCGTTGTATTTTTCGGAATTCTTCCAAATTTTCAAATAAACTTCCTGCTCAATATCCTCATTCTCTTCTTTTGTAATGAGGCGAATAATGCTTTTGATATTCTGTTTATTTGTTTTAATTACTTTTTCAAAATCCATCAAAAAATCTTTTTACCGTACATTCTATTCTACATAAATTAAGCCGTAAGAATCAACAGGAAGCCCTAAATCCTCAGAACTCAAAGTCGTTCCGTACTTCAAGGTATCAGAAACATCTGTATTCAAATTGATAACACCAAGTGTCGTTCCGCTAAGCATTAGCATAAACAATGCACAGGCAACTTTAACTTTTGCCAAATTTTTTCTTTTTTCAACAAAATATGGCTTTGCTTCCTTGATTAAATCTGAAACTTTTTGCATTCTTTCGTGCTCTAAACGACAATCTTCACAAGAATTGATATGTTCATTCAATTCTTCTTCGGACCTAAAAACAAATAAAGATTCATATTTTGTGCATTTATCATTCATTTATTTTAACCTCTGTACCTATATAACGATTGTAAATCAAAAAAGTTCATTTTTCCATTTGTAAAGTTACATGAGCTTAAAAGTCTTGCACAGAAATTTTATTAATAGTAAAATGTTAGTATGACATAAGGGGAGATTTATGAATTTTTTTAGAGAACACAGAAAAATTTTATTCATATTGATTACTGTAGCATTCTTGCTAATGTGCATCAGTCCGGTGCTTATCGGCTTTTTATCAATGAACTAATAACAAAACCAAGAGTATGAAGAATTTATTTAAAAAACTTTTAATATGCTGGATAATAACCGGAAGTTGTATACTTTGCGGAACAATGTCTATTGCTGCTCAGTCAAGATATTCTCTTGACCAAAAGTTGAAGCAAACAAATAACCAACGTTATTATTACCAACAAAAGAAAAAACAAGTTGCTATCAAGTTAAAATCAGAAAGAAACAAACTTAACCAAAACCAGCAAAAACTTGAATATGCGCAAGTAAGACTTCAAGCCACAACTGCTCAATATAATGCGCTATCAGCAAACTTGTCATCTATGGAAACCCAATTAAACAAAGCTATCAACGATTTCAGGGAAATGGATATTCAAATGAAATCCAGAATAAGACAAATTTACAAACACCAAAGAACCGGCATGTTTGAAAGTATTATGACTTCTCCTGATATCAACACGTTGTTAGATACAATATATTTCCAAAAAATAATTCTTCGTGAAGATTACAAAAGAATGCAAGCAGTAAAAGCAAAAGCTAATCAAATTGCAGCATTAAAAGCACAAGTTCAAGCACAAAGAAGATTAGTTGAAGCTTCAATAAAAGATATCAATGACCAAAAATCAACAATTCAAAGTTCAATTGCGGAAAACAAGGTCATGATAGATAAGCTTAACAAAGATAAAAACTTCTACGAGCGTTCAGAACGTGAATTGGCAAGACAATCAGCAAGTATTCAAAATATGATTGAAAGCCTAACAAGAAGAAATTCTCAATCCGGTGGTTCGCAAGTGCGAGTATCATCTTCCGGATTTATATATCCGATATCCGGTCCGATAACCTCACAATTCGGTTGGAGAACTCACCCAATATTCAAGAGTAGAATTTTCCACTCAGGTATTGATATTGGCGGACCTAACGGCGGAACAATCAAAGCATCAAATGACGGAAAAGTTATTTATGCAGGTTGGTACGGAGGATACGGAAAAGTTGTAATCCTTGACCACGGTGTAATCAATGGTAAACCGATTACAACACTATACGGACACATGTCAGCAATTACCGTAAGCAACGGTCAATTTGTAAAAAAAGGTCAGCAAGTCGGTAGAGAAGGTTCGACCGGATACAGTACAGGACCTCACTGTCACTTTGAAGTCAGAGTAAACGGTAAACCTACAAATCCGTTAAATTACATCTAAAAAGGAAACCTAACTTGAAAAAGAAACTGATAACAGCACTTATAATAGCATTTGTATCTATACCAAGCGTTGCGCTCGGTGTGGAAAGCAGTGAGTACGAAGATTTTGCAATAACTCCGGAAGATTTAGAAACCGAAAGATACTTCCGTTCGCCTTTTGAAACCGCTCCTGTAGTTCATACAAAAACTACCGAAAATTCTGAAATCAGATATTCTTTTGACTATCAAGGAAGAGGATACAAAGAACTTGATGACGGTCGTGCGCCTTTATTCAAACAAGTTAGATTAAAATTGACAGATTTCTTCTACAACAGACCAGAAAAAGTTCAAAATGATTCGGAAAAATCAGATATTGAAAAAACTGAAAAAACTCACAAATTCAGATTTCACAAAAAATCAAAAACTTCCACTCTCGAACAAACTCAAGAAGATAGCAACCTTATATCAGAAGAAGGAACTTTGACAGAATCAATAAAGGAACAAATTGATTCAGAAGTGCAAAATGCCGAAAGTTTGTCCTTAGAATCCGGAATCAGCGAACAAGTAGTTCAAAAAGAACTTCAACTTGACGCAGATAATGTAAACTATGATGACGAAACAGGTGATATGGTTGCAACAGGACGTCCAGTATTAGTGTTACCACAACAAGGTACAACTATTATTGCAGACAAAATGACTTATAACCAAGATTCAAACATATTGAAATGTATTGACAATGTTGTAGTTAAAAGAAGCGGAATGACAACACTTGCGGATTACATAGAAATAGATTTGAACGAAGAAACTATTGTTTCTGAGAATATGGAAGCGCAACCTAACGAAATGAAGTTGAATGCAAAACATGCAGTTCAAAAAGATGGCTTAATTGTGATGACAGATGGTTACATACACTCTGACCAATCAGAAATTCACAGATTAGCATCAAGAATGGTTGGTCCTAACTTCTCAGGATTTGTTCTTAGTGAAGACGAAAAATCATATTTTTTAGGTAATCCGGAAGGAAACAATATCAATATAAACATAAGAAATCTTTATATTGATGCAAGAAAAAATCACGATGTCATAAAGGCAAAAGGCATTGAAGTGAACAAAAACGGACATCATTTGTTTTCTTGGCCTTCTTTGACAGCATATACAAACAAACAAAGAGATTATTTCGAAGCGAATTATCCTGAATTCGGAAGCCGCAGAAAACTAGGTATGTTTATCGGTCCAGGATTTACATTTGGTGGTCCAAACGGTTCTGTAATGAAAGTTATTCCATTCTTGAACTACAAAAGTAAATTCGGATTTGGTGGTGCGTTAAAATATCGTGCTCCGTTCAACGTTACAGAATTAGGCTATGGTTCTGCTAATGATATCTTCTTTTTAAAAGGTTTCCAACGTTTAGATGACAATTTATTCTTGCAATATTCTGTCAATTCCTATATGGATAACTGGTTCTTAGGTGCAAGAATGCCTAAGTATATGGTTGAAGCATACTATGACAAAGCGCACGTTATCCCAGACTTCTTGGCTGAAAAAAAGAATTTGACATTCAGACACCGTGTAGGTTTTGGTTTGATGGAAGATAACGACAGAAACTTCTACGGCGAAAAAATTAACGGCACGGGAACTTCTACAGTAAAATTAAGTTATATGGCTGAAATAAGACAGGCTTTGTATTCTTACAAAAATCCTGAACATAAATTTTATTTCAACTTTGACGTAGTTTTGCAAGGTTCTGCGGCTTTATACGGAACCGGTGATACTCAATTTATCGGTAGAGTCGGTCCTAGAGCGCACCTTCAATACAAAAGATGGATGCAAGATATCGGTTACTATCATTCAGGATACGATGACCACACTCCAATGCCTAGATTTGATATGTACAGATACGGTCGTTCATCTGTCAATATTTCAGAAATCTTCAGAATTAACAAATACCTATCTGTAGGTTGGTCTGGTACTGTTACTTTGAGTGATGACTCTCCAAACGGTAAATTATTCCAAGAAAACAGATTTGCTGTTGCTGTTGGACCGGACGATTTAAAAATAAGATTTGGTTATGACTTTGTAAGACAAACGACTTACTTTGGATTTGATGTTGCTTTTGATACAAAAGGTACAACAATTAACTATGGAAGAATGGAAATCAAAAATCCGGAAAGATTAGGAAAAGAACAAAAATCAGAAGAACGTCAAGTGGCATTTGCACCAAGTAGCACAAATGAAACCAATACCAAAAATGCAAAATCTAACACCACAAAAACTAAACAAGACAAAGTAAAACCTGCAGTGTTACAATATGCACAAGTAATAAATTTGGAAGACCCAAACAAGGAACGAGTTGACTAGATGTTAAACAAGATAGCGGAAGAACTTATTAAATATGGACAAATAGCGGGAAACAAGGGTTATACCCCAGGGATTTCCGGCAATATTTCTGCAAAGTTTGAAGATAAAATTATCATCACATCATCTGGTTCTGCTAACGGTTACTTAGAACTTTCTGACTTTAGTATTGTCGATTTTGAAGGAAAAATTGTGAGCGGAAATCCCAAACCTTCAAGTGAGCGCTTTTTGCACATCGAATATTACAAAAAAAGACCGGATATAACCAGTGTTTTTCACATGCACTCCCCTCATTTGACCGCTTTTGCATCTTCAGGACTTGCACTAAATGAAAAAGTTTCTCCTGAAATTGTGTATTGCTTTGATGAGTTTCCACTTGCAGAATACGCACTTCCTGGGAGTGAAGAATTGGTTGAAAAGACCTCAAAATTTTTCGATAATTATGATATAGTACTCATGGCAAATCATGGAGTGATTACAGGTGCCAAAAGTATAAAACAAACTTATTTAAACATTGAATTAGCGGAAGAATATGCAAAAACAATAATTTTTACAAAAATTCTTGGTGGTGCTAAAATATTACCAACGGAAGAAGTTAAAAAGATTTATTCATTAAAATAACAGTAAAAAGAGGATTAGATAGTGTCAATAACATTAGAAAACAAACAAGGATTAATCGCAGGCGACGGAGTTTTGCCTATAAGAATGGCTCAATATGCAAAAGAAAACGGCTTTGAAGTTGTTTGTATTTCACTGGCTAAAGACAATGTTCACCAGTTAAAGAAATACTGTTCAAAGGTTTACTCTTGCCACCCAGGAGAAGTTAATCGAATTGAACAAATTTTAAAAGAAGAACAAATTAAACAAATTACATTCTTGGGAAAAGTTCATAAAAAAGTTCTATTGCAATTACACAAGTTTGACAAACGTGCTATTGACTTGTTGAAAGAAGCGTCAAGACTTAACGATGATCAAGTTATGTTAATGATTGTTGAAGAACTTGCAAAAATTGGTGTTGAAGTTCTTGACCAAACAATTTTCATCAAAAATTTAATGATTCCTGCTGGTGTTTTAGGCAAACACAAACCTACAGAAAGCCAAATGGACGATGTTAATTACGGATTTTGGTTAGCAAAAGAAATGGGCAAACTTGACGTTGGGCAATCTGTTGTAATTAAAGACAAAATGATTATGGCAGTAGAAGCAATTGAAGGCACTGATGCTTGTATAAAACGTGGTGCAAAATTAGCAAAAGAAAATGCAGTAGTTGTAAAAGTAGCAAAACCTAAACAAGACAGACGTTTTGATATTCCTGCAATAGGAATGAGAACATTAAAGACAATGCACCACAAAAATGCTACACTTATTGCAGTTGAAGCAAATCAAACAATAATTGTTGACCAAGAAAAAGTTATCAAATATGCAGATGACCACGATATAGTTATAATGGCAGTATAAATGAAAAAGTTATTTATTATTACAGGTGAATACTCAGGAGATATCCATGCTTCAAACGTAGTCAGAGAACTTAAAGCGCTGAACTGTGATTTGGAAATTGAAGGCATTGGTGGAATGAATTTGGAAAAAGAAGGTGTTAAGCTTTTTGCAAACCAAGAAAAAATGTCCGCTGTCGGACTTTCACCACAAATAATAATTAACCATTACAAACTGGGCAAATCTCTGATTGACTACTTAAAAAACACTTATAAACCGGATTTAGTTTTGTTGATTGACTATGGTGCATTCAATCTTACAATTGCTAGATTTTTACACCAAGCCGGAATTAAAGTATTTTACTATATTCCGCCACAAGTTTGGGCAAGCCGTAAATACAGAATAAATCTAATCAAAAAGTTTGTAGATAAGGTATTATGCATATTTCCATTTGAAAAACCTTTATATGCGCAATATGGTATTGATACACACTATTGCGGACACCCATTGGTATCTCAACTACCTGCACCGGTTGGAAAAAGAGAATTTTTAAGAGAACACGGATTTGATATAGATAGACCGTTAGTTTCAGTATTTCCGGGGTCTAGAGAATTTGAGCTAAAACATCTCATGCCTGTATTTAAAGATGCCGTAAACAGATTAAGACACAGACACCCTGAATTACAGTTCTGTTTTTCACATGCACCAAATCTTTCTGACGAAGTTTATAACAAATATTTTCAAGATATGGACGTCAAAGTAATTAAAGGTGAAAATCAAGCACTGTTAAGTGCATCAGATGCATTGATTTTAGCATCAGGAACAGTTGCACTTGAAGCGTGTTTATACAAAACGCCAATGATTATCGCATACAAAGGACCACAACTTTTCTATTGGATTTATTTGTTGGTTAGATGTATAAAACGAGTTTCGCTCCCGAACATTATCGCAGACAAATCCATAGTTCCTGAGTTGATACAAAAAAATGCAAACACTATTAACATAACGTTCGAAATAGAAAGACTACTATACGACAAAAAAGAACGAGAAAAAAATATCAAAGAATTGGGCGAAGTGAAAGCGTTACTTTCTTCAAAGAATTCAGCCTTAGAAGTTGCAAAAGTTATTGATATGGAATTATTTCCTTAATAAAACTTTAAAAACATCTCGGAATTTAGCAATTTTACGACTGCCCGAACCTTTAAAATAATGTAGGTCAGTGTGAAATGAGTTCAGTGAATTCAACAATATTCAATGATATAACAACCAAAACAAATCCAAGTGATTATTGGATTAATAAGAAGTTGCCCGAAAATCAAGGACAACAAACGCTTGGCGCTAGCCAAACTCCTGACCAATTTATTAAAAATATAAAAATTATTACTCCGGAAGAAGCGAGAAAAACAAACAACACAAAAATTATAGGTCTATCTATTGCCGGTGCAACTGTTGCAACTGCAGCCGCTGTATTTGCTATCGTTCGAGGTGGTGGCAGTAGAAAAATTCTTCAAATATCAAATAAATTAAAACTTTATTTTGAAAAACAACTTGAAAAAGCAAAAATCAACGGTAAAAAAGAACATGACTTTATGGACAAAGCCTACATAACAGGTATAAAACTTGTTGACGGAATGTCGAAAAAAAGTGAAGCCGTTAACAACTTTACAACCTTCAAAGATTTATTGTTTGAAAAAATCATGAGGCTAACTAAATTTACGGGCAATATACACCGCAAAATAGGAAAAACATTTGAACGTATCGGACGTCGTTCCGTTATTAGTCAATATGCAAATGCGGAAGACAGTCTAATCAAAGCGCAAACTACATCACATAGAACGTTACGTCAATATCTAAATGCAAACTCAGACCAAATCATAAATATCAATGGAATTCAACTTCCACGCAAAGAATGGGCAAAAAGAATTAAAGCGCAAGATGGAGAAATTCAAAATTTATTTGAAGAGCATTTTACTGCTAATGCGCTAATGAAACGTTACTACACAATAAAACAAATCAGCACAAAACTAAAAAACAATCTATCAAAATTAAAAACATTTTTAAGCCATGATGTTTATAACAAATTTATCGCTGATTCTAAAATTGTCGAAGGTAGAGAAGCGTTGCAAAAAGATGTTTGGGCAAAAAGACGACTCCTTTCTTACACTCAACCTGAAATGATAAAATCTGCCGAAAATTCACTTGATAATATTACAAGATTAACGCAAGCAAGTGATAAATCAAGTATCGGCTACATCAAATCATTAAAACACGACATGAAAGAATTCGTGCAAAAGCCTAATTCTCGTGAAGAATTGAAAAACAAGATTTTACAAACTATCAGAGAATTGTCATCAAGTGTAAAAGAAAACAAAGACGGATTTATTACAAAAGAAAACGGCGAAAAAATGACCGCTGAATTAGCAAATATGACAAAAACATTGACAGATTACAAACAAGGCAAAATTCAAGATATTTTAGAAATTTACAAAAAACTTTTACCTGAAAAAGAATATAAAGTAGTTGAAAGATACTACACGCAAAGTGTGAAATCACTTGACAAATCAATAAAAATTGAAACCGAAGACTTTGTAAATAAACTAAGAGATTTGACAATGGGTTCTGCACCTACCGATTTGTTGTCTATGATAACTTCTATCGGAACCTTGGGTTATTATCTCGGAAAGGCTGATGACAATGACCAAAGAACATCAATAGCCCTTAAATACGGTATTCCTGCTTTGGCTGCCGTTGGTGTACCTTTATACTGCAACGCTAAATTATTCAATGGCACAAAAGGCTTGGCTATCGCATCAGTTGCAACATTTGTCGTTAACAGAATCGGTACTTACGCAGACAACAAAGTAAAAAAACACAAAGCAGCAAAAGCAAAACTACAACAAAATGCCTAAATATCCTACAAAGAAAGGATATGAAAAGGTTTTATTCTTGCTAAGATAATGATACAAGGGGAGATTATGACAAGATTAAATATAAGAGAAAAACTTGAAAATAGAGAATTGGACTACCTTAGCGAATTCGCAACTAAAGCAAAATTTTCAAAAGGAAGAAAAATTCAAGAAGAACAATCTGACATGAGAACAGATTTTCAACGTGACAGAGATAGGATTTTACATTCAAAGGCTTTCCGCCGTCTAAAACACAAAACTCAGGTTTTCTTATCACCGTTTGATGACCATTTTAGAACTCGTTTAACCCACACACTTGAGGTTTCTCAAATAGGAAGATCAATAGCAAGAGCGCTTGACCTTAACGAAGATTTGGTCGAAGCAATTTCTCTTGGGCATGACCTTGGTCACACACCTTTTGGACACTGTGGAGAAAGTGTTTTAAACGAATTATGTCCAGACGGGTTTCACCACAATATACAAAGTGTCAGAGTTGTCGAAGAGTTGGAAAAACTAAATCTTTGCCAAGAAACAATTGATGGCATCAGAACCCACTCTTGGGGTTATAAGCCAACCACACCGGAAGGTAAAGTCGTCCAACTTGCAGATAAAATTGCATACATTAACCATGATATAGAAGATTCAATCAGAGCAGGTGTAATTTCGCAAAACGACTTGCCAAAAGACTGTATTGAATACTTTTCACCAAGTCAAAGCAAACGACTAAACAAAATGATTTCTGAAATTGTTAAAAATTCAATAGGTAAAAAAGACATCTCAATGAGCGAAGAAGCGTGGGAATACACAACAAAATTAAGAACTTGGATGTTTGAAAATGTTTATAGCGAAAGATCAGTAGCCAAAATTGAAGAGAAAAAAGCCAAAAGAGTAATCAAAGAACTGTTCTACCTATACTACAACACGCTTAAACCTATTTGTCCGGAAGAAAAAACAATCCGAATTGTAACCGATTATATTTCAGGAATGACAGACAGATTTGCAATAGAACGATTCAAACAAAACTTCGTTCCGGTAGGTTTGAAATGCGGAATTGGTGAAGACAACTTATTCAAACTTGTAAACGAAACCTCTAATTGCTAATTTTGAAAAAAAGAGTATAATCTAACGTATGAATATTCAGTTTATTTCAGAATATTTAGAATATCTTGAAGTCGAAAAAGGGCTTGCTCAAAATACTTTAGAAGCCTATAGAAGAGATTTAACCGACTTTGTTGATTTTTGCTACAACAAGGGCGAAAACGACATCACTGATATTAAACGTTCTGATATAAATTCATATATTTTGAAATTAAAAGAAGAAAAGTATACTCCAACAAGTGTAATGCGAAAAATTGCCTCAATGAGAGGGTTTTTCAAATGGTTTTGTGCCAATGAATACAGTGATAAAAATCCGATTTTGACCCTTGAGCAACCAAAACTTCCCAAACACTTGCCAAAAGTCATGACAATAGAAGATTTGAATCAAATATTGAATTCTGACCTCAATCCGACAGAAAAAGTCATAGTGGAAATGCTTTACGGCTGCGGATTGCGAGTATCGGAACTTGCAAATCTAAACATAACTGACATTGATATACGTTCAAAATACGTAAAATGTTACGGAAAAGGTTCTAAAGAACGACTTGTTCCTTTTGGAGAAAAGGCAAAAACAGCCCTAAAAAAATATTTAAAACAACGAGAAATCATTGTTCTTGAAAATAAATTAGACAAAAACAAACGTTTATTATTAAAAGAAAACGGAAAAAATATCACTCGACAGGATATTTATACCTTTATAAAAAAACAAGGCGAAAAAATCCACAAACATATTTCCCCACACACTTTAAGACACAGTTTTGCTACTCATTTACTTGAAAACGGTGCTGACTTGAGAGTTGTTCAAGAACTTTTAGGGCATAGTGATGTTTCTACAACCCAATTATACACTCATATTACGAAGAAGCGCCTAAAGGAAGTTTATTTTGCAATAAATAAAGACTCGTGATAATATGAAGCTATGCTAAAGGTTTTCATATCAGGTTTAGAAAGACAAACAGGTAAAACTATAGTTACGGCAGGTCTTGCGGCAACAATGCAAAGTCTTTCTTATTCGACTTCTGTATACAAGCCTATACAAACCCATGCAACACTTTTGCATGGGTTCAAAACTTCTCCCGATTTGACGGTCATAAAAAAATTTGACCCAAATATCACAACTGATTCAACTTATGTATTGAGAAGTTCTGCTCCACCTTTTATAAGTTCTTATGAAGACAATGTAAAAATAGATTTGACAACTATTTACACAGAATTTCAAGCATCTGCAAAAATGACAGATTGCCAGATTGTTGAAGGTTCTCACAGTATTTCAACTCCGATAGCCGAACACTTAACAGAAATTGATATTGTGAAAACCCTAAATCTACCGCTAATCCTCGTTGTTGATACAAAAAAAACACCAATAGAACGTGTAATAACAGGTTTAAATTATATACACACAAATCACTGCAAATTTTTAGGAGTAATTTTAAACCGTTTCAACGAAAATTCAGAAATTTTAGAAGAAAAATACTATCCGCAAATATTGAAAGAATTTACCGGAGTGAATATATTGGGACAACTTCCTGATTATGACAAAATTGACACTTTTGCTCCTGAAATTTTAATATCTGATATCTTGAACATGGTCAATATTGAAGAAATTTTTGGGCTTAAAATTGCAAAATTGAACCAATAAGCAAAATAAATACACCTTCTGTTTGAAATCGACTTTAATTATTTTCACTGTTTATCATCTTTTTAAATGATGACTATTTTTAAGGATATTATAGAATTAGAGAGTGAAAGGAACAGATTGGGCAGGCTAATGGAACAAAACTTTGATTTTACATCCTACAACAACATAAAAAGACTTTCAGAAAGCGAATTAAACGAACTTTGGAACAAATATTTGGCTGATAAATCAAACAAACAGTCAAGAGATGCATTGATTGTTCAATATATTTACCTTGTTCGCTATGCAGTTGGACGTATCAAGGTTTCTCTACCTGCAACAATTTCTGTTGAAGATATTACAGGATACGGTGTTGAAGGTTTAATCAACGCTGTTGAAAGATTTTCACCTCTAAAAAATGCACGCTTTGAAACTTACGCATTGATTAGAATTAGAGGCGCAATTTTAGATAAAATTCGTTCTCAAGACTTTTTACCAAGAAGCGTAAGAAAAAAAATTAAAGAAGTTAAACAAGCCGCAGAAGTTTTGAAACAAGAATACGGCAGAATTCCAACATCAAGCGAAATTGCAAACTATCTGGATATGGACGTTGAAAAAGTCAACACCATTATGGCTGAAGATGTGACAATTACATCAATATATGACAAGCGAGGTTCTTCTGAAGATAGTATGGAAATCATTGATACTATTGAAGATTCAACCAAACTTAATCCGCAAGAAAGACTTGAAGAAAAAAACGTAAAAACAGACTTGCAAAAAGCACTATTAAGACTACCTGAAAGAGAAAGAGTATTGATGGTTCTTTACTATCAAGAAAACATGACAATGAAAGAAATCGGTGCAACTTTGAACATGTCAGAATCAAGAGTTTGCCAACTTCACGCTCAAGCAATCATGAAACTTAAAAATATTTTCAGCGAAAACAGAACTGCACGACTCCAACAATCTATCGTCTAAACGATTCTTCATAGTTAAATATAATAAAATTTATGCGTTCTTGAGTTTTTCCCTGATAACGAACAACCGGCATGATTTCACCAAAGCCGTTCGCTCTGAATTTATCCGGCGGGATTTTTCGTGTAGAAATCAGATATTCCTGAATATTACCGGCACGAACAATAGACAACTCCCAATTTGAATTGTATTTGGAATTATAAAATGAATTCGCAGAGGTTGTACTTTCTACAAGACAAGATTTGTTCACTAATGCTAACAAATTTGCTATAATATCCAAAATACAATAAGAATTTTGCCGCAATTCATCACTTCCATCATCAAAAAACAAAAAACTATCAAAACTAACAACAACACCCATAGGAATTATTGTATAAATTATATTCCCAAAACTTTGGAGATTTTTGCGCAAAAGTTTTTCAATATTTACATTTGTCGAAAAATCATACTCAGACATATCAGCCTGCAATTTCAATGTTTTAGAATTCTCAACAGTAGCAAAACAGGCAAGATTAGTGATAGAAAAGATTATTACAAACGCTATAATTTTTTTAAACAAAATGACAATCCTTTCATATCTAAGAATTGTCATTTAAAAATTTATTTATAACTATTAGACAACAAGTTAAGGTTTTGTAATTGATAGAACATATTTGTCTTCTGTGAAATATTTTTTCGCACAATCCAAAATCTGTTCAATAGTAACTTGTTGGACTTGTTTTTTCAATGTTTCGGTATAATCGAAATCAAAACCGATTACACCATATTTAGCATAAGCACATGCCTGCTGAATATTAGTTTCTTCCAAGAACGCACATTTACCGTTCAAATTATTTTTAGCATCTTCAAGTTCTTTTTCTGAAACTGGATAAGTTCTAATTTTTGAAATTTCTTCATTAAAACCTTTCAAAGAAACATCAATATTTTTAGCTTCTGTTGCAATATAAATCATGAAGTTGCCTGCATATTTGTAAGTTTCATAAGAACTTCTCACAACATAAGCCAAACCTTTTTTATCTCGGAGTTCTAAGAACAATCTTGAAGACAAGCCGCAAGCACCGAGAATAATATTTAACAATACTAATGCCGGATAATATGCTTCACCATAAGTTGGAACTTGCCAGCCTTTCAAAATATGAGCCTGATTTATATCTGCTTTTGTATTTTCAACTTTTTTAACACCTGACAATATAGGTTTTTCAATATTGTATTCGCCATCGACAGATTTTGGCAATTTACCTATGGTATCTTCAATCAACGGCAAAACTTCGTCTTTATTCAATGAACCAACTATAGCCAACACTTTTCTACTAGTTTTCAAAATTGTTTGATAAGCATCAACAATATCTTGTTTTGAAAGATTATCAAGATTTTCCAAAACTTTTGTCATCGTGTTGCCATAGTAATGATTTTCAAACATTGTCTTGTAGTATGCATCAGTTGTAATTGCTCGAGGAGAATCCAATTCTGCAGAAATTTCTCCTTTTGATTTAATTCTTTCTTTTTCAAATTCATCAAAAGTTGAATTTGTTATAATTTCATTCATAAGCTCAACTGCTTTTGAAAAATCTTCGTTCAAACAAACAAATTTGAATTGCAAATAATTTGGAAAAATTTCACATGACAAATCAATTGCATATTTTTCCAATTCGGTTGCAAGTTCTTCTGAGTTATAATTCTTTGTACCTTGCAAAAACAATTTTGCCATCAATGGATATATACCTGCTGATTTTTCAGGATTGTTGATTGACATATTCAAGCATACAGCCATTCTCGGAGTATTTGCATTATACCTGTAAATATAACTTATATCATTATTTAATTTTGAAATTTCTTTGCTCATTCTTCTTCCTCACTACAGCCTAATTTTAGCATAATTTTACGGAAAAGACAAATTCGCTCAATTATGCTATACTAGCCGTATGGTTAATACAGTCAAAACAACAACAGTAATCGGATTAAATGCGTACATAGTTTCAGTAGAAACTGATGTAGTAAATTCATTACCGGCAATATCAATTGTCGGCTTGCCTGATGCTTCCGTAAACGAAGCCAGAGATAGAGTTAAATCAGCAATAAAAAATTCCGGTTACACATTTCCGGCTAAAAAGGTCATAATAAATCTTGCACCGGCAGATTTGAAAAAAGTTGGAACAAGTTTTGACTTACCTATTGCCGTTGGAATATTGATAGAAGAAGAAGTTCTATTACCGGAAAAGACGAATGACTATGCCTTTATTGGTGAATTATCACTTGACGGTTCAATTCGTGGTGTCAATGGGGTTTTACCGCTTGTTTTGGGACTAAAAGATGCAGGGATCAAAAATGTCATCGTTCCAAAAGCAAATGTAAATGAAGCAGCATTGTGTGTCGGAATAAATGTATACGGCGCACAACATTTGACAGAAGTCGTCAATCATTTTACAGAAACTCCAATACCTAAAACTACTGTTGATGTTCAGGCTTATTTAACCAAACCGACCGAACAAATTTATACATACGATTTTAAAGATGTAAAAGGTCAAAAGAAAGCCAAAAAAGCACTAGAAATTGCAGCAGCAGGCGGACATAACATATTGATGACAGGTTCTCCGGGGTCTGGAAAAACTCTTATGGCAAAATGTTTTTCTTCGATTTTGCCACCATTAGAACTTTCAGAAGCACTCGAACTTACAAAAATATACAGTATTTGCGGATTATTATCAGATAATGAACCATTGATGGTTAAACGTCCTTTTAGAGCAGTTCACCACACCGCATCAGCAAACGGAATTATCGGCGGGGGAAGCACACCAACCCCTGGAGAAATAACACTTGCCAACCGTGGAGTTTTATTTTTAGATGAAATGGCAGAATTTCCTCGACAAGTTTTAGAAGTTTTAAGACAACCGCTCGAAGACGGTGAAATCGTAATCTCAAGAGCAAAACATTCAATAAAATATCCGGCAAAGTTCATTCTGTTAGGAGCAATGAACCCTTGTCCTTGCGGATTTTTAGGAGATAAAGAGAAACCTTGTACCTGCACAGATTTCCAAATCAGCAGATATTTAGCAAAACTTTCAGGTCCACTACTTGATAGAATTGATATTCAAGTCGAAGTGCCAAGACTAACTCCAACAGAACTTCTCAATTCAACAAGCGAAGAAGAAACATCTGAAACTATCAGAAATCGAGTAATTAAAGCAAGAAAAATTCAAATAGAAAGATACAAAAACGAAAATATCTTGACAAACGCCGAATTAACATCAAAATTAATCAAAAAATATTGTCCAATTGATGACAAATCTCGTGAGATGTTAAAAATTGCAATCGTTAAATACCAACTTTCAGGACGCAGATATGATAGAATTTTAAAACTCGCAAGAACAATTGCAGACCTTGCTGATAGTGAACAAATCCAACAAATTCACCTGATGCAAGCACTACAATTCAAAATGTTTGACCCTGAAAATTATCGCAAAGGTTAATTATTTTTCCAAAAGTTCATTAAAAAACGATTTCAATAATGATATTTTTTCACTCCCAATGGCAGTAAACGAAATAGTTTTATCTTTCAATTTCAAATAAAAAACAGATTCGTTAAATACAACCATTTTAGAAGCCGCAAAAAATACAACTTGAGGCTTTTTGTCTTCAACTCGATAGTCTAAAATTTCAGTAAAATCAACATTTTGCCCATTTACATAAATTGAATTATCAAAAACTTTGATAACATCTTTTTTAAGAACTTTTTTGATTATCCAAAAACGTGGAAAATAAATTCCGGAAAACACTACAACGCTCAAAACAGACGTCAATAAAGAAAAACGATGTAGTAAAAACATATACAAAATAAAAAACACAACAAGAAAATAAAACCCTAAAACTCCAAGTATTATCAAGGTTTGATTTTCTTCTGCATTTTTAAATTTGTTATCTTCCATTCACACTTCCTAAAACTTTTACATATCCGAAATATCTTTAACTTCGTACTTATCCATCAACTTGTTACGTTTTTCCTTAGAAATAATAGCACCGACACCAAGCCCTGACAATGCTCCAAGAATTATACCAAGAGGTTTGTACAGTTTTCGTTCTGATTTTGCCCCCAAATATCCGCCAATTATAGCAAATGCACCAACAAACACTGCCGTTAACTTTTTCAAAAAAGACGATTGTTTATTATATTTAGTGACAAATTCATCTGCTTTAGCACTCTTAATTTGATAACTCGGCATATATACGGCACGAGTGTTATCTTTTCTAAAATCCAAGCGAACACGCTTATTATCTATGTTTGAACCAATCTCTAATCTCATAACACTAACTTAACTCTTCTTATGAAATTTTAAAACTGTCCTATTTTCTCAAAAATTTTGCCGACAATCTATTATACAATTCGCCTGCATATTCCATCTTGAAAATTAAATTTAATGGAATATAAACTGCCAAACAAATAAATCCGATAGCAGATATTTTTAAAATTTCAAACGGAACTTTTGCACTGATATGTACAAACTTGTCAAATTCAACTGCACATAACCAACATATTCCAAGAGTAATAATACCCGAAACAGTCATTTTTAACAAGTTTATAAACAATGATTTATAATCCATTTTCATTTTTTTTGTAATAAAAATACCAAGAACTACAGCATTGAACAAAGTTACAAATGAAGTTGAAAGAGTAATTCCACCAATACCAAAATGTAACTTAGAAATCAATATCCAGTTTAGTAAAAGTTTTAAAATTATTGAAGAAAATGCAACCAAAAATGGAGTTTTTGAATCATTGAATGAATAATAAACTCTTGTTATAGAATCTCTGAACACATAAGGAATAATTGAAACAGACAAAAACCACAGTGCTTCCGTCACCATAAATGAAGCATTTTCGTCAAACACACCGTGTTCAAAAACAAGTCTTACAACATCAAGCCCAACTACCAAAATTCCTATAATAATCGGAATTGCACCAAAGAACAAAACCCCAACACCTTTGTTGAAATAATTTTTAATACCTTCAAAATCATTATCAGCAACAAGTTTTGCAAAAATCGGAAACAACGGAACAAGAAATGCCGTAACCAAAATGCCTACAGGGAATTGAAACACACGATTGGCATACCCGATTGCAGTCCACGCACCTTCTGAAATTGATGAGGTAAAGAACATATCAACATAAATATGAATTTGTCCTACAGTAGAACTCAACACCGCAGGGAACAACAATTCGCAAATTTCATTAAAATGTTGATTATTACGGAATTCAAAAACCGGTTTCAATCGATAACCGAGTTTTCTCACATTAGGATATTGAATAATCCACTGTAAAACCGCACCGATTGTTGTTGCCCAAGCAAGAGCATAACCTTTATTGTCATTTGGTACAAGCATTACCAAAATTATTATAGACAAACTCATAATTATCGGTGACAAATTCGGCAGCATAAATTGCTTATAAATAATCAATAATCCGTAATAAATACCGACAATTCCACCAATCAAAAGCAATGGTGTCATTATTCTCAAATGTTCTGCAGCCAACGCAATCATTTGCTGAGAATCACCGGAAATTATTAACCCCATAATTTGTTTTGGAAAAATAAACATAATGACAGATAGCACAACAAAAAAGATTATTGTAGCATTCATAAACGTTGAATATAGTCTATTAACTTCCTCACTCGGTTTGTCATTTATGTTTGGAATAAGTTTTGAAAAAATTGCAACAGTAGCGCTATGGAAAGGTCCGCCAACTCCGCCCAACAAAATCAAAGATAAGGACAATATTTGGTAAGCATAATAATATGCATCTGATACCATTGAAGCACCGTAATAGTTTGCAATGATAATATCTCTTACAAACCCTATCAATTTGCTGACAATTGTCACAACTGCAATAAGCCAAGCCGCTTTCAAGACACTAGGAGTCTTTGTTTCTTTTATAACGTTATTATTTTCCATTCTTCTCTACCAATTCTATATACATTCTTAATCCCTTGTTTTGCCCTTGTGAAGCAGGGTACTTAAATTCAACAGTATTCAAACCGTTATGTAAAAAATTCGACAAATCCAAAACATTATATCTATCTGATGTATCAAAAGTGACTTTTTCATCTACTCCATTTACAGAAATATCAATATATGAAGCCTTGTATTTATTATCAATTACTAGCATTGCATTTCCGTTTGGAGCGAAAAAAGTCTGACTGTAATATTTTTGTGTAGGATTTCCAGACAAAATAAAAGGTTCAGTCGCTAACGTTATGCCTGAATAATAATGTTTTAAGATTTCTTCGTAAGATTTGCCCAACTCTTTGCCCATATATCCGGCACCGTATTGACTCATTCCAACACCATGACCAAATCCGCCACCATAAGCTTTTACATAAATCAAATCACCATCTTCGTTATACTCATGTTCAAATACTAAATTAGCACTTGGCAAGGCATTTCCATCTTTTGTCAACAAACGACGAATCATAAGTTCTTTTTGAACAACATAATTTCCACAATCAGTTTGAATTTCAAGTTCCATAATTTTACCGGAAACCCCACGACGTAAAACATTCAACTTTTTAACAATACCAATTGTTTCACCCTTTTTTACCGCAGGTTTTACAAATCCAGTAGCACTTTGAGCGGCAATATTTGCTTGAATTGCATCTTGAATTTCTTGTCCGTTCCACTCTCTTGTCCAACGATAATACGAAGAATTAACATCATAAGATTTTGGTTTTGATTTATAAAATTTTTCTGCTGCTTCTTCATTATCTAATACCGGTGTTGCCGGATTGTCAGGAACTCCGTGTAAATATGGCTTATCAGGAGCAGGAAATTGTTTTGTTAAAGGGTCTGAAAAAGCATTTTTATAACTTTCAGAATACCCACCGGCAGTTGAAGAATATTGAGCCAATATCAAATCCCAATTATAAATAGCAACAATTCCGGTCGTTTCTAAAACCGCTTTATTAGAAAGTTCTTTTTCTGTATTTGCACCAAAATAAACCTGACTGGCAACAGAATCTACCACATCATAATTGGGATTAGCCTTAACTCTAGGGGACAAAACATAATTTCTTGCAGCAACACTTTGCGCTTTTAATGCCTCTAATCCAAACGAAACAGGCATTTCATTTGGTACAACCCCTCTCAAATACTCTTCCAGTTCAAGGGAATTTACAATATAAAAACTTCCACCATTTGGTGTTGAAATCAATTCTAATTGTCTGCGATAAACAGCATCTTTGCCCGCTCTTTTGAGGTCTTTAACACCTAAAAACCCAAAATCCGACTTCAATACAACCGGTCCTGAAACTTTTGCAATAACATTACCGCATTTGTCAGTCAATACAAAAATTTTACCAACCATTGAAACATTTATGACATTTTCACCATCATAAGTATCAATGTACGTATTGTTATTATATAGTTCAAATTCGCCCGTACCGTATAATGAAGCAGTTGTCCAAGTGTAAGATGAAAAACCGTTTGTTCCGATACCGACACGAACTGTTTTGGATTTTGGAATATCGCCATACAAACTGTTAAATTCAGAGTCTTGCGCTATTTGCAAAGCAGATTGCGGCAAGTTCCCCATAAAAGAAGAAGCAAAACAACTTTCGCAACCCAACACGCAAAATATCAAAAATATTATCCCAAAAATTCTCATAATTTCATTATATGACAAATAAAAAGAAACCTTGAAAAAGGCTTCTTTTTACTCATCTTATTTCTTATTTTTTCTCAACTACAGTACCGTCTTTTGTATCTTTTAGAACAATACCGATATTATCTAGGGCAATACGAATTTTATCGGCAATATCCCAATTTTTCTCTGCTCTTGCTTGTTTTCTCAACTCAAGAATTTCGTCCATCGAGCAGAAGTTTTTTTCTAACGCTGCTGAAACTTTTTCAACAGCATTTGCCAAATCTTCATCTGACAAAGACGATTTTTCAAACGTAAACCCAAGAACTGAACCCAATTTATACAAAATTGTATAAGCGTTTAGTTCACCTTTATTAGCCTTTGTTGCTAAATCAAACAATACCGCTAACGCTTTTGACGTGTTCAAATCTTCGTCCATCGCATCAACAAATGCTTTATATTCATCTGTTGATGTAATATCTAAATCTTCATTTATCGGAGTTTGTTTTGCATTAACAAGTCTTTTTGCTCCGGCTTGAGCCGCTGACAAAGCTTCGTCTGAAAATTCAACAGGCATTCTGTAATGATTTGTCAAAATAAACAATCTCAAAGTATTTGCATCGTAATTTTTCAACATATCATCAATAGTCAAGAAGTTACCTAACGATTTTGACATTTTTTCTTTATTTATAGTTACAAACCCATTGTGTAACCAGTAATTTACAAACTTACACCCATTTGCACATTCAGATTGAGCAATTTCATTTTCGTGATGCGGGAAAATCAAATCTGCACCACCTGCGTGAATATCAATAGTTTTACCTAAATATTTTCTACTCATCGCAGAACATTCAATGTGCCACCCAGGGCGACCAACACCCCAAGGTGATTTGTAACCAAACTTTTCATCTTTTTTCCACAATGCAAAATCAAGCGGATCTTCTTTTAATTCTCCAACTTCAATTCTTGCGCCACTTTCCAACTTATCAATAGGTTGTTTTGAAAGATATCCGTATTTTGGGAATTTTTTAACTCTAAAATATACATCGCCGCCAGATTCATAAGCATAACCTTTTGCTATCAAATCTTTGACAATAGAAATCATTTCGCCCAAAGTTTTTGTTGCGAAAGGCTCAATATCAGGTTTCAAAGTATTCAAAGCTTTCATAGAATTCTCAAATTGTTTGTACCAATATTGAGAAACTTCAGTTGGGGTTTTGCCTTCTTTTTCAGCCTTTTTAAGGATTTTATCATCAACATCTGTTACGTTACGGCAATATGTAACATCATATCCTTTAAACTTTAAATATCTATATAATACATCCCACGTAATATAACATCTTGCATGACCCAAATGCGCATAATCATAAACAGTTGGACCGCAAACATACATTTTAACCTTGTTTTCTTCTATAGGTTTAAACTCTTCTATTGTATTACTGTAAGAATTAAATAATTTCATAAAATACCCTCATTTCCATATCGTTAATTATACACTAAAAACAATAGTTTCAAGGTTAATTTTCACAAGTTTTATAGTTACAAAAATTAATATTTAAAATTAATTTAGCAATTATAACAAACATATATACTTTATATAAATATAGATAAACGGAGGATAAATTTTTATGGGCGATTCATTAACAGTCGTAAACAAATACCAAAACAATCAAAAATTTAACGTTAAGATTGAAGGAAACGTTAAAATAAAAAACTTTAAAGGCAACAGAAAAATGCAAGACCACGAAACAATGACTGTCGCAAAAAATGGTCAAGTTTCAACATATTATAAATGGAGCAACACAAAAGATGCCACAAAAGAATCTGCACTTAACCTGAATACAACAAATTTTGGTATTTTTGATAAATTGAGAAAAGCCGATAAAAAGGATAAAAATGGCGACAAATTGACACGCTCTGATTTAGATGCTTTGTATAAGGATAAAAATTTACAAAAACAAATGGGTGTTGTCGTTAAATATGATGCCAAGGAAAAAGTTTACGGTATTTATAATCAAAAAGAAAAAACTGCATTATATTTTGATTACAAATAAAAATCATCTAACAACTCAAAAATTTCAAACATCGGTTGAATCAAATTTTCAACCGGTGTTTCTTCGTCTAATTCCAACGTAATTGTCGGAATATTACGTTCTACACCGCAATAAGTTCCAAAACTTCCGGGGGTCGGATAGCCAATACTACCTTCAGCCGAATAACCGATAATTTTTGAAATTTCTTGTGCTATTTCTTTTGCCGGCCCGTCATAATTTACAACCTTATACGGAGCGTGAAGTGCCAAAATACAACTTGGGGAATACTTTTCTATAACGTTTATGACAAATTGAGTTTCGATTTCACTGGCAGGTGCAACTCCGCCAAAATAATCACTTGTACAATCATCACAAGTTGCATTTTCTCCCTTATTTTGTCCCCAATTTTTGGTCGAAAAATTCCGGTTCAAATCAACACCGTTTGAATTTGTGCGCTTGCCCAGTTGCATACCATCAGGATTTAAACAAGGAATAAAAAAAAGATTTCGACAACTTTGAACATCATCTATACCCGCCTTCGAAATCAAAGATTTCGGTTCCACAGCCATTCGGCACGCAGTTTCACACGGCTCATTTTTCGCCGGTTCAGCTAGTGCCACAAGGGGGGCACATTCAGTTAGCGTTTTATTTATTACTGCTAACACACCCTCAATATTATTAATAATATCAGTATTCCAAAATCTAAGAACCTTAAATCCTCGAGATTTTAAATAAAAATCTCGTTCAATATCTTTTTGTTTTCCTTCTCCGTAATTATGCTGTCCACCATCTATTTCAATCACAAGATTAGACGAAAATGAAACAAAATCGCAAATATACTTGCCAATCTGACATTGACGACGAAATTTTACACCATTAATTTGTCGACCACGCAAATATTGCCAAAGAATACCCTCTTCCTTTGTCATATTATTTCGTAAATTTCTTGAAATTTTTATATAGCGCTTATATTTTTGCGAACAATCATGTCCCCCGCTTGCAGGGGGACCGAAATCTTCACGCAGACACACCTCTGGGTTCTTATGAGTTTGGGCATAGATTTCGAGGGGGAGTATAGCATTTGAATTCTGGAATTTTATATATTCATCAATCAGGATTTTTCCTTGGGGTTCATCACCATGAAAAACTCCAATTACCAAAACTCCGTTCTGAACAGGATTGCCAATTAGTTCTATATCATTGCCAAGCGTTGTTTTAGCGTGTTCCAAAATCTCCATAAATACTCCAATTATTCAAAAATTGCATCTATAAAATCATCAGGATTGAACGACTTCAAATCTTCCATTTTTTCGCCAACACCAACCAATTTAACCGGCAATTTCATTTCTCTTGCAATTGCAATAATTATTGCACCTTTTGAACTACCGTCTAACTTTGTTAACGCTACAGAAGTCAAATTCACAGCCTGAGAAAAAACTTTTGCTTGTTGCAAACCGTTTTGCCCTGTATTGGCATCAATTACCAAAATACTTTCTCTCAAGGCATCAGACGCTTGTTTATCAATTACAGTTTTAATTTTTGATAACTCTTCCATCAAATTGAATTTATTTTGTAAACGTCCTGCTGTATCTACCAAAATCACATCATAATTCTCATTTTTTGCCTTTTGAATTGCTTCATATACAACAGATGCCGGATCAGCTTTATCTCGGCGCACAATATCAGCACCTGCCCTAACCGACCAAATATTCAATTGCTCTTCTGCTGCCGCTCTAAATGTATCTCCGGCTGCAACAAGAACTCTTTTTCCTTCTTGCTTAAATTTATAAGCCAATTTTGCAATCAAAGTAGTTTTGCCAACTCCGTTCACACCGGCAATAAAATATATATTTAACTCATTTTCTTTATAATTTAATTCGGTTGAACCTGCTTCCTGTAAGGTTTTCTTGAATTCATTTTTTAAATAAGTTTTCAATTCTGATGGCTTTGCATCTTTTTTTGCTCGCAACTTGTCAACAAGTTCAGCCGCATAATCAACCCCTAAATCTGCACATATCAAAGTATCTTCGATGTCATCTAAAGTAAATTCAGAATAACGTTCTTCACTTTCGTCAACATTTGCAAGTACATTTCCAACCAGATTTTGAGTTGTATTAGAAATCTTTTGTTTTAAATTTTCAATTTTATCTTTAAAAAATCCGAACATAGTTGGATAATAGCATAAAATCAACGATTTTTCATCCAACGTTTAAAAAAAGATATTTGTCGTTTTAATTTAACAAATTTTTCACCACGACCTTGCGAAAACCTCATTATATCAAACAGAACAAAGATTATATAAACAAACTCACCCCAAATAGAATTCGGCAAAATGATATCTTCATCTTCATCAAAACAAATATCGTTTTCTTTCATTTTACATTTGTCACTTTATATACATCATTGTATTTTATATAATAACAATGGTTTATATTTTTGTCAATCATCAACAATAAAATTAAACTGTTATTATGTTGAATATATACGAAGAAATTAGAATAATACTTCTGCGCAAAGGATTGTCTATGCGCAAACTTGCAATAAAAATGAATGAAGAAAACCTGAAAGTCCCTGTAGAAGGAGGTTTGTCTAATTCTTTTGCCAAAGAAAGTATTAAATTTAGAACTGTTCAACAAATTTTAGATTTTCTGGGATACGAACTGTTTATAAGAGAAAAGAAAGAAAAATAAAAGTTCATAAAAAAACGACCGACAAAATGTCAGTCGTTTTTTATAAATTAAGTTTAAAAATTATTCAATTCCACTATCAACAATAACTTTAGCAATAATACCATTGATAAAAGATGGGCTATCATCGGTTGAATATTTTTTAGCCAATTCAACAGCTTCATCAACAACAACCTTCATTGGTGCTTCTTTTACATACAACAATTCAGAAATAGCAATACGTAAAATATCTTTGTCCATTTTAACTAATCTGTCAAAATCCCAACCTGTTGAATATTTTTTAATCATCTCATCAATTTCTTCATGATTTTGTTGATATGCTTGAGCTATTTGAATTGCATAAGACTTAACTTCGTTTTGAGATTCAAGAGTTGTAAACTCAGCAATTTCAAGCGCTAACAATGCTTTTTCAGCAATGTCAATCATCTCATCAACTTTTTCTGACATTTCACCAGTCATCATAATCGGAACAGAAACATTAGCGGCTTCAATCGGTCTGTTCAAATTGATTTCGTGTTCTGCTTCATAATCATCAATTTTGTTACGCATATCAATCAATGTACCAAGTGCAGTTTTCAATTCATCATTTGCATTACTTGATAAAATTCTTACTGATTTGATTATGATATCGTCCAAATTTTCTTTTGAATAGTTTGTAATCTTTTTTTCAAATTGTGAAAACAATATAAAAGCTAGTTCTCTAGCGGCTCTTCGGGCTTGCATATTTTTACCTCATAAATTTAATTTCATATTCTGTTTATAAAAAATATGCTATCATGAAAAAATTTCTACGACAAGAAATATCAAAACAATTATTCTTCAATTTTTGGATAAGCTTTTTTCAAATTTGATTTTAAACGTTCAACACATTTTTCCTTTTCTACAGAATTTTTAGAAAACGAATAGGCATCAACATACAATATTCTTGGATTTTTACCGGTTACAAAATCAATTTTACAAGTTGAAGTTCCAAAATTTAATTGAGTGTATAGAACTTCTGTCGGTACACATTTACCAAGACGATATTCCTTTCTTGCAGGTCCGTATTTTTCACGGTATTCTCGCAAGCACGCAGAATATTCAGAAGGTTTCAAATTTTTATCAGTTCTGCAGTAGTTTGAACTAAAAACTAATGGGGAAAATTTTGCCATTGACGGACATTCATAATATGGAGTACTATTTAGAATTACAGCAAAAGCACTCACACAAGTTAATATAACACCAATTCCGACAAAACAAAGTTTATTTACTATCTTTTTCATATCTTTTCCCCACGTACTTTTAAAAAAATTATATTTATTTAAAACATTTTGTCAACAAAAAACGGGCGCCCTAAAATCGGACTCCCGTTTTTCATAAGCTATCTTGAATTATTCAGCATCTTTGTTGATATCTTTAATGCTCAAAGCAATTCTGTGTTCTTGTGGAGTGAATTTCTTGATAAGAACTTCTACACTGTCACCAACTTTGAATTTGTTGAACGGATTGATATTTTCTTCAGCCATTTCAGAAACAGGAAGTAAAGCTTCAACTCCAGGGAAGATGTTAATGAAAGCACCAAAACCGGTAACTTTGTTAACTGTACCTGTAATTACTTGACCTTCTGAGAATTGACCTTCGATTTGTTGCCATGGATCTTCGCCCATTCTTTTCAATGACAATGAAATTCTCTTCAATTCGTTATCAATTTTGATGATTTTAACTTCAATAGTTTCACCCAAAGAAATAACATCTGAAGGGTGTTTAATTCTTTGCCAAGAAATTTCAGAAATAGGAAGTAATCCATCAATACCGTTGATGTCAACGAACGCACCGAAATCAGCAATTCTTACAACTTCACCTTTAACAACTTGACCTTCTTCCAATGTTGCCAATATGTTGTCAACAACTTGATCTCTTTGTTCAGCAACAGCTTGTCTTTGAGATAGGATAAGTTTGTTTTTCTTAGGATCAGCTTCCAAAACTTTAACTTCGATTTTTTGATCCAAAAGACCATCAAAAGGAGTTCCTGTTCTTAATTGAGAAGAAGGAATGAAACCTTTCAAATCAGCAACGTCAACCAAAACGCCACCTTTTACAACTGAAACAACTTTAGCAAGGATTGTATCACCTTGAACTTTTGCATCATTAAGTTGAGCCCATGCTTGAGCAAATGCAAGTCTTTTCAATGACAATAACATACCGTCTTCATCATGTTCTTCTTTCAATACATAAAATTCTTTTTCGTCACCAATTTCAAGTGGAGTAGCTTCTTCTGCAGAAGAGATTTCTTTGTTAGGCAAGAAAGCTTCTGTTTTAGCGCCACGAACGCTGATTAGGTAGCCATCTTGGTCTTTTTTCAATACAGTACCTTCAACGATATCGGCAACTGAATGTCCTTTTGAAAAACTTTCTTCTAATAGTTTTTCGAATTCATCTAATACTTGTGTCATTTTTTATTTTCTCCTTTTCTTTGTTATGACTTTTTGTACTTTTTGGCTGTTATTTTCTGGATTGCTTCGTCGCTACGCTCCTCGCAATGACGGGTTTGGAATTTCTACCAAACATTTTTCTTTTCAATTATTTTGAAATCTTACCGATTTCGTCATTGCGAGAAAATCGTTAGATTTTCGTGGCAATCCAGTTTGGTTATATTATATCATAGTATAAATCCTGCCACTCTGGATTTTTTCTTTCTATCAATTTTATTTTTTGTTGTCTTGAACCTGCTTTCAACTGTTTTTCTCTAATTATTGCTTCTGTTATATCTTCAAAACATTCATAATACCCCAGTTTATCTACACCATACTTAGAAGTAAACCCATCTGCTAATTTATTTTTATGTTCATATATTCGTTTTATTAAATTTGCAGTTACACCAACATATAATGTACCATTTCGCTTATTAAATAAAATGTATGTATATGAATGTTTTTCTTTCATTTTTAATTTCTCTGGATTGCCACGCCTCTTTGAGGCTCGCAATGACGATATTGGAATACATATAATTAATTTTAATTTCAGTAATCTCAAAATTTCGCCAAATTTTCATTGTGTTTCTGGATTGCTTCGTCGCTACGCTCCTCGCAATGACGGGTTTGGAATTTCTACCAAACGTTTTTCTTTTCAATTGTTTTGAAACCTCACCGATTTCGTCATTGCGAGAAGCGGATTTTGGCTAGTGTGCTGCGTAGCAAACACGCCCTTGGGAGGACTGCGTTGAGCCGTCCGACCCGTCAAAATCCAAGAAAATCGTTAGATTTTCGTGGCAATCCAGTTTTCAGAAACGTTCAAGCGTTTCCAAAACTTTTTTTATTACACTATCAGGAGTAGAAGCCCCTGCGGTAACTGATATTTTCTCTGAATTAGAAATTAAATCACTATAATTGTCTAATTCATCAGAAGTTTCTATATGAATTGTATTTGCTATACCGGTCAAAATTTCTGCCAAATGTGTTGTATTTGCACTCTTTTTTGACCCTACTACAATCATTAAATCACTTTCTTTTGCAAGTTCTTTTGCTTCTGCTTGGCGCATTGCAGTACTTTGGCAAATCGTATTTGCCACCAACAACTCTTTTGCCAATGGAATTAACGCTACTACAACATTATTCAATGTTGAAATCATTTGAGTTGTCTGAACAACTACACCAATTTTCTTATTTGCTTTCAAGTCTTTCGCAAAAGGTTCAACCGCTTCCGGCGAATCTACCACGATAACCTTGTCGCTGTATTGTAATGCATTAGCTTTTATCGCAACAACTTCGGGGTGTTCAGCCTTGCCGACAATAACAAGATAATATCCGTTTTGCGCAAGTTCTACGGCTTTTTGTTGAACTTTTTTCACATCTGGACAAGTCATATCAAGAACCTCAAAACCTGCGTTTTCTATCTTGTCAAAAACTTCCGGACTTTCTCCATGAGAACGCACAACGCAAATACCATCACCTTTGGCAGGCAATTCAGACAATGTTTCAATGCCCAAATTTCCCAATTCATCAATAACTTGTGAATTGTGAATAAGTTCACCCAAGACACAAACATTACGAGTAGGGTTTTCAGACTTTAAATTTTTGACAGTTTCAACGGCTCTTTTTACTCCGTAACAAAAACCTGCAAACTTTGCTAATTTAATTTCTTTCGGCAATTTACAATTGTCTTCTTTCTATAGACTCGCAAGAAAACTTGCTGTATAGAAATTAGACCATGAAAGAATTAAAAAATCAAGAGTTAGCCCCAATAAACAGCACCTTTTTGGGTTAATTTGTCATAACGACCGCCAAATCTAAGCTTTGTTGAACTTCCGGCACCAACGTCTAAGTACTCATCTTCAAGTGAAGTAACACCAGAATCGTACATCTGTGATGGAGGAACTTTTATTCCAGATTGAAGTTTTCTGATTTCTGCTTGCCATTCATCAGACCCTTTAACCGGAGTATTGGGCTTAGCCGTTTCTTTTCTGTCAATAGATTTAACTCCTGTATTTTCAATCAACTCACTTGTTTCAGTTTCGCGAATTGAAGACGTTGACTTCATACGCAATTTACAAATTCGTTGACGTTCATCAAACGGCAAATATTGCATATATTTGTTAAATTCACCATTGCTCATTGAAGGGTGTGCCATCAAATAATTTACTAAAAGTTTATAGTCAATCGTTGACAAATCATCTATTTGACCGGCATTCAACATTTCTGAAACTGTTGTCGGCGGCAACATATTCAAAAGTTGAGATTTTAACACTGCACTATCGCATTTCAAATACAAATTTTTGATAACATCACTATTTTTTGTACTTTGTGCAAATGAAGAAATTTGATCAGATGAACCGTTTATCGCAAGCGCTTCAATGAACTTGTCCTGTACTTTTGCGCCATAAATTGACACCAATTTATCGTATAAATCAGCAATACTTGTTGAATTAGATACAATTTCTTCAATTACATCAGTTTTTTCTGTTGTTGCTTCATTGTTTAGAAGGTCATTGGCAACATTAGCTCCAACTGTGGCTTTCAATTCGGCAATCTGTTTTTCGGAAAGTTTTGTATTGTGTTCTTCTTCCCATTTTTTGATAGAGTTATCAATAGAAGCCTTTGTTTGTTGAGCGTTATCCATTGCTTTTGCTTTGTTAATTTCAGAATTTTTAACAGAAGCATCTGCACTTGTCGATGTATCAACAGTTGTTGAGTTAGCGGAAGTTGTTGAAACAGTATTTTCTAGTTTTTCAGCCCGTCCGGATTGTAGCGCAGATGCAACAATTTGCGCAGGTGTTGGAGAACTTGCTCCAACCTGTGGACTTGTTTGAACTGCTTTTGCAACTTCTTGGGCATTAATCGTTCCTGTTTGAGTTGTGGAATTTGCAGAACTTGCTTGTGAATTTTCATTTGGAGCATTAGTTGTGCTAGAACCACTTATATTACCCGTTGCCATTGCATTTTGGATATTAGCTTTTTGTTCTGCCGTATAGTTTCCTGAAGATACTGCGTTATCAATTACAGACTTGTATTGAGATTTTATGCTATTATCAACAGAATTGTAAGCAGCAGCCAAGCCTTCAGTTACTGCAGGATTATTCTGTTTTGCCAATTCTTTTACGGTATACAACGTATCTTCTGCACCGTTTTTAACAGAAGTCATAGTAACGTAATCTTTAACCCAAGATGATTGATTTTGCGGACTTACCTTACCACTGTTACAAACATTTGAAATGTAACTGGTAGCACGTTCTTTGGTTGTAAGATTTCTGTCTGTCAAAACATCGTTTTGAATTGTGTTCAAAACCTTGCTTCCTGAATTTCTTGTTGCGACACCAAATTCAGTGAGTTGATTTTCACTCAAGATACCACCATTAATTGCAGTGCTGGTAATTTTTTTATTTGCAGGGTTGTCAGGTTGTATTAACTGCATTTTAACAACACCTTTACCATTATCTTGTGCAAAATAGTTCACTGCCCCAAGTTGAACTAATTTAGGTAAATCTTTTAAAGCTTCTTTTCTATTTTTATAAATACCGGCTTTTATCAATTTATCTATAGTTTGTTCAACATACGCTTCAGTATCTATATTTCCGTCAATTACGACAGCGGCAATATTACCTAAAACCTGTTTTTTTAGTTCCTTTTTATCATTTTTATATTTGGCAATATCTTCTGTCATAATATCAGAAGGATTTTTAATTGCCATTTCCAGACGTTTTTGGATTGATATTTCAAAAATCTCATTTTGCAGATTTTTATCCAAGATTTCTTCAGCAGATGTTAAGTGTTTCAATACAGTTTCGCCTTCTTTTGTTAAAGTACCGGCTTTTTTCATCTCTGTAAGTTTATCTTTTACTGAAATACAATCAAACTTTTTACCTTCAGCTTCTAAATCTTTTGCAACTTTGTTAGTAAGCTGAGCAGTTTTTCGATAAGCATTATCCTCTTTTACACCAGTTAAAATAATATCAGTTGCATAAATCTGGTTATTTTTCAATTCAGTTGTAAATTCATTTAAAGTTTTATCAGATGTTGCAAAAGCTTGCATCAGTGAAGTTGCAACATCAACCATTGATTCTCTGTATTTAGAATCTTCTGCCTCACCAATAATTGAAGCAAGTGCCTTCTTTGAAGAGCCTATTTGTTTAACTAACGCATTTTGAAAATATTTAATTTTGTCTTCATCAGACAATTTCGCATATTTTTCATCTCCGGCATTAATTATGGATCCAAGTGCAAGTAATTTTTCATCAGCCGATTTATTTTGGAATTCTTTATTTTCCAAAATCATATTAATACCTTTTTTCATTTGATTGCTTATTGCCTTTTCCATTCCGGAAATAAGAGTTCCGTCTGAAAAATCTATTTTTTGACCTTTTGAATTTGCTTCTTCCAAAACGGCAATAGCACCAAGGGTTGCACGATTATTTAAGCCCCTCTGTATTGCACTGCCTGAGATTTTTTTATCATTTAATTGAATACCGAAAGTTTTTGCATATTCTGTCATTTTTTCGGTACAATAATTTTTTTTATCTTCTGCTGACATATTTACATACTCTGCATCATTTTTGGTCAAGTATGCGTCCATATATGTATTCAACTTCTCTTTTGTTGATTTCATTTGGAAAGATTTATTCATTGCAGTAGTCAAAGGCACTAAAGTTTCACCTTGTGTTTGAGCCTGTGGTTGTGCTTGCTCTTCACTTGTTTGAGTTGTCTTTTCAGAAACTTCTGTTTCTGTCGGCTTCAAGCCTTGAAATCCGTTATCAATCAACTGATTATAAGTTTTCAACAATTTTGTTTGTTCAGGAGATAATTCTTTGCCCTCTTGTTGTTGAGTAATCAAATAATTATACAAATCACATTCTGTCGGATTTTCAATACCTTGAGATTTTAGGGTTTGTACAATATCTTTTTTAGCAGAAATTTCAGAATTTGCAGAAGTTTGAATTTGCGTAGATGCAGATTGTGTTGAGGCTGTTCCGTTTTCTAAATCAATTCTTTGGTTAAATTCAGCGGCAATCTTTTTAGAACCATTGAACAAGTTATTAGCTTCAGTATCAGACAAGCCCAATCCATACTTACTCTTAAACGCTTTGAGTTGTTCTTCAGGAGAAAGATTCTTAAACTCTTTTGAATTTAAGTACTTAATAATCTCACTATTATTATTCTTCAACTCTGTAGCAGGTTGAGTCATATCAATAGGTTTGCGTACCAGTTTTGTTTCAGTCGTACTTCCGCCTGTTATTTGTTGGGCGGAGGCTGTTTGCACAACTTCAGTTTTAATCTTATTGTTCTCTGTGATTGCCATTTTCTTTACTTATCCATACATTTTTTACATAACATACATGGTCTATATCGACATTTGTAGTAAATAAGTTTAGGTATTTTTGAAAAATATTTACAAATGTTAATATTCATTCTACAAACAACTAAAAAAGCAGGGCAATCCAATAACGAATATCCCTGCTAAATTTTAGTTATAAGTATTTTATTTTACTAATTTTTTGTAACTCTTGTTGGTCTTAATTTTGGAGTTGTAACTTTATTATATTTAATATTAGTTACATCAATAAAACTAGATGCATCTTGAATCAAATCCAAAACTTTTTGTGCCTGTTCATCAGGTAATCTCATATCTGTGAATGTGTCAGTAAATTCATAATTCGGAGAAACCTCTGTACTTCGAACGATTACACTGCCCCACAATTCTTGCCCAGGAACATTGTGAACAATAAATTCTGTGACTTTGGGCATCGGGTGCCTTTCATCTGATTTAAAACCGTCTGGAAAAATATGAACGGCATGAATAGCATCTTTTTTCAAATATTCAGGGTGAACAAATACTAAATGATATTTTTTCCCATTTTGTCTAAAAGTATCATGTAACAAAATCTTTTTATTATCATAATCATACTGTTTTAAAGGGTCATAACCACTTGACTGTTGCACTTCCGGTAATTCTTCAAACGGTGCGATTGTCGCAGCGTCATTCATTTTAGTTTCAGCAGGCACGGCTTGAACCATTTCAACTTTTGGTGATAAACCATTTAGTGCAGCTTTTGTTTCAGGCTGATTTGCATTCAACATTGCAGGTGACATTGCCATTAAAACAACTACAGGCACTTTAGCTAAATTTGCAGAACTTCTGCTATCATTTGCGTATAAATTTTCTTCCCCACTATCAGCATTATCTCTACGTCCGCCAAAACTCATATAAGAGTTTGTTCTATGACTTGATAATGCACCACTTACAGGCATTACTACCATATTCTTGACTCCTTTTTTATTCCATTTTTCGGGTATTTCTACCCACCCACTAACATATATTACTATGATTATAGCAGAAAAATTACATTTGTAAAGTAGCACTAAAATTTATCTTCGTGAGTCGTTAGCCCCAGAGTTGCATTATTGTCGATTTCTATAATATGTTTAATCAATGTATGAGCCATCAAAAGTAAAAACGGGTTAATTTCCGTAGTCTGCGACATATTGATTGATGCAGCCTGTTTGTTTTCAGAATTTTGTTTTATATTATCATCAGTTTTAAAACTCAACACAGATTCCATTGAATAGAAGCCCTGTTCTTTTTCTATTCTTAATTTTAATTCTTTTTTAGGGAATTTGTCAGAACTTGAAATATCAACGTGAACAGAATTTGATGTTTCCAAAAACAAAGTTGCTTTAACAACACCATAATTCAATGTTGTAACAGTAATTACCAAAATACTGTCGCTTGTTTCGCCTGAGTCATCTTTTCGTTCTTGAACTTCAACATCAAAACCAACACCTTCTTCAAGCGGCAACCATGGCAAATACATCAACAAAAAGAGTTTCAAAGTTTTTTGCGGATTATTTTCTGCAGCAATAGAAATACTTGCATTGATAAATTTTGCCATTTCTTTCATCTGCGACAAATCAGAAACTCCTGATTTTGAAGCCTCTGTCATATTCATAATAAGTTTTGCAATTGCCGCCTTGCCATTTTTTTGAATAAGTTGAGCAAAAACATCAAGTTTAATCATTCCACCTGACATAATATCAAGTTTTTTCAAGTTAGATTGCAATTCTTTTGCCAATGCGATTTCTGCAGTTTCTTGTGCTTCAACATCAATATCAATTTCATTAAGTTCAGTCAACATCTTATTTTTCATAAGTTCGGCATTATTTCGTTGTAAATTCAAATCCTGACGAATGATTTGTCCTAAAAGTTGAGAGTTTGCCATTGCGGACTGTCCCATCATGCCTGAATTTTGCGAAGTTGATTGTCCTGAATTTGGCCAAGCTTTATTTTGCCCAGTCAAATTTTGCATAGACTTTGCATTTTGAATATAAGATTGTTGTGACAAAATCTGAGATTGAATATTTGAAATAGTTTTTGGGTGCATTTGCGGAGTTTGTTGTGGTTGTTGCTGAGCGAGAGTTTTATTAAGTTGCTCTTGCGGAATTCTTCGCTGAACCATATATACAAACTCGTTCAAATTCTTAGGCAAATTCAAAACTTCTTTCAAATACGTTGCTCTATCAGCGTTTTGCAAAACATTCAACTTGAGAGATTGAGCAACATTTTTAACCCCTTGCCCCCAATTGCTCAAAGCACTCCCGCTCGGAACATTTGGTTTTGAGGTATCCATAGGCACACGGTTACTATTTTGAACACCAGACGATGAATTTGCACCAGCCGTATTCGCAGTAGTTGACGGTCGGTTATAATTCTGCGTAAAATTATTCAAAAACCTTTTGATATTTATGCCAGCCATAGAATTAATTTAACTTATTTTTTTCAAAAAGTCTAGTTTTCGATAGGTAAATAAGCTTGCGGATAACTGTAATCCTCAATAAATCCTAAGTTTTTATACAATCTGAAAGCCTGTAAGTTGTTGGTTTCTGTTGTCGTATTGATTTCAGCAATCGGAACGTTACATTCATCAATTGCATTGATTACATAATCAATAGAATGCTTCAACATTATTGTTGACAAACCTTTGCCTTGATGTTCTTCCAAAATTCCGACAAGAGGGATATTCACAATCGTTCCACCGGTCAAATTCATAAACGCAAAACCGACAGCCTCGCCGTTATACAACAAAACACTTGTAGAATTAGGCATAAATTCAGCATAAACATTATTTACAACTTTATTGATAATATCTGCAGTGCCTTCCATACTTGCAAATCTCGGGTCAAACAATGCATCTGCACTATCTTTGAACGATTCATGTATAACTCTTACAGCATCATCAAGATACTTGTTATTCCAAGCCACAACTTGATAATCTTCCGGCAAAGACATTACTCTCGCTCTTGCCAAAAGTTCACGAGAATCCGGAGTATCAAATCTGAATCGCAAAACTTCAGTCCCGATAAATTTGAAACCTAATTTTGCAATAACGCTAATCAAATCTTTTTGCGCACCCAGCATTGGATAACATACAATTTTTTCACGTCTTAATGATTTTGTAATATCCAAAAATTTCTCTAACAACTCTCTTGAAACTTCATTAAAATCCTCATTTTTGATTGAATGAATAATATTAAGTTCGATAGCTTCTGAAATTGCAGTTGTATAAACAAGGAAAGCAACCATTCTATCATCTTCAAACAAGACAATACATTTTATCAAATCTTTGTCTATCGCATCTACAAAACCTTCAAAATCCAAAGGTTCGAGTTCAAAATTGTATTCAGCTGCCGCTTTTTTTCTAAAATCTTCATACAACGGCTCAAATTTTTCATACTCATCAACTGTTAATAATTTTGTATTATACATCTTATATTCCTTATAAATAGTGGTGCATTTTCTCTCTTTTAGTATTTATATAACGTTCATTATACGGTGTAACTTCTGACGTTACTTTTATGATTTCGTTAACATTCAATCCATAGCCTTCCAAACCAATGATTTTTTTAGGATTGTTTGTTATCAGGTCAAATGTTGTATAGCCTAAATCTACCAAAATTTGAGCACCTGTACCATAATCTCTCAAATCTGATTTAAACCCTAATGAAATATTGGCTTCAATAGTGTCTTGACCTTCTTCTTGCAATTTATATGCCTTAATCTTGTTACAAAGTCCAATTCCACGCCCTTCGTGGTCAGTCAAATAAACAAGAGCGCCTTTGCCGTATTCACTGATATATTTCAAAGCATTGTGAAGTTGAGAATTACAATCACATTTCAAACTATGAAATACATCGCCTGTCAAACACATACTGTGAACTCTAACCGCAGGAACTTTATCTGAGCCGTCGTCCATAACAAGAGCCACGTGTTCAGAACCGTTCACCTGATTTTTATACGCATACAGTTTAAAATTACCATAAGGTGTCGGAAGCATTGTTTCTGCTTCACGAGTTACTAATTTTTCAGACTTCAAACGATAAGCGATAAGTTCAGCAACAGAAATGAATTTCATACCATGTTCATCAGCAAATTGTCGCAAATAATCACGTCTTGCCATGTGTCCATCAGGTGCCATAAGTTCACACATCACACCTGCAGGTCGATGAGAACAAATTTTTGCCAAATCTACAACCGCTTCTGTATGTCCTGTTCTTTCCAAGACTCCACCGGCTTTTGCAACACATGGGAACAAATGCCCAGGACGTCTTAAATCAGAAGGTTGTGCATCACGTGCGATAGCAACTTCAACTGTTTTTGCTCTATCATAAGCAGAAATACCTGTTGTCACACCATATTTTTCATCAGCATCAATACTAATAGTGAATGCTGTTTTCATACCTTCTGTATTTTGCTCAACCATTTGCGGCAAATCAAGTTGCTGCGCTATGTCTTTTGAAATTGCAAGACAAATCAAACCACGAACTTCGGTTGCCAAAAAGTTTATAACCTCTGGTGTAACTTTTTCTGCTGAAACAATTACATCACCTTCATTTTCTCTATCTTCATCATCGGCAACAATTATCGGTTTTCCCTGCCTAAAATCCTCAAGTGCCTCTTCTATACTATCAAATCTAAACTTTTCACTCATTATATGAACCCGTTTCCTTGTAAAAATTCAATACTTATACCTTTTTCATTATCTTTCGCAGACAAAAATTTTTCAACATATTTCCCTAAAATATCAGTTTCAATATTTACAACATCTCCGATATTTAATAGTTTTAAGTTAGTATTTTCAAACGTATGCGGAATTATTGCAACTGTCACAACATTTTCTGACAAATCAGCCACTGTCAAACTTATACCATTTATTGTAATAGAACCCTTATAAACAACGTATTTCATTTGATTTTCCGGTAACCTGAAACTTAAATTATAAAAATCAGACAATTTTTCAATATTACAAAATACTCCGACACAATCAACGTGACCTGATACAATATGTCCGCCAAGTCTTGTACTCAAAGTTAATGCACGTTCTAAATTGACACTATCACCGCATTTCACCTTGTCAAAAGCAGTCACTTTCAAGGTTTCGTCACTCAATCCGGTTTTAAAAGAATTTGCAGTCATTTCAACTACAGTTTGGCAAATTCCGTTAACACAAATACTATCGCCAAGCCTTGTATCTTCAAGAACTTTTTTACAAGAAATCTCAACTTCAGCACCATTTGTAAGCCTTTTAAAACTCTTAATCTTGCCTGTTTCTTCTATAATTCCCGTAAACATAGTCTTATCTTATCATATTTTCATTCACGATAAAAGTATAATGACAAAAGATTTACAAACTCGGCAAAATATTTTTGTGTAAAATATTAATATATGTTAATTTCAATATAGAAAATAGGCAACTTTTTCAATCTGAAAGTTTTCTATTAATTATAGATAGGTAGGATTTTTTCATGAAAATATTACAAAATTATATCGCTCCGATTTATACAAAAAGAGTCACTCAACAAAGTTTCGGACAACAATCGCCGATTGAAAACAACACACAGCAACAACCAACACAAGTTCAAATGCAAAACGTCACTCAACCTGCATTGAACGTGAAAGTTCCGATTGCATACAATCACACAGAAGATATCAAATTAAACGATGAATTGACCGCTCATTGTTATAAACTTGCAAACGGACAAAAAGTTATTATTGTACCAAAAGACGGACCGACAATCGTAAAATCCTACGTCAACACAGGTTCTTTCAATGAACCTGACAATTTACGTGGAATCAGCCACTTTATAGAACACAATTTGTTCAATGGCTCTGAAAATTTAGGTGACAAAGTTTTCTTTGACGAAGTTAACAAAATGGGCGCATCAACAAATGCTTCAACTTCGTTTGACAAAACTGATTATTACATAGATTCAAATTTGCTTGATGAAAACGATTTTGAAAACCAACTTTATCTTCATGCCGGAATGCTTCAATCCCCAAAATTCTTGCTTGAAAAACTTGAAAAAGAAAAGAAAATCGTAAATTCTGAAATTAACATGTGCGTTTCCGAAAACGAAAATCTAGGATTTACACAGACTGTTAAAAACTTGTTCAACATCAAATCTTCTTCATCAGACCTTGTGGCAGGCACAACAAACAACATCTCGAATTTGACCAGAGATGATGTTGTGAAATATTATAACGACAACTACTATCCTGCAAATACAGTGACAGTAATTACCGGTGAAGTTGAACCGCAAAAAGCGATGGATTTGGTTTCAAAATATTTCAACTCAAACAAAATGCCAACAAATAACAGACATTTTGAAAAAATGACACCAACAGAAAAACCTGTAAGAAGTGACATAATTTCACCAAAATCAACCAGTAATGAAACAAGTGTATTTATAGGTTTTGTTGGTCCAGAAAATAACAACACAAAAGATAAAGTTCATTTAAGAGCGCTTTATCAGTTGATTGGCGGACTTTTCGATTCTAAATTAGCACCACTTGAAAGAAAGTATGGCACTGGAATAAATATTTCACCGGAAAGATTAAGCTCAAGACCTGATGATAAAGGGCTAATCCTTGTATCTACAGGGGTTGCGGACGACAAATCAGAAGCTATGCTAAAAGATATTTACGGAACACTTTATAAAATAACCCAAACTCCACCGACAGAAGAAGAACTCACTGCAATTAAAAACAAAATGAAAAAATCGCACGACAAAGCGTTCGAAGTATCCGGCGGAGTAAACTATATTGTTGGTTCTGCATTTTTAAATGATACTGTTGATTCTCTCAAAGATTACAACAAAATTATTGACAAAATGACCGCTCAAGATATTGTCAATGTTGCAAAAAAATATCTTGACTTAAATAAAGCAGCAGTAACAGTTGTTCACCCTTCACAAACACAAGCGGAAACAATTAACCAAAACCACAAAGCTGCACAAAATATTGCATTCACAGGCGCTAATAAAAAAACTCCAATCGACACATCAAAAGTCAACACATACAAACTTGCAAACAACATGGAAGTCGTTTGTAACGATGTAAAATCAGATAATGTAGAATTTGGATTGAGCATAACCGCAAAAGATTGGACACCGAAAAAAGCCGCTATTGCAGATATACTCAACGATATTTACCAAAAAGAAGATTCGACAAATATGACTGTTGATGAAATAAATAAATTTTCTGATATTCACGGAATAAGTTCAAGCGTAAGCATTTGCGACTACGGAATAGGTTTCCACGCAGATTTCCCTGCAAATCAAACAAAAGATGCCTTTGAATTTTTCAACAACAGAATTAAAAATCCAAAAATTGATGACACAACAGTAAAAAATGCGATTTCAAGACTAAAAGACGAATACCAAAGCTATGAAGTTTCACCAATGGATAAATTCGCAAAAATAATGTACAAAGGCACACCAAATGAATTTACTCCACAAGATAAACTTTCAAGTCTTGATTCAATCACAACACAAGATATCAAGAATTACTACAATGAAATTTTTAAAAAAAGCGAAGCAAATGCCGTAATTACAGGCAATTTTGACAAATACCCAGAAATTAAACAAGAAGTGTTCAACGCAATGAGCACATATAATACATTCAAACCGAAAGATGTAAGTTTGCTTGAACGCTATACTCCGGTTGAAAAAACAGAAGTTTGCACAGACGTACACAAGAAAAACCAAGCAAATATTATTGAAGGTTACAAATTCAAACGCAGCAAAAACATCAAAGATATTGACACTGTTGAGTTGCTAAATGAGATTTTGGGAGGTTCTCCATCGTCAAGATTGTTTAGCGATTTGCGAGAAAAAAGACACCTTGCTTATGCGGTAGGTTCTTCTTATTCATACCTTGATGATATGGGAGTTTTCCGCTTAAATATCGGCACAACGACCGAAAACCAAGAAACCGGTGAAAAAACTTTTGACAACGTTCAAAAATCTATTGACGGATTTAATGAAAATATCCAAAAAATCATGAGCAAAAAAATTACTGATGAAGAACTTGCCAATGCGAAGAAATCAATAAAAACAAAACTTTTGTCAATGCTTGAAACAAATTCTGATAAAACATCAGCCTTGCTTGGTTCAAACAAAAGTTACTACGGTTCGGATTATATAAATAAACGTTTGGCGGATATTGATACAATCACAGCAGAAGATATTCAAATTGTGGCAAAAAACATTTTCAATTCAAAACCAATTTATTCAATCACCGCAACCGACGAAACCTTGAAACAAAACCAAGATTATTTGAAGAAGTTGGAAATGTAAGCAAAAATTTTAGAAAACGATATCTTTCGGAATTTTCCAGTTGTTATTCATAAGTCTTTTTGCACAGTAGTAACCTGCATTTTGACCGGTTGCCGTCATTGAACAGTTTTTGTTGACCTCATCCGTGTTTACGTCATTTCCCGCAGGGAGCAAACTGCCGTTCTTCCAAACTAATATATAAATATCTTTACCGACTACATTTGGCGGATTATCCCCGTTTGCATCTACGAAAATGACTAATGTGTCGGTATTTGCTGTGTCTATTCCAAAAAATGATTTATATTCCGCAGGATAATAAACATCAAAATTCAAATTAGAACCGTTTGTTAATCGTATTGTTATTATATCCTTGCCTATTCCAATATTTTTTCTATCAAAATTTACGTTATTCCCCTGTAACGTCTTTGTGCCGGCGTTTGCCCAGCACCCTGCCGTATTATAACAAACGGAAACTGTTTTCATATTAGGTTCCATATATATTTTAAACCAAGTTTTCAATGCTTCTACATTTGAGTTTGGTATTGCCTCTATACTTGCGTCTTGCGATTCTGCCATTTTTAGGACTTGTCGAATTATAGAGTAATCTTCTTTAAAGATGGTTTCCACTTTAGAGCGGTTTATTTTAGTTTGGAGTGCGGGTATCGTCATCGCAGCAACAACACCGATTATTCCTAAAGTTATCAATACTTCCGCCAAAGTGAAGGCTTTAAATTTATGAACAGACATATTATCACCTCTTATATCGTCATGATATTATACTTACATAATCATAGTATATATTATCACACTTATTTTGTAAAGTATTTGTAATTACATTATCAGTGAGGAATATATGAAGAAAAAATTGTCACGTTCGGGGAGCGGTTGGGCATTGTTTATGCCAAAAACATTGTTGGAACTTATTGACGTCAATCCGGAAGCTGATTATTTGGAAATCAGTGTCGAAAATGACACCGTAAAAATTAAAAAAGCACCTTCTTCGCAAGATGCCCCACAAACAAACTAACCGTCAAAAAGTGTCCTTCTGATTAAATTTTCCATTTTTTATAGTCAAAATTAAACACGAATTCCAATGCCCAAAGTAGGTCGGAATTGCCATTCCGACAATTAAATCATGCCGTTGGCATAGCAACGCCAACCTACTTTTCAAATGTAGGTAAATTAATAAAATAAGTAAGTGAACAAACAACCCCAAAGGTCACCCTGAACTTGTTTCCACAGCTGTCCAGAATAAATTTACTCGTCATTCTGAAAACTTAGAAAATTTTTACGAATGTAATGAGTAAATAAATTTTCTTGTTATTCAGAATCTGGTAAAATAAATAATGAGTTTGTACAATCCTTGTAAACAGATTCCGGATCTTTCGCACTCGCATTAAACATACCTTCACTTCATTACGCACTCTGCTCGTGCTTGTCCGGAATGACTGTTTGGTGTGCCTAGCAAAACTCACGTCATTCTGAAAAGATTAAAAATCAAGCAATTTTAATTGCGTAGATTTTATCTTATTCAGAATCTGTTTTCATTACCCCCCTTCGAAATCATAGATTTCGGTTCCCCCTCAAGGGGGGCACATTATGAAACGTAGGTCACGGCACCGCCTGACTCGTAAAATTAACGTTGTTGGCGTAGCAACGCCAACCTACTTTTCCAATACATGCTTTTTCTTGATTGTGCTAAATCTTACCCATTAATCTGTTCAACTATTTTTTGCAAACCGTCGAATTTTGCAAGTTCCAAAGATTTTTGCTGAACTTCATGCAAATAATTTTCATTTTCAACAAGCGATTTCACAAGTTCCAACAATCTTTCAGGTGTCAAATCCGCATCTTCAACATACAAACCTGCGCCTTGTCCAACCACATATTTCGCATTTTTTCGTTGATGGTCTGCCGCAGCATAAGGATATGGCGCAAAAATCGGAGCAATACCACTTGCGCAAATTTCCGAAATACTCAACGAGCCAGCCCTCGATACCGCAATATCAGACGCTTTCAAAACAGTTACCATATCGTCAAAATAAGGTCTTACAAGTAAATTTTTATCATTTTCAAATTCAGGATAAACCTTGTGCAATTCTTCAACAACTTTGTCATAATTCTTTTTTCCGGTTTGAAAAATTACTTGCAAACCTAAATCTTGAGTCAACGTTTTCAACACCCCGACAGTTGCAGAATTTATCGCCTTAGCCCCCTGTGAACCTCCCATAACACAAATAGTCAATCTATCGTCAAGCCCCAAATTCTGTCTTGCTTGTTTTTGGTTCAAAGTTGAAAATTCGTTACGAATAGGATTTCCGTTGACATAGCAATTTGGATTGTTCAATTTGTTCTTAGCCTCTTCAAACGCAATTGACACACTTTTTGCGTAAGGTGAAAATTTTCTTGTAACAAGCCCCGGATTTGCATCGCAATCGTGCATTACAAATGGAACTTTCATAACAATACCAGCCATCAAAACAGGTGCTGACACATAACCGCCTGTTCCAAAAATCACATCAGGCTTATATTGTTTTATATAAAAACAACATTTTACAAAGGCATGAAACATCTGAAATGTCCATTTTACCAAAGGAAATCCCAATTTTCTCGGCATGCCGGAAGATATTACTGGCAAAAACTCATAATTTTTACCTTGTACAATAGAAAATTCCATATTATTCGGATTTCCCACATAGTAAATTTTTTCCGTATTTTCAGATTTTAACAATTCATCTGCAACCGCAACTGCAGGGTAAATATGCCCTCCGGTTCCGCCACCTGTTATAAAATATGTTTTTTTATTCATTTGTTTGAGTTCCTAATCTTTTAATTCTCTGTCTTGATATATTTAATAAAATTCCAATCATAGCAAGCGAAACGATAATAGAAGTTCCGCCGTAACTGATAAACGGCAAAGTTACACCTGTTACCGGCATCAAAGAACTTGCTACAGACATATTGAATAACGCTTGCAAGCCAAAAATAAACGTAATGCCGACCGCTAAAAGTTTGCCGTACATATCCGGACAGCGTTTAGCAACCCACATTCCACGAAGAACCAATGCCGCAAACAATCCGATAACGAACAAACACCCTAACAGTCCGAATTCTTCCGCTATAATTGCAAAAATAAAGTCCGTATGACATTCTGGCAAGTATGCTAATTTTTGAATAGAGCCGCCATAACCTGAGCCCATCAATCCGCCTGTAGCAAAGGCAATTAAGGATTGAATAATATTGTAGCCTTTGCCTAACGCATCACTTCCAGGGTTTAACCAAATTGTAATTCTGTCCATCTGATAACCGTGTAACAGTTTTGGCAAGAATGATAAAACGCCAACACCACCAAATCCTAACATACAATATACCGGCAGCATCGGACCCATTGCAATTAAGTATAAAACTCCTGTTGTTGCCAAAAGTATCAATACCATACTCAAGTTTGGTTGTTTATAAATCAATCCGAGAATAAAAACCATTTGCCATATATATTTTGATGCAAAGATTTTAACAGTTTCCATACTGATTTTATCTTTAAACATAGTTGCAAGAAGCATACAAAATAAAGGTTTTGCAAGTTCGGACGGCTGTAACTGCATAAATCCTAAATTTATCCAACGTTTTGCACCATTAATCACTACCCCTAGCGGTGTAAATTGAAGAATTAGTAACAGTGCAATAACTGTCCACATAAATTTTGTATTATATCTCTCAAGTTTTTTGTAATCAAACCTTGAAAAAAACAACATTGCAACAAACCCTACAATAGCATAAATACCTTGTTTAAAAGCCATTGTGATAAGCAAAACACCTTCACGTTGGCACTTTGGAGCCGTTGCCGAAAATATTGCAAGCAAGCCTAATACAACTAAAAACGCAACAATTACAAGCAACTGTCTGTCAGGTGCCGAAATTATCACACCTGACTTGTTATAATGATGTTTTCTACTTTCTCGTCTATCCCTACTTTGACGTTGTGGCGATCTATACTCTCGATAAGACATATTCTCTGAAAACATCTCCTCTGTGCTCATAACTGTTAAACATATCAAAACTTGCACATGCCGGTGACAACAAAACCACATCAGGTTTTAATTCAATACATTTGTCAATAGCACTTTCCATTGTCTTTTCCTTGATAATATTATCAAATCCGTTTGCTCTCAAATTTTGCTCAAATCGTTCTGTTGCTTCACCAATAAGGACAACCGTTTTGATATGAGCATTTACAGACTTGCAAAACTCTGTCAAATCAGTGTTTTTATCTCTGCCACCGGCAATCAATGCAACATTTGTATTATTAAAAGAATCAATCGCAACAATTGCGGCTTCCGGATTAGTTGCTTTTGAATCGTTGTAGAAAGTTATTCCGTCTTTTTCTATAATTTTTTCAAGACGATGTGCCGGCGCTTTAAATTCCATGATTGCGCTTTTTATTAAATCATTCGGAACACCTGTCAATTTTGCACAAATAATTGCACACATTATATTTTGATAGTTGTGTTCCCCAAGTAGCGGACATTCTTTGAGCGTAATAATTTCTTCCGCTTTTCCGTTTTGTTTATAAATAATTTTGCCGTCTTCTTCATAACAACAATTTTCACCAATATTTCCGGCAAACATAAAGATTTCACCTTCAGCTTTTTTAGAAAACTCAAGCAATTTTTCATCTTTAGCATTCAAAACACTGTATTTAGGTGCTTGTGGAGAAAGAAAAACTTTAGCCTTAGCATTGAAGTAATTTTCTAATCCTTGATGCCAATCAATATGGTCAGGAGTGAAATTTGTCCAAACGGAAATAAACGGTTTCAAAGACGGACTCATCGCCAATTGGTAAGAACTTGCTTCACAAATAAAATAATCTAAATTTTCATCGGCAATATTACAAGGTGGTTGACCGATATTACCGCACGCTTTGACGTTCAATGATTTTGCCAAAATATGCTCAGTTAAAGCCGTAGTCGTAGTTTTACCGTTTGTTCCTGTAATTATAATAAACGGAATATCACATTCACGATAAGCCAACTCTAGTTCAGATATAACCGGAATATTTTTTGCAACTATACGTTTAATAATTTCACTATGCGGAGGAATTCCGGGACTGGAAACCACTAATTCCGCATTATCGACAAACTCATCAGAATGCGAACCAAATTCAACGTTTATCCCTAAACTTTTCAGATCAGAAACTTTGTACATATTTTCTTCATCTACATACTTACCTTCTGACAAATAGACTATTGCCCCGTGCTTTTTTGCGAATTTAGCAGCCGCAATACCGCTTTTTGAAAGTCCTAAAACAAGAACTTTTTTCCCTCTGATACTCATTATAAAATTCCTCTGCTGAATAATTCAAATAATACAAATGCTACTACAGAAAGAAACAATGAAACTGTTGTAAACACTGCAACAACTTTCTTTTCGCTCCAACCAAGAAGTTCAAAATGGTGATGAATAGGCGCCATCTTGAAAACTCTTTTTCCGGTAGTTTTAAAACTTGTAACCTGTATAATTACGGACAAAGTTTCCATCACAAAAACTCCGCCGATAAAAATCAATAAGAATTCAAACTTGCCTAAAACTGCCAAAGTACCTAGCAAACCACCTATAGCAAGTGAACCGGTATCACCCATAAATACTTCTGCTTTCGGTTTGTTGAACTTCAAAAATCCTAACAATGCACCGGCAACTGCTGCAGCAATAATTGCCAATTCTGTTTCACCAGTGAAATATGCAATCAAGGCACATGTGATAAATGCAGGAACACCACAACCTGCCGCAAGTCCGTCCAATCCGTCTGTTAAATTATAAGCATTTGATGCGCCGGTAATAATAAATACTGCAAAAAACGGATATAGCCATTTCAAATCAAAAACAAAATTACCTATAGCAAAATTACAAGCACTTGGGTTTGTCGTAACTAAAAACAATGTCGGAAGCATCGCAATGGCAATTTGCCTAAACAACTTTCCACGAGCAGATAAACCGTCATTATTCTTACCTTTAATTTTTATATAATCATCTTGAAAACCGGCAAATGTGTAAAATCCAAGAGTAATAATTGTTATCAATGCGATTGTTGTCATTTTTTGAGCCAACAAAAGAATTGTAACTGATGCCAAAATTATCGCAGCAATAATAAACACACCGCCTGTTGTCGGAGTACCTTGTTTTTTAGCATGATTTTCAGGTGCCAAATCTTTAACATACTGTCCAATCATTTTTTTCTTAAGCATATCAATATACGGTACGCCGAAAAGCATACACAAAATCATTCCCAAAATGAATGCTATAGTAATCATTATCATTATTTTATCCCTCTTACATTTTCAATAATTTTCTCAAATTCCATAGAACGTGAAGCCTTTAAAAATACGGTTTCACTATTTGAACAAGTTTTTGCAATCTCTTTTGCTACTTGTTCGTTATTGTCAAAATATTTAACCTCAAAACCGCTTTGCTCTAATACTTTCCCAATTTCTGCTGCCAAATTTCCAACAACAAAATACTTAACGGTCTTTTTCAATTCAGATAAATACAAACCTACTTCTTTATGGTATTGAACTTCATTTTCGCCAAGTTCGCCCATGTTACCTAAAACTACAACAGGATTTTCGTAAAGTTCGACAAAAGTTTTAACAGAAGCTTTCATAGAATCAGGATTTGCATTGTAACTGTCATTAATAAAATTTATTCCGCCAACATTTTCAACTTCCCAACGTTTTTCAATCGGTTTGTAACTTTTTAATCCTTGAGCAATTTCTTCATAACTTAATCCAAAACAATAACCCAATTCAATTGCGGCAAGTGAATTTTCTATATTATAATCACCTTCAACATTAAGTTCATAAATATTGTTTTTATATTCAAACTTTGAATATCCGACTTTACGTTCCAAAATTTTCACATCTTTTAATGAATAAAAAATCTTTTTTCCATTGTATTTCAAATGTTTTTTAATAATTTCCTGATTTAAAGCGATAAAAGCACCATTTTCATTTAATCCTGATGCAATTTCGCATTTTGCTTCCGCAATATTATCTAAACTCCCCAAACGTCCGATATGAGCAGTTCCTGAATTTGTAATAATCGCAAAATCAGGTTCCAAATGTTTTGAAATCAGTTCAATTTCGCCAAGTCCTCTCATGCCTGCCTCAACGACAAGTGCTTGCGTATCTGTTGGCATTCCGAGAACGGTTTGACAAAAACCTATTTCATTGTTGTTATTTGAAAAAGTTTTTTGAGTTTTAAGTTTTTGAGAAAGAACCGAATAAACAATTTCTTTTGTCGTAGTTTTGCCGGAACTTCCGGTAATCATAACTGTCTTAGGGTTGATTTTGAAACGATAAAATTTTGCAAGATTTAGATATGCATCTTTTGTATCATTTACTTTTAAAACAAGTTTTGCGCCATCAAAAACAGTGTCGCTTGTCGTAAAATATCCAACTGCACCGGAATTTAGGGCTTGTTCAATAAATTTTTCACCATCAAAGTTAGCACCTTTTAACGGCAAATAAATATCACCCTTTGCAATCGTTCTTGTATCAGTTGAAATCTTAAATCCTTCAAAATCATCACAATCGTTTTTCAGGCATTGTGCACCTGTAGCCTCTATTAATTCTTCCCTCTTAAACATCATAAAATTATAATACTTCAAAAACGCACTCATAGCTACAAGGTTAATAAAAATTAAAACTACTTGACTTATAAACAGGACTGATAGATAATTATCATACGTTATTATAGGGTCAATCGTTTAACAAAACCTAAAAAGGTTACGAAACCCGCAATGAAAGGAAAGTAAAGATGTACGCAATAGTCGAAACAGGCGGAAAACAATATCAAGTAGAAGAAGGACGCTACGTTGATGTTGAATTATTAGATGGCGAAAAAGATTCAAAAGTAGTTTTTGACAAAATCGTTATGATTGTAAACGGTAAAAAATCAAAAGTAGGACAACCTTATGTATCAGGTGCTTCTGCTGAAGGTAAAATCGTTTTACACGACAGAGCGAAAAAAGTTATCGTTTACAAACAAAGACCTAAAAAAGGTTACAGAAAAAAACAAGGTCACAGACAAGGTTACACAAGAGTTATGATTTCTAAAATCAGAACAACCGCTCAAAAGTCTGCTGAAACAACTGCTGAATAAGTAGTCTAAAATCGTTATAAGTACAAAACAAAAAGGAGAAAAGAAAAATGGCACATAAGAAAGGTATGGGATCCACCCGTAACGGCCGTGACTCCGAAGCTAAGCGTTTAGGCGTTAAAAAGTTCGGCGGCGAAACCGTTAAAGCAGGAAATATCCTTGTTCGTCAAAGAGGAACTAAAATTCACCCTGGTATCAATGTTGGTATCGGTTCTGATGATACATTGTTTGCTTTGACTGATGGTGTAGTTAAATTTGAACCACACAGAAGAACAAGAAAACAAGTTAGCGTTTATTCTGCATAAGATAAACGAGAAACAACAATTTAAAAAGAGTCAATTCATTACGAATTGACTCTTTTTGTTTCGCTCTTTTTTCAAAAAATTTTTATGATGCCAAACTTTTATCCCAAGCAACACCATAGTTATTAAAATCTTCGTCTGTCACGCAAAGTGTTTTTGAACCGTTATTTTTTGCAGCAAGTAAATATTCTTCCGCATCAATTCCGGCATATTTTGCCTGTAAATCCGTAACATAATGGTTATCTCTTGCGATTTTTGTATAATCATTTTTTTGTGTAACATTGAAAGTTTGAACTGTATTTTTCGGCACAAAAGTCGTTTTATTTGTGTTTGCATAATCAACTTTACCTAATACAACATTTAGAATATTAATTGTCATACTCACATCTCCATATATTTGCTCTCTTACTTTTATAAAGTATTTTGAAATTTCAAAATTTCAGTACTTAAGAAAATCGTTACAAAACTTAAATTCAGGAAACGGAAGTTTTGAAACAGTTGAAAAGAAAGTTAATTTTTGATAATATCAGGATAACCGAGAGAACAGAAAGAAAAAGAGGTAAAAATGTCAGGACACTCAAAATGGGCGAACATTAAGAATAAAAAAGCCAAAACAGATTCACAAAAAGCAGTAGTATTCCAAAAATATTCAAGAGAATTGATTGTAGCAGCAAGACTAGGCGGGGCTGACCCTAACGGCAACTTCCGTTTAAGAACCGCTATTGAAAAAGCAAAAGCTGCAGGACTTCCTAACGACAACATCAAAAGAGCAATCGAAAAAGGTTCCGGTGCAGGAAGTGCAGACAATTACGAAGAATTGACTTACGAAGGTTATGCAGCAGGCGGTGTTGCCGTTGTATTAGAAGCTATGACTGATAACAGAAACAGAACAGCAGGCGATGTTAGAAGTATTTTCACAAAATTCAACGGAAACTTGGGCGAAACAAATTGCGTAAGTTGGATGTTTGATAGAAAAGGCAGCATCGAATTTGATACAGATGCTGATTTTGAAAAATTGTTTGAAGCAGCAATCAACCTTGATGCAGAAGATGTTATTGAAGATGAAGATTGCTACAAAGTTATTACATCAGTTGAAAACTTCCAATCAGTTGTTGAAGGTCTTGAAGCTGAAGGTTTCAAAAGCACAACCGCAGAATTGACAAGAATTCCACAAAACAATATTGAAGTAACTGATGTTAAAACTGCAACTTCAATTATGCGATTGATAGACAGACTTGAAGAACTTGATGATGTTCAAAATGTCTATGCTAATTGCGATATTCCGGAAGATGTTTTGCAACAAGTTGAGGTTTAATTTTGTTAGATAAAATAGAAAAACTTTCAAAAGTTCTTAATGAAGCTTACAGTGAAAAATCACTGCAAAGTACTTTAAGAACTTTTTTTTCAAAAAATTTCGATATTGAAGATTTTTCTATTGATATAAACAAAAAAATATACCTTGAATCACCGGTAATTGAAGAAAATGAGATAAAATATCCGATTTTCAAGCACAAAAAAAGTATCGGCTATTTAATTTTCAAAGGTGGAAATAACGAATTTAAAAAATTCATAAAATATGCAGCGCCATTTATTTCGCTAAAAGTTCAAAACCTTATTTTGAACGATAAAATGCAGAAAAATGTAAACTTTCACGAAACAATGAAAAATATTGCAAAAATCATTGAAAGCCAATACGAATTGAATTATGTAATTCCGATTATTGGTGAAATGATAGACAAATTTTTCACAAATTATTTGCTTTACATTTTCCTATATGATGAAAATGTAGGAACAAATGTTCTCGCTTGGCCTATGGCATGCAAAGACAGCAAAATTATGGAAATTGTTGAAAATTTTGACTCTACTGTACTAAGCGAGGATAAAAAACTTTTAGCGCTTCCGCTAAAAAGTGAAAATAAAGAAGTCGGAGTACTGGTTGCAAAAAGTACAGATGAAAAAATTACGGAAAAAGATATCGAATATCTGACACAATTGTCAACTCAAATTGCAACAACAATCAATCGTGCAAACGTTTACGCAGAAATTCTGAAACACGCAACACTTGATGCTTTGACAGGTTTTTATAACCGAAATCAACTTGAAGAACGTATCAAGCAAGAAGTTGCCAATGCAAAACGTCAAAACGCGCCTCTATGCGGGATTATGACAGATATTGATTACTTCAAACACGTAAATGACACCTACGGGCACGCTGTCGGAGATTTGGTATTGAAAGACATTGCCAAAATCATTCGAGGACAATTAAGAGAATACGACATTGCCGGAAGATATGGCGGTGAAGAGTTTTCAATACTTTTACCGTTCACAAAAATTGATGAGGCTAAAAAAGTTGCAGAACGTCTTAGAGCGTCAATAGAAAACAAAGTCGTTGATATTTCGAAAGTTGACCCTGACAATGAGGTAAAAACAATAAAAGTAACCATTAGTTTGGGAATTTACGAAATGCAAGAAAATGACAATGACGAAGATTTGCTAAAAAAAGCAGACAAAGCGCTTTATCAAGCAAAAAATACAGGAAGGAACAAAGTAGTAGTACAAAATGAGTAAATTAGAAGTAATTTGTAAGAATTTGGAAGACACAAAAAAACTTGCATATAAATTTGCAAAACTTATCGAAAATGACGGTTGTTTTATCAATTTGTATGGCGAAATCGGAGCAGGAAAAACCGCATTTGTGAAATTTGTCGCAGAAGCAATCGGAATAACTGAAAAGGTTACAAGCCCGAGTTTTGTAATTCTTAATGAATACCACAGTGCAAAAATTCCGGTCTATCATTTTGACTTGTACAGACTGGAAAACGAAGGGGTCAAAACGATTACCGATGAACTCCGTGAGTATTCGGAAGGCAAGAAAATAACCTTTGTTGAATGGGCAGAATTTTCGCAAAACGAAATTCCGTTTAATCATCTAAAAATCAATGTAACCTATGAAGATGATGACAGCAGAAAATACACATTTGAAGGTTTTGGCGAAAGTTGTAAAAAAATTGTAGAGGAATTGAAAAAGTGATTTTATTAGTATTTGATACATGTTTAGACAAAATGTATGTAACATTGACAAAAGATAAAGAAATTTTATCATCAAAAATTGTAGAAAACCAAGATAACAAGTATCATTCAGCGTTCTTGATTTCGACAATAAAAGAAGTTTTGAAAGAAAACAATTTAACGCCACAAGATATTTCTGCAATCGGCACAAATGACGGTCCTGGGAGTTTTACAGGCATCAGAGCGTGTACAACAGTTGCAAGAATGATGGCTCAACAGTTGAATATTCCGGCTTGCGGTGTTTCTTCACTTGAAATTTTGGAAAAAATCAATAAAACTGAAAAGCCAACAATTGTTGCACTTGATGCAAGAAAAAATTGCGCTTACCTTTACCACGAAAATGAAATTAAAGGTGCAGTAAATATTGAAGAAATCAAGAAAATCTTAGAAAATGGCGATTATTTTGTAATTTGTGACGATAAAATGCAAAAGGAATTTGGCGGAATTTCTTACCAACAAAATCAATATCCTTTGGGTGAAATTTTGGCAGAACTTGCTTATGAAAAATTGCAAACAAAAGCCTGCAAATGGCAAGAATTAAAACCGCTTTACATACAACCGCCACCAATGGGATAAGGGGAAAGAAATACTTACTTCAAACTTGCCCAATAGCCTTTGGTTTTGTCATCAGGATTGATGTCTTTTTTCGCATAATCATAACAACCACGACCGTTATATATGCTTCCTCCAGCCTTGGCTGAGCATAATTTATACCATTTCCCTGTATTAAATAAGAAAATATCACGTCCATATTGATTTGGACCTCTATTAGGACCATTCGTATCAAACGTAATAGACAAACCATCAGACGGCTCGTGATGGTAAAAGTCTATACTTGAAACCATCGTTCCATCTATTAAAATATGTGCCTTTTTATAAGAAGTAATACCTATACCATATAGATTACTATAATCCGCTTCATATTCACCGGAATAATCCTTAAAACTATTTTTTCGAAAAAATCCCCAACCATCTCTGACATCAATAACTTTAAATCTCGATACAAAATCCGCATCTATTGCTTCAAAGAGTTTAGCATTATCACTAACACATTTGGTTGCGGCATCACCTTTAGAAACTTCTCCACAAATATAAAATAACGCTTCAATACTGTCATAGCCAAATTCGTTCGCTGTTTGAGTCAATGCATTTTGTATTAAATTACTTGTACAACTCTGCTTTATATTGCCTAATTCTGTAATTATGAATCTATGACGGCAACGTCATTGCTGCAATTATTCCGACAATTCCTAATACTATCAATACTTCCGCCAGCGTGAACGCTTTTTTCATGTGTTTAATACTCCTTTTTATTTGTAATTCCTATAAAATTTTCAAGAATGATGTGTTTCTTGCCAGACTCCCAACCAAGTCATCAGATTCTGAATAAGATAAAATCTACGCAATTGAAATTGCTCGATTTTTAATCTT
>CAVHEM010000042.1:0-8140 GCA_963635055.1 Bacteroidaceae bacterium | reverse complement strand
AAGATAAAATCTACGCAATAAAAATTGCTTGATTTTTAATCTTTTCAGAATGACAATAGCTTTTTATGCAAAATATCTTTTTAACAAGCCGTCGAAACCTCTGCCGTGACGTGCTTCGTCTTTTGCCATTTCGTGAACTGTATCGTGAATTGCATCATAACCAAGTTCTTTAGCTCTTTTTGCAAGTTCTAATTTACCTTCGCAAGCGCCGTGTTCAGCATCAGCTCTTAGTTCAAGGTTTTTCTTTGTTGAATTTGTAACAACTTCGCCTAACAATTCAGCAAATTTTGCAGCATGTTCAGCTTCTTCATAAGCATATCTTTTGTATGCTTCAGCAACTTCAGGATAGCCTTCTCTTTCAGCAACTCTTGCCATAGCCAAGTACATACCAACTTCTGTGCATTCTCCGTTGAAGTTTGCTCTCAAACCTTCCATTACTTCTTTATCTTCTACAACGCCATCGCCAACTTTGTGTTCACAAGCGTAAACTTTGTTTTCGCCATCAATTACGTTAAATTTTGTTGCACCGCACAAAGGACATTTTTCAGGTGCTTTATCAGATTCTGTTGACCAACCGCAAACTGCGCATACGTATTTCATAATTTAATTCCTTTCATTTTTTACTGACAAACTGTTTTTATATAAAATTATAATATAACATATTAAAGTCAAATGTAAATAATTTTATGAGTTAAAATTATATTTACTTCTGTAACAATTTTTGAAATATTGTTGCAATTTTTTCGGTTTAGTAGCAAAAATAAAATTTGCCGGTATTTATATGAACGGATTATAAAATTGGAGAATAAATATGAATATACAAGTAACCCCATTCAAATTTGCACCAAGTTATACTCAACAAACTCAAAATAACAACCATTATTTTAATAAATATTCAACAAATAACCTTGCTCCGTTGGCACAAGATAGTGTGTCATTTACAAGTGGCAGAAAAAAGAAGAAAGTTGAAGATGATTCTGATGTTCAAAACACTGCAAAAAGTAAAGTTTTGGACGATAACAAAAGAAAAACTAACAGAATAAGTTACTCGATGGCTACTGAAATTTCAAAAGAATCAGAAGTTGCAAAGAATAAATTTGTAAACACCTTGAAGGTCGGATTGAAAAATGTCACAGAAAATGACCAAAACCCTGACCGTCCGATTTTGCGTGGTATTGCAGGCATACACGGACGTGTAAAACAATCAACTTCTATTATGCAAAAAGTTCCACCAAGAGATTTACGTACTAAAAATGAAATCTTGAAAATGGGTGATGTAATTGGAGCAAGAATTATCTTGAGAGATTCATCAAGAAAGTCTTTCGATTCAGTTTTCAAGGAACTTGGCAAAATGGTAGTTGCAGGTCAGTTGAACGTTTTAGAAGTCGAAAACTACAGATTGACTCCTGCTGAAAGTTATATTTCACAAAAGACTCTTGACAACTTTGAAAGAGCATGTGCAAAAGCCGGTCAAGCACCAAAAATTTCAAGTTCTGCTATCAAATCAGGTTATACTGCAGTTCACTTGACTGTAAAATTACCAGATGGCGAGTATGCAGAAGTCCAAATTATGGGTCGTGATATGGAAAAAGTTAAAGACCTTGAAGATTTCTACTACAAGAAGCGTTGCAACAAGCCGATTGCTCCAAAATACAAACCGATTGAAGATATGTTCAATGCAGTAATGGGCAAAAAGTGTGAAAAGTTAGATGATTTCCAAAAAGAAACACTTGACAGATATATTCAAGACTCATATACTCACGCAAGAACAATTCCACCACAAAGTGCAAGAAGACGTATGGGTAAGGATTATTTCTTGCCGATACCATATTTTCTACCGGCAGATTTGAGTTTTGAAAACTTGCAAAAATTGAAAGAACAATGTGATAGAATTTCTGTTGATGAAGATACTGTTAGAAAATTGATTGAAGAAATCAACAGTGGAAACAGTACAAATAGAACTCGCAGAAAATAAAAATTTCAAAAGGGTGCGAATTTCGCACTTTTTTGTGCATTATTTAATAGGGTTTGCGCTAAAGTTTGATTGTATGATACAATGCATTCAGATGAGGATTTATTTATGCAAAAATTGCGTTGGGTTGAACGTTTTGAAAATTATGAAAAAGCAAAACGAAATTTAGAGCAAACAAGAGATTATATCAAAAAGAACGGGCTTAATAATGTTTTTATTATGGCTTTAGTACAGGCTTTTGAAATAACTTTTGAATTGGCTTGGAAAACTCAAAAAGATTATTTGGAATATAACGGCATAAAGGTTAGCACGCCAAGAGAAACAATAAAAGAAGCGTTTCAAAGCGCTATCATACAAGATGGACAAATCTGGATAGATATGATGGAGTCAAGAAATAAAACGTCACATACTTATGTTGAAGATTTTGCTATCGAATTAGCAAATGCAATTTTGGATAAATATATTATTCAATTTGAAAAGTTATACGAGTTTTTTAAAGGTAAAATTGATGGATAAATTTGGTTTACCTGATAGAACGATAAACGAATTATTGGAATATTTCAGAACAAAACCTGAGATAGAAAAGGTTGTGATTTTTGGTTCTCGTGCTAAAGGTACTTATAAGAATGGTTCAGACATTGATTTTGCGATACTAACTGACAATCACAAAACTTTTTATAGATATTCTGCAGAACTTGATGAATTGCCTACTCCTTATAAATTTGATGTGATTGATTTTAAAACTCTCACTAATCCAAATATGCTAAATAGTATTAATACAGATGGAAAATTGTTTTATAGCAGAGTGTGAAAATCGGTCGGCAATTAATGCCGACCTTGCTATAATTTATCTGTTAATTTCCGATTCAGGAGTTTTATTTATACAGTTTCCAAACTGACAATTTGCATCATACCCAGGGGAATTTTCCTCTTGTACGGGTTCTGTTTTTATTGTTGACGGGATTTGAGGGTCAATGTTCTTACGCATATCCATTGTACTATTCGGTCGGGTCATTTTCTTCAAATTGTCCGGAACCATTCTATCCGGCAAGTTGTTATCAATTCCAATCCCGATATCCGCTTTGCAAGCGCCCAAATCTTCTATAGGGCATGCTGCATAACCTATAGGTGTAAGACTTGCGCCAAGCAAAAATATTGCTAATAATTTTATAATTTTTTTCATGTTTATATTACTCCAATTTGTATCTACATGACTAATATATGGTTTTTGTCTGAAGATTACATTGGAGAAAAGGGCTATTTTTATTCGTTATAATTTGAAAACTTTTTAAAATCGTATAATCTTTTGTTTGTCATGTTTTTGTAATTTTTCAAAAACTTTTTTAAACGGAACAATCGGTTCCATTTTGTATCCGCAAGTTGAAGACAATGTGCCGCCCATTGAAAACAATTCTTCTTGCGGGTATCTTCTGCAAATTCCTGGGCGCCAAAAGTGAACTTTGCACCTTTTTGTTTTCGGGTCTAAATGTGTACATTCAAAAATTAATCCTAAATCATCTTTGCCGATAATTTTCAAACCTGAATAAAAACTATGTATGTATTGCAATCGTTCAAATTCTTTTTCATCTTTTAGAACATGTCGAAAATGTTTTACATAAATATGTGTGCAACATTGACCGCAACCCTTGCATTTGCCGGTTCTGTAGTAATGCTTTCGTAATATTTTTGATAAAATGAATTTTTTTATTGCTAAAAACATAATATTATAATAGTACAATTTCGTTTTATTATCTACCAAAGTGCCGGTGTAATGTTATCTAAAAATGTCAGGTTAAGTTTTGTAAAGTTTTAAATGAAAATCAGCAAAATAATTTCTTGAGGTGTATTTAACAAAATGGAAATAAAACATAACCCCTTGAAAAGAATAAAATACTAAATACCTATACATATAACCTATACAGTTTTAAAAATAAACTGACATAATACTATAACATAACCAAAAATAACCAACCTTGACCTCTAACGAGGTCTTTTTTTTAGTCTTTAAAAATAAATTTTGCGGTAAAAATTAAAACCGTAGCCCCAACCAGAACCTCAAGCGGAAAAGTTGGTAAAATTCCGGCTTTTAATATCATTGGAATTAAAAGTATTGCTCCTGCTGGCGGAAAAAGTGTTTTAATTCTGTCAAAAGCAACAAACAGAACGCAACAAGCAAGTCCGGCACAAAGCGTTAATGGCAAATGTAGGTATAAATTTAAAATTTCTCTCAAAAAACAACCGGTTGCAGAAGCCAAAGTCATTAAACCTATTATATGAAAAGGTTTGTTGCGTAATGGACTTTGAGTATTGGCAAACTCTGTAAATGTTACAATAAGAGGGGGTGCTAAGAAGTATATTTGTTGGTTTTCAAATGGAATGAGTGCAATTATCGAAAATACAACAAGAAGTTTTGTCCATTTTATCACTTGAAATTTTAAATCAAATTTACAAGGTGTATATTGGTTTTTCGGTTTTAGATGATATTTTTCCATTAACCATTGCGCTATGATTATTATCAAAGCCATAATTGTTACTGAAATCGGGTAAATCCACGATTTTGTCCCAAGGTAAACAGGCAAAATACAAGCAGAGATAATTGGGATAAGAGTTGTTCTGGCAATTGTCAAAATTACTCCGGTAAACCCAAAACATAGTGCTACTTGAAATATCAACGGAATATTAATATATTTTGTTACGAGCATTCCAAACAGTGCGGCAATTGATACGAGAAAAAACATTTTTCTTTTGTTACAATTCCACGGTTGTTGCTCTGAAATCCAAGCGCCAATAGTTAATGCACAAATTTCCGGAAATATGATTTCTTTTTCTCCGCTAATTTCTGCAATAGCAATCATCAAAAATGCCATCAAACCGGCAAAAATGTATCGCTCTATCCTTATTCGCCTTAATATTTCAATATTCATAACATTAAAATTATACTATGAACTGTTTTATCCTAAAAATTTGCCGAAAATTACTCTGTCAATTCCTGCCAAATCTTTTAGAACTTTTATATCGGTAAAGTTATATTTTTGCATTATTTCAGCAACATCATTGCTTTGTCCTAATCCTAATTCAAACAGTAAATAGCCGTCTTTTTTCAGGTGTAATTTTGCATCTTTTGTAATTTTTTCATAAAAATCAAGCCCTTTTGAATCTTTTGTATATAGTGCTAAATCCGGTTCAAAAGACACTTCTTTTTGGATATTTGCTTTCATTTGCGGTGGAATATATGGCGGGTTTGAAACAATTAAGTCAAAATATTCATCTTCACGAATTTTTGAATAAATATCTGATTTTCTGAAAACCGCTTTGTTAAACAGTTCAAATTTTTCCATATTTGAAAACGCTGTGTGGATTGCTTCTGTTGAAATGTCAACTCCAACAACATGACAATCTGTCAATTTTGCAATCATACACGCAATGCAACCGCTCCCTGTACACATGTCCATAATTTCCGTGAAATTGTTTTGTTTAATGAGTTCAATTGCCTGCCTTACAAGAAGTTCCGTTTCATCTCTTGGAATAAGTACGGAAGGATTTACTATGAACTTTTCGCCCATAAAATCTGCTAACCCTATAATATATTGAATAGGTTGTTTGGTTTGCGCTCGTAGTTTTGCTTTTTCTTCGACAATTTCCAGCATTTTGGAAGTTAGTTTTTTCCCTGTCAGTATGTCGATTAGGGAATAACCGCAAAAGTGTTCAATGAGTAATTTTACTTCAATGTTTGCTTCGTTAGGTTCTATTCCTGAATTTGTCAAAATTTTTACTATATCCGGAATTGATGTCATTTTAACCTTCTTCCTGCTCGGTTTCTATTGTATACTGCGGTGAATGCTCAGAAATTATTTTATCTATCTCATTACGAGCCTCAAGTTTTGAGGAGAGTTCCAGTTTTTCTAGATTATATTTTTTGCAAAGTTTGTCATAATAATACAATTGCTTTTTTGTTGGCGGTTCTTTGGACATTTTTACTTCTTGCAAAAATTTGCGCTTACGCTTGTCATATTCTTTTTGAGCTTCGATAAGCGGTCGTTGTTTTTCTTTGTAATCATAATACTTTTTGCATTCTTTCAGATATTTTTTTGTATCTGATAGAAATTCTTCATCATCAATTATTTGTTCTAAAAATTCAAAACGGGAGCAATTTTGCTCAAGATAATATTTTTCATCATCAATAAAATTTTCTAAAATTTCATCAACCGTTTGCCCTTCTGATTTTTTGACAAGCGCTCTCAAAAAATTGCATAAAGCGGACTTTTGGTTTTTGGTTAAATTTAGATAAATTTGCTTTTTAATTTGATACATACAAAAAGAATAATATCACACTTCAAAAAAATAACGAAGTACAATCAGTTTTCGACTCCTCACAAACCGTACAAATTTATGCACGTGTCGACCCTCATAAAGCCGTGTTACACGAATCTATCGTTTTAGCAAATCTATCACTGAAAATTTGCGGGTTTTGTTAGCCGAGCTAAAGTCCAACAACTTTCTTCGGATAGGATTTGTTTGGAGAGCAGACTGATGTTGTTCAACAACTTCTTCACCTCTCATCTCTGATGACTTGTTTTCTAATAGTTTTAAGTTTTGTTCAGTCTTCTTCTCATCCATGAATCTGATTATACCTCGTTACTCTTATATAAAAAATTTTATTAAGAAGAAATTGCGCAAATTGCCATATTTTTTATATATTTTTTACATAACTTTACAAATGCATTAATCTTCCTTAAAGACCGTCGATTAAAATGATTGATTTTTTTCAAAAAAATATTAAAATCGTATTATGAAAAAATTGTTGGCATGCTTTATACTTGTTATTTTTTGTTTGTTCACTGTTTGTGGACAAACCCAAACCTTTGCGGCAAAGAAAAAGCCACAGCAACAAGAAACGACATATCCGGCAGATGTAGATAAAGATGAACTTGCTGACGATGAATTTCCTTGGGAACTTGATATCGAAGAACAATATCGAGAAATGCCTGTGCCTGATTTCAAATATATGCACGACATTGACCCTGGGGAATATCAAGACACAATGTATTCAACTTGGTCCCCTTATCCGCTTTTCAGGTTGACAGCGCCTTTGTATTTTAAAACAATTGCAATTCAACCGGGGTATTATCTTTTGACACCACGTGAGCACGAAGGCAAATGGTATATTTTGTTTAAAGAAGCAGGAAGGGTTAAATATATTGTTCCATGTTATAAACAAGATGTTGTTCCTGTTGGATTTTACAAAGACAATTTGCCACAGGTCAAAATGACAAAGGTTCAAATTATCAGAGAAAAAGCACTTCGTTTTGTTGGTAAAAATGTTAAAAGTTCCAAACGTCAACCAATTCCGGATACGTATTTGGAAGCTTCTGATTTAGATAATAATTTTATCTCTTTAATTGTCTACTGGGGCGATTTTAAATATTACTTTGTTTTGCGTACAATACAACTTTAAAATTTAAATTTATAATATAAAATATAAAAAACAGGAGGAATAATGAAAAAAATAATAAAACTATTTTTGATGATAGCGGTATTTTTTATGGGAACTGGTGCATTTGCGGCAAGTGGTGGTTCAATCGAAAAATTTCTTAGCCCAAATGTTGATGTGTATGAAGTTCGAGCAAGCCATGTTCTTGTAAAAACAAGAAAAGAAGCGTTGCAAATCAAGAAGGATATTGAAAGTGGAAAGATAACTTTCGAAGAAGCAGCAGAGAAATATTCACTGTGTCCATCAGGGCAAAAAGGTGGTGATTTGGGATATTTCAACCGCAAACAAATGGTTCAACAATTTGCAGATACGGCATTTGACCTGAAGGTCGGAGAAATTTCAGACCCTGTCGGCACCCAGTTTGGTTGGCACATAATAAAAACCACCGCCAAAAGATAAAATATTTAAAATAATAAAACCGTTTGATTATTCAAACGGTTTTTTAAGTTACATGTCAGGCGGTGCCTGACCTACGTTTCAAAGTTTTCAGAAAGACACTCCCTTTGGTAGGTTCTCCAAGATGTCATTCCGGACTCCGATCCGGAATCTGTTTCAATATCAAACAGGCATTGGAAAGGTAGGTCGGCATTGCTTGAAGTGCCCCCTTAAAAACGGACACTAAGTGTAGGACATTAAGTGTTCTCTAAATTCTCTTGGTGTTAACATGTTTTTGTTCC
>CAVHEM010000041.1:0-4912 GCA_963635055.1 Bacteroidaceae bacterium | reverse complement strand
ATTTCATAATGTTCCCCACTTGCGGGGGAACCGAAATCTATGATTTCGAAGGGGGGTAAAATAGTTGCCACGCTAACAGCGTTAATTTACCAGATTCTTACAAAGCGAACCAACGAACCAGAGGTGAGTTGTGTGAGGTGAGTATGCGTAGGCGAAGCCGAAGAAGAATAAGATAAAATCTACGCAATTGAAATTGCTTGATTTTTAATCTTTTCAGAATGCCGATAACTCTATTTAGTTTCTCCAAAATGCCAATAAAATGCTAATATTACGAAATGTAAAGTTGAATTTAAAATGGCGGAAACCCTTGATATAATCGCCTTATGGTATGGTATGGTATGGTATGGTTGGGCGGGGCGGAGCAATTTCCTAAGAGATAAATATTTTATATATACATAAGATATAACTCAAGTGAGTGCATAAGACGAACTTAATATGAAAGGAGATTGATTATGGGCGCAATTCAAGGTTTTAATCCAGACAGAAACGGTGATGGTAGAATTTCTCAAAAAGAGTTTAATGCCATGAAAAAAATGGGTTTAGATGTTGACTATTTGGATAAAGATGGTGATGGCAAAGTTGATAAAGGCGTAAAAGCGTTTAAAAACAGTATTATGGTTGGCGATGAAGAACGTATTTATCAAAAAGCAAATCTGGGAAATGGAAATGTCTCAATTATGTCGACATCAATTATTACAGCCGAAAACGGGACTAAATATGCGGTGCCTGTTGATGATGTAGAAGTATCTCAAAAATCATTAGATACTAAATGGTAACATTTTGATATTGTTAAATTTTAGCGGCAGGATTTCGAATAACGAAATCTTGCCGCTTTCTATCATTACTTCTTCTTATTTATAATAATTACCAAAACACCAAGCAGTATTGCTAAAACTCCTGTCCATATTTCAGTGGACAAATGTTCATGGAATACGGTTAATCCGATGATTAGTGCAGTAATTGGTTCTAATGAGCCGAGTATGGCGGCTTTTGTTGAGCCGATTAGTTTTATTGATATTGTAATCGTTTCTATCGACATAATTGTCGGGAATAGTGCTAAACCGATACTCAATAGCCATTGCGAAGGTGTTGATAGTATCTGTAAATCTTGACAGAAATGTAAATTGTAAATATAAACGAATAATCCAAACAACATTACGTAGAAAGTCAGTTTTTCACTATTCATATTGTTCACAATTTTTATGTTTTTCACTCCGACAATATAGAGTGCATACATCAATGCAGATAGTAAAACGATCAAAACTCCGTGCAAATTCAACCCTGAACCGTCTGATTTTCCGCTGTATAAAAAATATAATCCCGTTAGGATTAAAGAAATTGAGAGTAGTACAGATTTTGTTATTTTTTCTTTGAAGAATATCGCCATTAAAATTGCAACCATCACCGGATAAACAAACAAAATAGTGCAGGCAACACCGGCTTCGATGTAGTGAAACGCTTCAAATAATAATAGAGAAGACAATGAAAAGAAAATTCCTAGAAAAAACAATGGCAATGCTTCGTCTTTTGTTAATTTTAGTGAGGTTTTCTTGACCAATTTTAGCCAAATCCCGTAAATTAAAACAGCAAAAATATATCTGTAAAATAGTACTGAATTTACACCAATTCCTTTTGCGTATAACGGAAGTGCAAATAATGGGTTCGTACCATAACTTACAGCGGCAAGTGCACCTAGGGTAAAGCCTTTTGTATTCTTGTCCATACTTTCTCCTCAATGCATAAATTAACTTAAAATTATTCAAAAATCAATCTTTAAAAAATCTTTATCAAATGTTGAAAAATGCTTGATTATTTTGTACAATTTGTCCAAAGGGGAAGTTTCTATGGTTGAATCGCAAAAAAGAGTTTTAATTGTTGATGACGATGATGAAATCAGAGAGTTGCTTGAATTTGATATCGCAAGCAGCGGTTATTTTGTAGATACAGCAAAAGATGGTATGGAAGGACTCAACAAAGTTCTGAACAATACTTATGATATAGTTTTGCTTGATGTAATGATGCCGAAAATGAACGGTTTTGAAGTTTGTAAAAATATCAGACAGGCAAAATTGGGTATACCAGTTTTGTTGTTGACCGCAAAAGGTACAATTGAGGATAAAACGACTGGGTTTGATTGCGGTGCGGACGACTATTTGGTAAAACCGTTTGATATTCAAGAAGTGTTGTTGAGAATCAGAGTTTTATTGAGAAGAAATTCTGTCAATGTTGAGGAAGAAAATTCATTGTCTAATGAAATTTTAAAATCCGGAGATATTGAAATTTTCCCTGAATCTTTAGAGTGTGCGATAGTCAACCACAAGGTCAAACTTACTCCAACGGAATTCGAAATTTTATACTGTTTGATGCAACACTTTAACAACCCTGTAACTTTGGCAACTTTGCTTGATGAGGTTTGGGGTTATGACAGTAATGAAGATGTTAGAATGCTAAGGGTTCACGTTGGCGGATTGAGAAATAAAATCGAAGAAAATCCGAAAGACCCGAAATATCTTCATACAGTTACTAATGTAGGGTATAAATTGACACCGTTTGGTCAGGCTTAGTTTTTATGAAAAAGAAAAAATATCAATTCAAAAGATTAAAAATTATTGAACAAATTGCAATCGTATTCTTTATTGCAGTTGTAATTCCGATTTCTATTAGTGGTTTTATTATCAATAATATCAACCAACAATCATTGAGAAAACAGTTGCGTGAGTCTGCAATTCTTGTTGCAGCAATGGTTTCAGATGAAGTCGATTTCTTTATAACGACGAATGAATCGACGCTTGCTCAAATTGCGGATACTTTGGATTATATCCCGTCAAAGGCTGCAAAACTTAATTTTATCAATAATATTTCTAAAAAATATCCGACTTGCGATAGGATTTATATTGCAAAAGATACAAAAGAACTTGAAAAAATCAGTACGATGGCTTATGAAAAAGAGGAAACTTACCTTTCCGCTCAAATGAAAGACGGTTCATTTCTTGTCATAACCTTCAATCCTGAGGCTTGGCAGGGTGAACTTTTTAAATCATTGGAGCAAGATAACAGACAAATTTATATATTAGACGGAAATAATCATTTGCTTTCTGCGCATAATTTTACGCCAGAGGTTTTTCAAGAAACTTTAGAGTTACTTCCAGACGAAAAAATTGAGAATAATCCTGTAATGATTGGGGACGAGAAAAACCAGCCGGTTGTGTATTTGCACAAGAAAAATCCAAATGTAACAATAGTTGTAAATACCACAGAAAAAATTGCTAAAAAGGCAATTTTGGATAACAGAGTTAAAATTGTACTGTCTGTTTTGAGTTCAATTTTGGCAATGATGGTGTTGATTGGTTTTTACATTTATTATTTGTATATCAACATGCGCCAACTATTTAAGGCGGTTATGGCATTATCGAAAGGTAATTATCAACGTCAAATTCGTTTGTTGAGTACCTCGTTTACTCCTTATGAAATCGTATTTTTGGCGAATGAATTTAATAATATGGCATCAGAAATTCACAAATCATATTTAGAGCTTCAACACAAAAATATTGAGTTGAAACAGTTGAATGAATTTCGTTCTAACTTGATTGATACAGTAAGTCACGAATTAAGAACTCCATTGACAAGCATTCAAGGGTATACGTCAAGACTTATGAGGCAAGATATTGTTATTGATGAAGAGATGAAACAAAAATCCTTGAGAATAATCAAGGAGCAAACCGAACGTTTAAACCGCTTGATAGAAGATTTGTTGACTATTCCTGATATCGAGGGTATGAGATTGCGTACGGTTAATGACAATGTAAATCTTGATAAGGTTTTGGAACAGGCAGAATTGTTGTTGAGAAAACGTGACGGGCATGAAATTATTGTGAGTTTGCCTGATGATTTGCCGCAAGTCGTTGCCGATAAAGGTCGTTTGGAGCAGGTATTTATCAATTTGTTTGAAAATGCCGTTAAATATTCTTATCCTGACACTCCGATTTTGGTTGATGCAAAAGTTGTTGACGAAAAGATTGTGGTAGATGTAAGAAATTCTTGCGATGAAATTCCGGAAAAGAAATTGCAAACACTTTTTGAAAAATTTGTAAGACTTGATGATAATATGACAAGAACTACTCGAGGAACGGGTTTAGGACTGTTTATCGTCAAAGGCTTGATTGAAGCTATGAATGGTACTATTGAACTATTTTCAACACCGGATTGCGGATTTACTGCCAGAATTACTTTGAATATTGCAAAAGAAGAAGAAAATAATGATGAATAAATTTATGCAAATTGCAATAGATGAGGCTCTAAAAACGAAGTCAGATGTTCCTGTTGGTGCGGTTTTGGTTAAAAATGGCGAAATTATTGCAAAATCGCATAACACAAAAGAACTTGATAATGATGTTACTTCGCACGCAGAAATTTTGGCAATTCGTCAGGGGGAGAAGTTTTTTGATAATTGGCGACTTGACGGGTGCGAACTCTATGTGACCTTAGAACCTTGTCCTATGTGCGGTTGGACAATTTTGCAATCAAGGATAAGCAAGGTTTATTATGGAAGTTACGATACAAAATACGGTGCGTTTTCTACACTCGAATTACATAAAAAATCAGAGTTCAAACCGCAAATTTATGGTGGAATTTTAGAAAAAGAATGCGATGAAGTATTAAAAACTTTTTTTGATAAAATCCGTTAGTTTGTTGGTGTTTTATATCATATTATCAAAGAGGGTTTCGGGCTTAATTTCTAATGCTGAGGCAATTTTTAAAAAATTGTATAGAGAAAGCGACATTTCTCCCCGTTCAATAAAACCAATATAGGAAAGGCTGCAATCAGCCATTTCTAAACAAATTCTTTATAACAGATTTTTACAAAGCGAACCAACGAACCTGAGGTGAGTTGTGTGAGGTGAGTATGCGTAGG
>CAVHEM010000040.1:0-10596 GCA_963635055.1 Bacteroidaceae bacterium | reverse complement strand
ATTCTGAAAAGATTAAAAATCAAGCAATTTTAATTGCGTAGATTTTATCTTATTCAGAATCTGTTCAAAAACAAACAAAAAAAGGTCACCCTGAACTGGTTTCAGGGTCGCTTCATTACAAGTTTTTACAAGGGATTTAGGAATTTACTACTTTGTTTTGATTATTAAAGAGATTCTGAATCTCGCACTCGCAATAAACGTGCCTTCACTTCGTTTTTTGCACTTGAGCTCGTGCTGTTCAGAATGACTATTCGGTAAGCATAGCAAGGGATACGTCATTCTGAAAACTTAGAAAATTATTGCGAATGTAATGAGCATTTAATTTTCTTGTTATTCAGAATCTGTTATAAAGAATAACGCTGTCGGCATAGCAATGCAGACCTACTTTTCAAGTGGTTGTATAACAGACAGTGACTGTATTTCAATACGTCGAGCAAGTATATCCAACCGACATGTTAGCAAAGATTTTGTCCGTTAAACACACCTTACTTTTTCAAATTAATAACGGTATAAACATTAAAATCAACAGAACCGAAAATTATTTTTATACTGTCATCTCCAACAGGTTCCCATTTTGCAAAAGAAATCGTTTCTGCGCCAAAGTCATCATTCGTTTCAACGGCAGGAAATTTTGCCATAACATAATGAGCCTGATACAATTCTAAACTAACTGTCCCATCTTCTTCTTTAATACCTTTAACTTGATAATGACCGATAGGCAAAATTCCGTCTTCCAACTGAATTTCGGCAGGAATACACACAACCGGCAAACTATCCTTGTTCGCTTGTTCTGATATTACCTCGGTTTCATTACTTTGATGAAATTCTTCACCTTTTGGTACCGTTTTCTTTCTTATTCGTTTATTTTTTTTATCTTCGAGTTGTTTTACGGTCTTTTCAAAATCTTCATCGGAAACACTTTTGTCTTGTCCGTACATTTGTTGGTCAGAATTCCAATTATCCCACAAGTCGTCAGACACATCAACGTCAACGTCCGCACTATAACTGACATTTATTCCAAACAAAATTAAAAACAGTAATAATAAAACCTTCTTCATACTAACTATAATAACGACTGTTCCAAAAAAGTAAACCCAATATTTGTATGAAAATTATTCTTCGATAGGTTCATCATCTTGCGGTTTGTCATGAACAACCAAAAGCTTTGTAATTCTAACGCCGTCAAGTTCTTTTACAGTAAAAGTAAACTCATCATACTTAACGAAATCATCAACAACTGCCAAACGTCCAAGTTCTTTTACTACAAAACCTGCAACAGTATCAACATCTTCCGTTTTAAATCTATCTTCCGGAATATCAAAATACTCAGCAAGTTCATCAAGCCTCATCATACCGTTTACCAAGAAATGATTTGGTTTAATTTCGGTAATATTTGTTTCTGCTTCTTCATCAAATTCATCTTGAACATCGCCAAAGATTTCTTCAAATACGTCTTCTAACGTAATAATACCGGAAGTACCACCAAATTCGTCAACAACTACAGCCATTTGACCTTTATTTTTTTTAAATTCACGAACCAAATTGTCAAGAGTTATAGTTTCCGGAACTAACAAAATTTTTCTTTGCAATGACTTGATTGGACAAGTTTTATCCTCAATTGCAAGAGAATACAAGTCTTTTACGTGAATTAGCCCTGTTATATGGTCAATATCGCCATCATAAACAGGATAACGAGTATATTGGTTTTCTTTTGCCAGTTTATTCAACTCTTCCATCGGCATATCGATAGGAACACAAACCATATCAGTTCGTGGAATCATAACTTCACGAGCAGTCAAATCAGAGAAGTTAAACATGTTGTGAAGCATATCTTTTTCAGTTTCGTTCAAAACACCTTCATCATAACTCGTATCAACCAACAAGTCCAAATCTTCAATAGTATGAACAACTCTTGTATTATTCGATGGAACTCTCAACAAGCGCAAAATTCCATTACAAGACACATTCAAAATCCATACAAACGGTTTTGAAATAGTCATAAACAAATTCATCGGTTTTGCAACATACAATGAGATTTTTTCAGGATATTGCAATGCGATACATTTTGGAACTTGTTCTCCGATAACAACATGCAAAAATGTAATTACCAAGAATGCAACAACAGCAGTAATTGGAGCCAAATATACATGCATTGATGGGAAATAAGCCATCAAAGGTTTCAACATCATTTCAATGGTCGGAGATCCAAACCAACCAATACCAATACTTGCAATAGTTACACCAACTTGTACTGCAGCAATAAAGAAATTCATATCTTCTAACGCTTTCAACGCAAGTTTTGCTTCAACATTACCGTCTTTTGTAAGTTGTTCGATTTTAACCTTTCTTGAGCGAACAATCGCAAATTCTGCAGATACAAAGAACGCATTGACTAATAACAATATAAAAACAATTATCCAATTAGAAATTATAATTCCGGGACTTGGGTCACTCATCCTTAATCTATCCTCTTTTACTAGGACAATTATAATATCATAGAGTAAAAAAAGCAAGTCTTAACTAAAATAGCCACTTTTTTTATCAAAATAAAAAGAGAAAGCCTGAAATCTAATATCAAACTTTCTCTTTCTTGTATTAACTTTTGACAGAATTACTATTTAGAAATTCTACCCGGAACTACAACTCCACCTTTTAAATTTTTCTTGTAAAATTCAACGTGTGGTTGAAGAACGCTGTCCAAAACTTCCGGAAGTTCTCTACCAGAAACAACTGCTTCAACGATTTCTTGGTAAACAGTTGCAAATGCTCTCAATTGAGTCATTGCACCTGCAGCTGCAGGAGTCAAGCCCATATTAGAAGTTTCAACAACTTCTTTAAAGAATGCGCCGGTAATTTCATAAGATTTTGTCAACGCATCAATATAACTTGCTGAGTTTTCTGAACATACACCGTTATCAGAAGGAACAGTCAAAGCAAAAACTAATTTATTTGCTGGGTTGAAGTGTGCTTCTGCTGAGTGGTGCATAGCATCAGGAACTTTTGCAACTTGTTTCAATGTGTCTTTTACTGATTCATTTTGCATTTGAGCATGCCAATATACAGTGTTTTCAAACATTGAACCCATATATTGGTGAACTGAAGCTTCAATACCGTTCAATTTTGCATCAGCCCAGAAAATACCTTCTTTCAATGCATCATTGATTTCTAAATCTTCTGATAATGATTGAGCAGAAACTTCTTGAGCAGAATTTAACAAAGTGATTAAATCTTCTTTTGGCATTCCAGCCCAAACCAAAGTGAACAATGCGTGATCATCAAATGCTGAAAATCTTCCGCCAACATCATCATGAATGAACAAATCACCCAACCAACCGTTAGCAATAGAAGTTCTTCTCAATTCACTTTTTTCGCTGTTAGCATCAGTTACTGCAATAAAGTGTTTTGCTGTTGATTTTTTAGCTTCTTCTTCTGATTGACCTTTTGCCATATAAGCATCAATCAACATTTGTTGAACTCTCAAAAATCCATCTTTTGTTTCGAATGTAGAACCTGATTTTGAAGCAATCATGAAGTTTGAAGAAGTAATATCACCAAGTCTGTGCATAAATCTAGCCAAACTGATTGAGTCAACATCAGAATAAAAATCAACTACGTCGTGGCAAACATTCAAACCATTGATACCCAACATGTGTTCAACGGTATGTTTTGAACCACCAATACCCATAACGCATAATTTTTTAGCACCTGTTTGAGCCTTGAAATTTTCAACCATAGAATAAAGTTCGTCAACTCTTTTTAGTTGTTCTTGAGGCAAATTAACCCAGTTCAAAAATTTACCGGCTTTATTTGCTCTTGATGCAAATTCTTTTACAAATTCAGATGTTTTTGAAGCATATTTTGAAAAATCAACACCTGAAAAACTTGTTTTTACTGATGAATTTTTTGTTAACATTGATTTCTCTCCTTTTTTAGTACAATCATCGCTAACATTGTAATATAAACAAATATATAAGTCGATAAATAATTTCAAAAATAGACATGTGGCTATTATTTGATACAATTAAACTATGGTTACAAATTTTGATTTTCTAAAAAACACAGATGTAAATTTATACGATATAATTTCAGATGCTGAAAAACTCTATCGTGATGAATATTTTGAGCAATGTATAACTCAAACAAGACGATTTGCAGAAAATGTTTGCAAAAATGTGCTAGGTAAAAAACGCACGACAGAAGAAACCTTTGACCAAATGTTAGCAACCCTGAAAGACAATTCGCAAGGTTCTGAACAAGAAAAAGAGTTTATCAACGACTTATATTTTCTAAAAAAATTCGGTAATTTATCCGTCCACTCTTCAACCGTTAAACAAAGTGGAACAAATGCTCTTGAATGTTTGCAACGTGCATTTGAAGTTGCAATAAATTATACCGTTTACAATAAAAAAGGAAGCAAAGATACACTTAACCTTCACTATGACATAAAACTTTTAGCAACCGGCAAAAAAGACAAAAACCTTGCTCAAAAATACCAAAAAGCAGAAAATGAGACTAAGAAAAGAAGTACAAAATCAACCTCAAAAACAACAAAAACGACCAAAAACGGAAAATCAAAAAACTCAACAAAACCTAAAAAACAAACAAAACAACAATCCTCAATAAAATCAGTTCCCAAAAAGAAAAAACATTCACTCTATTGGATAATTGTAGAGCTTTTCTCGTTAATTGCCTTCGGACTCGTGATTTATTTATTGTTGAAGTAAAAACACTCCGTTGGTTCGCATTGTAACTCAGAATCTGTTAAAATTAATAACGAGTTTATACAATCTTGCAACAGATTCCGGCTCGGAGGCCGGAATGACTATTTGGTGGACTTACCAAATTTTTGTAATCTATTTCCGGTTTGCCACAACAATCTTAGTAATCAAACGTAGGTCAGGCACTGCCTGACAAATAAAACTTAACCTTATTTCACAACCTTATTCAAACCGTGCGGTTTATCGACATTGCGATGAAGTCTTTGCGCAATTTCAAGCGCCAATAGTTGAATAAGTACTGTAAGCGCAAAAGTTTTTACCAACGGACTATCACACTCAACATTTATATTAAATGCAGATTTAACCTGATTTGTACGATTACCGATTACGCAAATTGGCGGATTATAATTGTTTTTGATTTTTTCCAAATTTTTAATTGCAGGATATGTAATGTCACTGTTTGCAATATAAAATAAAACTGATTTTTTCGTATTCAACACTGCAACATGACCGTGCATATATTCACCCAAAATCGCCGAAGTTGCGTTTAAATAAGAAGTTTCTTTTATCTTCAAAGAGGCTTCTTTTGCCAAAGCGTAGGCTTGTCCATCTGCCGTCATCACCACATTTTTGAATTTAGAAACAAACCTTGCCAAAGTTTTCACTTGCGGACGTTTTGAATAAGCAATATCTACAAAATGTGGAATAGTTTTGACATCTTCAACAATTGCGTGAACATCAAAACCTTTATTTTGTGCAAATTTTAATGCCAAAAGAGTTACGCACATCAACTGAGAAGTAAAGGATTTTGTCGCTGCAATACTTCTTTCTTCTCCGGCAAGACAAGCGATTTTGTAATCAGACGCATTCCAAATTGTAGAATTTTCTTTATTTGTTATTGATAAAGTTTTTACACCAAATTCTTTAGCCTTTTCTAAAGCGCTGTTAGTATCGGTTGTTTCGCCTGATTGGGTAATAAAGACGTACAAAAGTTCATCGTTATGAGCAATTGTATCTTCTAACAAAAATTCACTTGAATACACCGCTCTTGCTTCAATTTTTGCAATTGAACCCAAAATATCAGCGGCATATCTTGCACAATGATACGAAGAACCACTCGCTACAAGAATAATTCTGTTTATATTTTCCGGAACTTCAATATTTATACCGTTGTTTTCTGAAATATAAGCATCAATCAAACCTTGTAAAATTTTTGATTGAACAAGGATTTCAGAGTCCATACAACATTTTTTTCTTCTTGAAAATAAATTAAACATCAAACTATTCCTTCCTAGAAAATAAGGCATAGAAAACCTATGCCCTACTTTTTATAAACTGCTTAACCGATAATTTCTTTTAACAAGTCGTTTACTGTTTTTGGATTAGCACGCCCTTTAGTTTCTTTCATTACTTGACCAACAAAGAAACCTAAAAGATTTGTTTTACCGTTTTTGTACGCTTCAACTTGATTTGGATTTGCATCAACTACTTTTTGAACGATTGCTTTAATTGCACCTTCATCAGTAATTTGGCTCAAACCTTTCTTTTCAACGATAACTGAAGCTTTTGTTCCGTCTTTCAACATTTCAATAATAATTTGTTTACCGATATTATTAGAAATTGTACCTTTTTCAATCAATGAAATCAATTCTGCCAAATTTTCCGGAGTCAACTTAGTATCAGTAATTTCAATGTGGTCTTCTTTCAAGTATGCTGAAATTTCACCCATAATGAAGTTTACTGCGATTTTCGGAGTTGCACCAAGTTCCAAAACTTTATCAAAGAATAAAGCAAGTCCCATTTGTTCAACAATTACATTTGCATCATATTCGCTAAGCCCAAGACTTTGATATCTTGCACGTTTTTGAGCCGGTAATTCAGGCATGCTGTCTTTGATACGTTGAACCCATTCTCTTGAGATTTCAAGTGGCATCAAATCAGGTTCCGGGAAGTATCTGTAATCGTGAGCATCTTCTTTACCTCTCATTGAACGAGTTTCACGAGAGTTGTCGTCCCACAATCTTGTTTCTTGTACAACTTCGCCACCTTCTTCAACGATTTCAATTTGCCTGTCAATTTCGTACTCAATAGCACGTTGCAAAGCAGAGAAACTGTTTACGTTCTTGATTTCCGCTCTTGTACCGAATTTTGTAGAACCTTTAGGCATAATTGAGATATTAGCGTCACATCTCATTGAACCTTCTTCCAAGTTACCGTCACAAACGCCGATATAACGAACGATATCTCTCAACTCTTCCATATAATTTTTTGCTTCTTCAGAACTTCTCATATCAGGTTCTGATACGATTTCAAGAAGCGGAGTTCCGGCTCTGTTCAAATCAACAAGAGAATAGCTTGAACCTGCCAAACCATCAGCACCAACGTGAACAAGTTTTCCGGCATCTTCTTCTAAGTGTGCTCTTGTAATACCAATTCTTTTACCATTGATATCCAAGTGTCCGTTTATACAAATTGGTTCATCATATTGAGAAATTTGATAACCTTTTGGTAAATCTGGATAAAAATACTGTTTTCTGTCGAATTTACATCTTGAAGGTATTTCACAATTCAAAGCCAAACCTGTCAAAATACCCATATTAACAACTTCTTTATTCAAAACAGGCAAAACCCCAGGCATACCTAATGTAATAGGGCTTGTTAAACTGTTAGGTTCTTGTCCGAATTCATTTTTATCCGGAGCAAAAATTTTAGTCTTTGTTTTTAATTGAGCATGAACTTCAAGTCCGATAACGACTTCATACTTATCTCTTAATTCTTTATCCATTTATAACTTCTCCTTATTTGTCATCATGTTACCACAAACATCAAAAAATCTATCTACAAAATTTTACCAACATTCCAATATATTAGGAAAATATGGTAAATTTTTGTAACAATTTTGGCATTATGTAACAAAATTTTAAGAAAAAATGCGTTTATATAAGTAAGGGAAAATATAAGGAACCACAAAAATGAGTTTCGATGCAAACATTGGAAGACCGCAACCGGTAATCAGACCAACCGCTGGAATGAACAATGATGGCGGAAGCGGCGGAAATACCGGATACATGATGCGGAACAGAAAGAAAAAGAAAGAAAACGAAAAAAGCGTTTTCGACAGCAACGTATTGGGAACGGATTGTTTTGACAGTCTTAACGGATTATCTAAACATAAAACAAACCCAGAAATATACGAAGGATCTTGGTTTGATAAATTAGTTGATAAATTTATTAAATAAAAGTTTTTATAGTGTGGAGTATTTTCAATTAAACAAACCTAAAGTTTAGGCATTTTTCTTCTTTTTATTCACTTTTAAAAATATTGCCAAGCCTGAAATCAAAACCGTTACCAATGTCAAATATTGGAAAATATCAACATAAGCATACAATTTTGACTGCGCCATAAGTTGCTTATACAACACGATATTTGCTTTTTTCATTGCAATTACATTAGGAAAATGATGTAAAAATGCGCCATAATAATGATTGAAATGTCTTACAAACATAGGATTAAATTTTGACATATTTCCAACCAAATAGAATTGGTGAACTTCAGATAAACTTATTGCAAAACTTGACGCGAGTGAAGTAAAAATAGAAGCGGCAACACATTTTGTCAAACTGTGAATACCGGCAGCGTTTGAAATTTGAGCCTTTGGCAAAGACCCAAGAGCCAAACCTGAAATAGGAACAAATGCCAAAACCATACCTGCCCCAAACAGGAAGTTCGGAACAAACAAATATGCGAAATTAGTCTGTAAACTAATCAAACTGAACATATAGCCAGATGCTGCCATCATCAAGAAGCCGACAATAATAACAATTCTGCTATCTATAACTTTTGCAAGAGAACCCACAAATGTCAAACAAATAACAGCAGACAAAACCCTTGTTGCTAGAGATAAACCGCTTAAAGATGCAGTATAGCCCATCAAGCCTTGCAAATACTGCGGCAAAAGAATAATAGTTGCATAAACAAGTAAATTCGCAATATCTGCTAATACCGTACCTAAAGAGAAATTGAAGTTTTTAAATACTGTCAAATCAACCATTGCATTTTTGTTTTCAAGTTCCCAAACAACGAAAAATATCGCACTAAAAATTGAAAAACCTAACAACCAACAAATCCAAGTACAGTCAAACCAACCGTATTGCTGACCTTTATCCAAAACGACTTGCATACTGAATAGCCAAAGAGTCAAAGAACCCAGTCCAATTACGTCGACTTTTTTATTACCGGTATTTCGTGGAGTATCAGTCAATACAAAATGAATTAATAATAAAGATAAAATTGTAACCGGAATATTTACAATAAAAATCCACGGCCAAGACAAATTGTCAACCAACAACCCACCTACCGTAGGTCCGATGATGGAAGAAACCATTGTGGCAAATGAAAACAAAGCCATAGCGTCTCCTGCTCTATCCTTTGGAAATTCTTGCAGCAAAATAGACTGACACATCGGCATCATAATTCCGCCACCAACACCTTGAATAAGTCTGCCTAAGATAAGCATGTTCAAACTGTTAGCAAAAACACAAACTACAGAACCAATACCAAACAGGCTCAAAAAGATTAACAAAAAGTTCTTTCGACCTAATGTACTTTCAAACCAACCGGTTAAGGGCAAAAATACGGCATTAGAAACCATATAACTTGTGATTACCCATTTTGTTTCATCATTTGTTGCACCAAAAGCACCACCCATGTGAGGAAGAGCAACGTTTGTTGCAGAAGTTGCCAACATAGCAAAAAATGTAGGCAAAATCACGGTTACCGAGATTAACCACAACGGAAATTTTCTTTGTTCTTGGGGGGCAACAGTCTGAGCCATTCAATTCTCCAATCCAAGATTAATATAACACTTCAAAAATCTTGCATTAGAAATTTTAAAAAATTGTTACAATATACGAAAAAATTTACCCTACAAATTTTTCAAAAACATCAGTTCCATACTTGTCATACATATATTTTATAGAATTTTCTGTACTATGAATATTTTCATCAGATAAATTCAAAAACTGAGATAATTCCGTACGACCTCGCAAATTATCCATAGGCATAGTAAGAACAGGTCCTCTATCTGACAGTTTACATTTCAAACCTAAACAATAATGCCCCAGTCTGTTTTTTGCAATAACGATTTCAGAATTATTACTGCCCCAAGTTTCCATTTTCAAAAGTTGTTGAGATAATTTTTGACCTATACGTTTTTTAGAATTAGAAATTCTTACTTGTTTTGCCAACTGAATTTTTAATTTTGGAGAAATTGTAGCACCAAAAGCAGGATTATTTGAATTATTTGAATTATTTGAAATTAACATTTAAAACTCCTTCAACCCATATAAAACCGCTGAAAAAAATTTTTGCTCAAAAGATAAATATTTGCACATTATTTGTAAATATTTATTAAGACAGTTCTTTATATTAAACAAAACAAATTTTGTTTATGTTCTAGTAATAGAAAATTTAGGAGAGTATATGATATTACAAATAGAAGCGGAAGCCAAGTAGGTACTAAGGCTCTAATGCTCAACTTCGTTTCGCAAAGAGCCATAGCAACGAGAGTCGAACTCGCAATTCACGAGCTCTCGTCAATATCATTCACACATTAAAAAGGACTACTGATGTAGTCCTTTTTAATAAGCGGAAGACGAGACTTCAGCAACCTCGTTTGCGAGCAGCACGAGCATTACGAGGATGCGTACCCCTTGCGGGTAGAACTCTGTTTGTTACGAACGACATGAGTAACAAACCCGAGTGAGAGTATGTCTTCCGCTATACAAAATAATAGAGAGCCAAATCATTTTGACTCTCTATGGAGCGGAAGACGAGACTCGAACTCGCGACAGCCTGCTTGGAAGGCAGACGCTCTAC
>CAVHEM010000039.1:0-4401 GCA_963635055.1 Bacteroidaceae bacterium | reverse complement strand
TCACCGCTCTGCGGTTCCTTTATCTTATCACCTGATTTTTTCTTGTCAAGTGGTATTTTTTTCTTAATCCCTTTCGGTTGACATTATCCTAATTTTCAAAACTTTACGTTTGTTAGATAAATTCTAAGTTTCTGGTTTTTAAAATTTTTACTTATGTCCTGTGCACTGAGCACATTTATAATGTTACTCTTAAAAAAATTTGATTTCAACCCCTTTGTTTTATTTTTGTAATATTTCTTAATAAATTAGAGTTGAATTTGGATTAAATTTTTGCTTAAACACAATCAATGACTGGTTTTTAGAGATTTTAAATAATTTTAGGATTTACTGATTTTTATTGTGTTATGAAAAGATGCCGAACTGACTAGAAAATTACGTTTCGAGTTCCTCTCAACTCATTTTCTAGTCAGTTCGGCATGACTAATTAGTGTGCCTAGTAAGAAAGTAGCAATTCTGAAAGACATTAACGTTGTAGGCATGGTAATTATTATCCCCAACCCCGAAATCGAAGATTTCGGTAACACCGCATGTGGGGAACATTATTTTATATGGATTAAAAAACGTTTTATCTGCCACATTCAGCCTACGCAATACCGACAAGCATGGATTTATTCGCAAAATACAGTTCTGTCGTATTTAATATATAATCTGTTATTTCATTTTCAATATGAACATCAAAATTTCTATTTATTTCTCTTATAAAATAGCATGGACTTGTTACATTAACTTCTATGATTTTTCTATCTATTACATCTAGTCCAACCATATAAATCCCCATTGAGTTCAATTTTTTAGCCAAAGGTTCAAACAATTTCGCTTCTTCATTCGGCAAATCAGCCCTCAAGACATGCTCATCATTATGTTCACAAAATTTGAAATCATCATTACTTGCAGTTTTTCGAACACTATATGGCAAAATTTTATCACCCAATATCAAAACCCTTTTATCTCCATTCACTGCAGCCTTAATGTACTCCTGCACCATAATAAGTTGGGTTCCGTTTTTTGTCATGGAATTTATTATTACCGCAGTATTTTTATCACCACGTTTCAAATACATTACTCCTCCGCCAAAGCACATGTTTAACGGTTTCAAAATGATTTCGCCATGCTCATTCAAAAATTCTACAATATCTTTTTTGGAAGATGTCACAATATTTGGTGGCATCAATTCATTAAACATTACGGCATGCAATTTTTCGTTAAAATTACGAACTGCAGTAGTGTCGTTCATAATAAAAGTTTTATTTCTATCTACAAAATCAAAAATATAGGACGCATTAATATAATCTAAATCGACAGGCGGGTCAGGTCGGAACATAACCAGCCTGAAATCTTCAATCTCCATTTCGACAGGTTTTTCTTTGTCATAAAAAATATCGTTATTTTTTTCATAAGATTTAAAACATGTCGCACATGCTACAGAAGATTTGAGTTTAAGCATGTCGATTGTCGTTATATAAACGTCATGACCTCGTTCCAAAAAGCATTTAATTAGCCAAAAATTCGTTACCAAGTCATTAAATTCGAAATACTTTAACTCTAATCTGTCTATAACATATAATATTTTCATAAAATCTCCATTTTATTATTTTATATCGGTAGGATTTAGAATTTGGCATGCTGTATTTCCAAATGCAATAAGATTTCTAAATTTTTCCAAATCTGCCTGAATTTCTGGGAATGTGCCATAGTGCATAGGAATAACTGTTCTAACTCCTAACCACTTAGCAGCCATTGCAGCATGCTCAACGTCCATTGTATAAGTTCCACCAATCGGCAACAATGCAATTTGTGGAGCGTACAATTCTTTAATAGTCTTCATTTCTCCTGTCAAACAAGTGTCGCCGGCATGGTAAATTCTTACACCGTCAACATCAATCAAAATACTTGCAGCACAACCGCCATAAGTACCGTCCATCAATGAACTAGAGTGAAATGCCGGTAAAAATACTGCACGCCCCCAAGAAAAATTAATCCAAGAACCTAAACCTATAGCCTTTGCTTTTGCGCCTTGTGATTCACAATAATGTGCCAATTCCCAAACCGCTGTGATTGTAATATCTTTATCTTTCGCAATTTTAATAGCTTCACCCAAATGATCACCATGAGCATGGGTTAACAAAATATCAGTAATTGGTTCTTTTTTCCATTTGAATTTATTATTAATAGACACCAACGGGTCAATCAATACAGCCTTGTCGCCGTTTTTGATTTCAAATGCACTGTGTCCGATGTATTTCAAATCTACCATAATTACTCTCCTTCTTTTACATATATCCCTAACTATATCAATTTATCATATTTTAATATAATATACAAATATGAAACAATACATTACATACATGGACAAATGTATAGAACTCGCAAGGCAAGCCGAAGGACAAACTTCACCTAATCCGCTGGTAGGTTGTGTAATTCTGGATGAAAATGATGAAATAATTTCAACTGGCTATCACAAAAAATGCGGTGAAAACCATGCTGAACGAGATGCACTTTTAAAACTTGATAATGCAAAAAATTGCACGCTCATTGTAAATCTTGAGCCATGCTCTCATTACGGCAAAACTCCGCCTTGTGCAGATTTAATCATAGAAAAAGGGATTAAAAAAGTCGTCTACGGCATGCAAGACCCAAATCCTATTGTTTCTGGTAACGGATTGAAAAAACTAAAAAATGCCGGAATTGAAGTAATCGGACCAATTAACGAAGAAAAATGTAAAAAATTAAACGAAATATTTATTACAAACCAAACTGAAAAAAGAGTTTTTGTAGCACTAAAAACAGCAACAACAATTGACGGAAAAATTGCGACCAAAACAGGTGATTCAAAATGGATAACCTCAAATGCGGCAAGAGAAGAAGTTAGAAACCTCAGAAAAAAATATGATGCGATTTTAACATCTTCAACAACCGTAATTGCCGACAATCCAACAATGTTGCACAAAACTAAAATCATTTTAGACAGAAATTTAAAAACAAATCTAAATTCGGAAATATACAAGCAAGGCGAAATTTATATTTTTCATGATGAAAAAATTTCATCACCAAATCCGCAAAAACAAAATATTCATTATATAAAAGCAAAACTTATAAACGAAAAACTCGATATTTCACAAATTCTAAAAAAACTGTATGAACTGGGCATAAGAAGCGTTTTTGTTGAATGTGGCGGAAAACTGAACGGAAGTTTTTTGCCATTCGCTGATAAACTTTATCATTTTATTGCACCAAAAATTCTCAATGACAACACCGGCATGTCGGCTTTTGATGGCGCAAATATTGAAAAAATTTCGCAATGCACGAATTTGAAAGTTGATGAAATTAAAACCTTCCCGCCAGATATTGAAGTTATTTATTACAAAACTAAATAAAATCTAGATCTGCTGATTGCGCAATAACTTTTTAAAATATTTTGGGTCTTTGGCGGCTTTTGAAGCACATGCTCGTCCATTATATCCGCCTAATTTTCTTATATTGTCGCAATATCCGCTTGTATCAGGAACATATTGTCCCTTTTCAACATCATAAATAAAAGTAAATAAATCGTACCCCCACTTATTTGGACCATGTTGAACTCCGTTTATATCAATAGTTATTGCTTGTTGATTAGTTCCATTTTCAATCCACCAAATTTCGCCATTTGGCAACTCTACAAACCCATCATCAATAAACCAAAGAATTGGTGAAGTTATAGTGCCATTCATATCAGTATAACCAAGTTTTTTAAAATAAGCCTGAATATTACCATTTCCTCTCATTCTTTCACTAGAGGCATGCGCGCCAACCAAGTGTTTCGCAATTAAACTAGGATATTGTTGATAATAAGGCTCTTTCTGTGCTACATCTGCTGTTAAATTAGCATCTTCCGCAACCATTTTAAGATACACTTGATTTACCTTTGCCCAAGCCTTTTGAAATTGTGCACGCAAAATAATTGCACGACATTCAGTTATCAAACTCGGAATAGTCATCGCAGAAATAAACCCAACAAGGCCTATAACAATTAATATTTCAGCCAGCGTGAACGCTTTTTTCATGTGTTTAATACTCCTTTTTATTTGTAATTCCTATAAAATTTTCAAGAATGATGTGTTTCTTGCCAGACTCCCAACCAAGTCATCAGATTCTGAATAAGATAAAATCTACGCAATTGAAATTGCTTGATTTTTAATCTTTTCAGAATGACGATAGCCTTGCTAAGGCTACCAAAAAGTCATTCCGGACAAGCACGCAACGAAGTGAAGGCACGTTTTATGCGAGTGCGAAAGATCCGGAATCTGTTTCCCTCATTAATTTTGCGTTTTTTTAATTTCAATATTTGCAATACCATATTTCTATTATGGAGTATTTTTGACCATAAGTACACCGCCCCGCCACACCATACCATACCATACCATA
>CAVHEM010000038.1:0-25549 GCA_963635055.1 Bacteroidaceae bacterium | reverse complement strand
TGATTTTAAAACCGTAAAAAAGCAATCGAGAATTGAGATAATATTTTTAACGATATTTTTTGTAATGTTATTTATTCCGATGTCGAAGATTAACCAAGATGAGATTTCGAAAAATGAAAACAGACGATTAGCGCAATGGCAACCTCTCATTACTCAAGACGGAAAATTAAATTATAATTTTGGAAATGATTTCAATGATTGGTTTAATGACAGGTTTAATTTTAGAAAAAATTTAATAGATATAAATACGGTATTTTCGATATATACACAAGGAAAAGCAAATGGTGGATATATCGATTTTAAAACAGGTTTTGTTTATTTGCGTGGTGAAATTTCTCACATAACTTTAACTAAAATTCCACAAGAAAGTTATGAATCTTTATTGAAGTTTGACAAATTTTGTAAAGATAACAATATTGAACTTTATGTATTACTTGTTCCTGATAAAGGTTATGTTTATCCTAACAAACAAATAAGAGATAATAACAAACTATTAATTCAAAAAGAAGTAATAAAGTTAAATCGACAAGGTATGCACATTATTGACCCATTGGTTGCATTACAAAAACACACAAAAGATAATTTTATGTATTTCAAGATGGAACATCATTGGACAGATGACGGTGCTTTTATCGGATATAAGGAATTAATGAAAGAAATTGTCAAAAAACACCCTGATATCAATGTTTTAAATTACAATGATTTTGATTACTCATTTGATAGATTAGTTCGTGGTGATTGGGATAGGCGTTTTCTTTATGGACAAAATTCTTGGAGATTGAGTTTGCCGCAAAAGCTTGTTGAAAAACTACATGATGTTAATTATAGATATTTTACTCATAAAGATGTAAATCTTTTAGGACAAAAAATTATTGATGAGCATTTTAAAAAAGAAAAAATTTATACATATTCTAAAGGTGCAAATTACAAAGTTATTCAACTTGGGACAAGTCAAAATGAAAATCTTACTGAATTTATTCCATATACTTTCAAGAATGTTAAAAGATTGCGAACTAATAATGTAAAGGATTTACCACAGGAAGAAGAATTTAAAATTAAAAAGTATTATGAAAGAGAAATTCTTGATTATAAACCGGATATAATAATTTTTTGTATAACTTATGATAATTTACCTCAATTGTCTTCTAAAATTTTTAATATGGAGTAAACGAAATGCTATTTAGTTCAATGTCTTTTATATTTGTATTTTTACCGATTGTACTTTTGTTGTACCTTGTGAGTAAAAAAGAATTACACAATCCGATTTTACTTGTTGCAAGTATTTTGTTTTATGCGTGGGGCGAGCCAAAATATCTTGCTATTATGCTTTTGACAATTTTGATAAATTATGTTGCGGCGATTGCGATTGACAAATATAAAACGCATAAAAAAATAATTTTAATTTTGGGAATAATTGTCAATTTAGGTTTTTTGATTTACTTCAAATATTTCAATTTTTTGATAGAAAATATTAATGGAATTTTTCAGACAAATATTCACGCTCTCAATATAATTATGCCAATTGGAATTTCTTTCTATACTTTTCAGGCGTTGTCGTATGTTATTGATGTTTATCGTGGAGAATGTAAAGTTCAAAAAGATATTTACAAGTTGGCATTGTATATTTGTTTATTTCCACAACTTATTGCCGGTCCGATTGTTAAATATCATGATGTTGCAGAGCAAATTGAATCAAGAGAAATTTCATTTGAAAAAGTTGATTTAGGAGTAAAACGTTTTATTATCGGGCTTTCTAAAAAAATGTTGATTGCTAATACAATGGGTGCAATTGCAGATAAAATTTTTGTTCAAAATCCACACAATTTTACACACCTAACTGCATGGATTGGTGCTTTGTCATATAGTTTTCAATTATATTTTGATTTTTCCGGATATTCTGATATGGCGATTGGTTTGGGTTTGATTTTCGGATTTAAGTTTATGGAAAATTTTAATTATCCGTATATTTCAAAATCTATTACAGAATTTTGGAGAAGATGGCACATTTCGCTTTCAACTTGGTTTAAACAGTATGTATACATTAGTCTTGGTGGCAACAGATGTTCAAAACTTAAAACTTTGCGAAATTTCGGTGTTGTATTTCTATTGACTGGTATTTGGCACGGGGCAAACTGGACATTCCTTGTGTGGGGTATCTGGCATGGTTTGTTCATAATTTTGGAAAAAATATTTAATATTAAAGAGTTTGAAAAGAAAAAGCATTCTTTATTGATGAATATTTTCCGTCACATTTATTGTATTTTTGCGTTTGTAATCGGTTGGGTGATTTTTAGAGCAGACAATATAAAATATGCATGGGATTATCTGATGAATATGTTTGGATTATTAAATATAAGAGAGGCTCAAAGTTTACTGCCTGATTCTTTTGAATATACAATTCTTTTTGTTGCAGTATTTTGTAGTATTCCTATATTTAAAAATATATTGAATTGCAAAAACAAAATTGCTCAAATATTAGTGAATATTTGGCTCCTTGTTTTGTTCTTTGCTTCGACTATCACAATTGCAAGTTCTACATATAATCCGTTCATATATTTCAGATTTTAACCTTACTTTTGTGGTTGAGGGTTGCCGAATTGGCGCATGCGTGGATTTGATTTGTAGTAATCTTTTTGATGTGATACGGCTTTAAAGTCTTTTCTTTCAAGTTTTGCAATCATAGAATACTTTGAACGTTGTTCTCTTGTTAATGATTTTTTGAATTCTTTATCTTCGCATTTGACAAGGTTATCAATATCGTTTTTTAAATTTTTAACAACTTTTTTCTGTTGGCTGATTGTTGAACCGTCTGCATTAGCGATTTTCAACGCTTTTAGTGTATAACTTTCTTTTATCAATTCGTTGAATTTTTCTTCAAAAATCGGAGAATTTTCTTTTACGATTGCTTCTCTTGCTGCAATTTGTTCGTCTGACAAATCCAAAGCGTTATATACAACCGCTCTTTTTGCGTGCAAGTTGTTGATGTGTTGTTTATAGCGAAAAGCATCTTGTGGCGCTTCTATTTCTGATTTTGTGCAACATGATGCTTGAATTTCAATTGCTTGAACTGAAATTGTGCTAAATAATACAAAAACACTTATCAATAATAATTTATTAAAAAGTTTCATCAGACAAACCTCTCTTTTTGTAATAATTATACTATCATAAAAATTTCAAATACTTAATATTTGTAGTAAAATCGGTAATATGGAAGAAATTAATTTAAGAAATTATGCCTACTTAGGCGATGCGGTTTGGGAATTGTATATCAGAGAAAAGACAATCAAACTGACAAACAATGCCAAAAAGTTGCACAAAATGACAACTGACAAAGTTCGGACTCAGTTTCAGTGCGATATGTTGCATTATCTGACCCCAAGTTTGACAGAAGAGGAATTGGAACTCGCAAGACGTGCCAGAAATCTTCCTATCCCTATCGGCAGAAAAAATATTCAAGCGGAATATCGCCAAGCGACAGCATTTGAGGCGCTTATTGGTTGGTGGCATAACCATGATAAAAATAGATTAGGTGAAATAATAACATTAATTGAAAATTCCGAAATGTTTGATATATAACATTTTGTGCCTAGGAAATTTGGAAAACTAAAATCTTGCTATCGAGGTTTGTTTGTCTTACAATTTCTAATGAGAATTAGGATTTAAGGAGAAAATATGAACGATTTGTTGAAAAAATCCGCAGCAGAACAAAGCAAAGCGTTGAGAAACAAAGAAGTTTCAGCAGTTGAGCTTACTAATGCGGCATTTGACAGGATAAATGCTTTGGAAGATAAGTTGGGCGCTTTTAATTCATTGACAAAAGATACCGCTATCGAAACAGCAAAAAAAGTTGACGAAAAAATCGCTAAAGGTGAAGAATTGCCGCTACTTGCCGGTATTCCTTTGGCATTGAAAGATAATATGAATTTGGTGGGCTCTCGTACAACTGCTTCATCTAAAATTTTGGAAAACTTTGTTTCTCCATTCAATGCAACAGTTACAGAAAAATTATTAAATAATTTGGTTCCTATTGTTGGTAAAGCAAACTTGGACGAATTTGCAATGGGTTCATCAAACGAAAATTCAGCATTTAACAAAGTTCACAACCCTTGGGATTTGAACAAAGTTCCTGGTGGTTCATCAGGCGGTTCAGCAGCAAGTGTAGCATCTTGCGAAGCAACTTTGGCATTGGGTTCTGATACAGGTGGTTCAATTCGTTTGCCTGCCAGTTTTTGTGGTATCGTTGGTATGAAACCTACTTACGGTAGAGTTTCTCGTTACGGTTTGATTGCGTTTGCTTCTTCTTTAGACCAAATCGGACCGTTTGCAAGAACAGTTGAAGATGCTGCTAATTTGTTAGAAGTTATTTCAGGTCATGACCCTAAAGATTCAACCTCTTTGGATTTGCCTGTTGAACACTATTCACAAAACTTGAATGGCGATATCAGAGGTAAAAAAGTTGGTGTTATCAAAGAACTTATGAGCGAAGGTTTGGAACCGGAAGTTCAAGCAGCATTGCAACACGCTATTGAAACTTACAAAAATATGGGTTGCGAAATCGTTGAAATTTCATTGAAAAAATTGAAATATTCAATCGGTATTTACTACATTTTGGCAACTGCAGAATGTTCATCAAACTTGGCAAGATTTGATGGTGTTAGATACGGTTACAGAACTCCAAATCCTAAAAACTTGATGGAATTATATACAAAATCAAGAGCAGAAGGTTTTGGACCTGAAGTTAAACGTCGTATAATGCTTGGTACTTATGCATTGTCATCAGGTTATTACGATGCTTATTACAAAAAGGCTCAACAAATGAGAGCATTGGTTACAGAAGAATTTAATGAAGCATTCAAACAAGTTGACGTGTTGATTTCTCCAACTTGTCCTAATACAGCATTTGAATTGGGTGCTAAAACTTCTGACCCATTGGCAATGTATTTGACAGATATTGCAACAATCAGTTGTAACTTGGCAGGACTTCCTGGTATCAGTGTTCCTGCAGGTTTTGACAAATCAGGCATGCCAATTGGTTTGCAAATTCTTGCTCCACAATTGCAAGAATCAAGATTGTTGAACTTTGCTTATAAGTTTGAACAAGCAAATGATTTTTATAAAAAGTTAGCAAACATTTAGTTTGTGAAAATTCTCGTGTTAATGGCGGTATTGGTGTTATTCAGTACCGCCTTTTTATGCCTTCAAAAAATAGCAAAAAATATTTTTACGAGTTTTGTGAAAGATTTGAATACTTCTCAAAGAATAAGTAAGTTAGATCCTGAAGATGAAAAACAAGCAAGTAATTTGTTATATTTATAATTATTTATTTTTGCAAGTATTGCATCAAATCAGCATTTTGAGTTATTAGTTCGGTAGTCCATGTCATAAAACATTTCTGGGCAATTTCTTCTTTTTTATTCATCATGTCGTTTTCATCGTATTTTGTAACACAACCCCAAGTTGAATTTTCCAATTTTGTTCGGTCAATTCTTGAAGTCAATTTTGAAATGTAATTTTGAACATTTGCTTGCGGATAGCCTTGTTTTACCAAACTGTCTTGCATTGATGCCATCATACCTTGTACTAAAGTGTCGTAGAAGGCTTGTTTAGCTTCCGAACTGTAAGTTGTTGCTGCGAACGCTGTTCCTGTGCATAGTAGCAAAATTGCTAATAATTTTTTCATTTTTACTCCTTTAAATTCCAACAAAAAATACTTTGCTTATTGTTACTAACAATAAATTAACACAAACAAGTATTCCCAGTATAATTAACAGATTTTTCATATCTTTTCCCAAGGTAATGATATTATAATATGTGGTTTATATTTTTCAAATCCTCTTTTTAATTGAGTTTTGTAAAAATTTTTGAAATAACGCAAAAAATATTTTTACGAGTTTTAGACAGAATATGCAGACTAATTTTTCTATTTATAACTATCAACAAAACTATTCTTCTTATAATCAATCCTTCGGTGCAAAAGGTAAGCCGTTGGATTTGAAATATATTTATAACAACCGTTCCAAATTATTGCCTGACAGAGTGAAAGAAATTGTGAAAATTTTGGTTTCAGAAGGTAATGATAAAGGTGTTTCACTATTAGATGTTCATAAAACGATTTATGAACCAATCTTGTTGTGCAAAACATTGGGCGAAGTCAAAGAGTTATATCCTGAGTTTAGAGATGTTTTGCCAATGGCTCAAATGCGCCACGGTGGCGGTAAGGCAATTATGAGTGAGAATTTTGGACTCAAGATGTTACAAGAGTATTGGGGAAATTTGAAGTCTAAAGATGAAATTGCGCAGATGTTTGGGCTAAAAAATCGTTCATCATTAGATGCGATGCTCAAAAAGATAAATTTTGTCGGTGTGGATACAAATTATAAAAGACTGTTAGAAGCATCTGATGAAGTTGGTAATCGTCAAATAGCACAAAAAACAAAGAATTGGAATGCGAATAATCCTGAAAAAAGAAGAGAATTAAACAAGCACGCTGCACAAGGTTGTAAAACAGCTGAATATAGGGCTGCACAGGCACAACGCATGATAGAGTATGACAAAATTCACCCTGAACGCCGTCAAAAAATTAGTGAATATTCAACAAGAATGTGGGATTTGTGTCCAGAGGTTCGTGTTGCTATGTCAGATTATGATAGGCAGCAAGAAGCTTTCTTTGGTATTGTATTAGGTAAGCGAGCAAGAAAAGAGCCTCTAACGCAGAATGAACGTCGTATGGTAAGCATTTTTTATAAAAGATTTTGGAATGCTCACCCTGAGTTAAAAGAAAATTTGTCTGAAGCAAGCAAAAAAGCAAAGGAAAAATAAATTTTTCAAAATTATGTGTTCAAGTTTGCTCGAGTAATATTGGGGAATCTTAACATTTCTTATAATAAGATAAAATGGCTGTCGCTTTTATTTTATAATAAGTTTAACGGTTTTTCTAAAAATCGTATAGAAGAGAATTGCGGGAGATAAAATGAAAGATTTTCCTATAGATATAGTTTATTTATGGTGTAATTCTAATGATGCGACTTGGCGTGCAAAAAAAAATCAAGAATTAAAAAAATATAATAAACCTCTTGATAATGATGCGACTAATGAGTGCCGATTTATAAATAATGATGAATTGATTTATTCACTTCGTTCTTTGGAAAAATATGCACCTTGGATAAATAATATTTTTATTGTTACAGATAATCAAGTCCCATTACAAATTGATACTACAAATCCCAAAATTCATATAATTGACCATACTCAAATTCTTCCGGAAAGTGCTTTGCCAACATTCAATGCTACTGCAATAGAAACTGCATTGAATAATATTCCAAATTTGTCAGAGCATTTTTTGTTTGCAAATGATGATATGTTTTTCGGTCGTCCGGTGTCTAAGAGTTTTTTCTTTAATGATGATGGTGTGCCGATTTTTAGATTTAACAAACGTAGAATTTTGAACAAACCTTATCGTCATTTATACGGAAATATGGTATCTTCTGCTTATTCTTTGGTAAAGAAAAATATTGGCAAAAGTTTTCCTTATTTTCCTCATCACAACATTGATGCTTATCGAAAATCTGATATTGATGAGTGTGTAGAATTTTTCAAAGATGGTTTTGTCAAAACTGCTAATCAAAAATTTAGGGAAAAAGATTGTATTCAACGTTCGATTTATGAATATTATGCGATTTCAAAAAATCGAGGAGAACATAAAGTTGTAGACAATTTAAAAGAAAAAGTAAAAGCGCTAACAAAAGGTGATGGTTTAGATTCTTTGCAAATCTCATTGTCACAAAGAAAGTTGGCAATGCTAGATAAATATAATCCTGCTTTATTTTGTATAAATGATAGTCAAGAAACTACAGATAATGATAGGTTGGCAATGCGTTTATATTTAGAAAAAAAGTTTCCTTATCCGTCAAGTTTTGAAAAAAAATCAGAGGTAGCATTTGATGTTAGAGTTTGTTATCACAAAGATTTTGATAAATTGGAAAATAATATTTTGAAACCGATTTGGGTTGGGGCAAAGTTATCAGATGCAAATCTGAGTTTTCAACGTGATGATGAGGGTGATAATATTTCAGAAAAAAACCCGTATTATTGCGAACTTACAGCACTTTATTGGCTTTGGAAAAATTCAAATGCGGATTATAAAGGTTTAGTGCATTACAGAAGATTTTTCGATTTTGGAATGGGGAATATCAGATGGATTGATAAAATTCCGTCAAATTATACTGAAAAATTCTGTATGACAGAATCTAACATATCATATTTGGTAGGAAATTATGATATTATTCTTCCTATGAAACGCTTTTCTCAATATAAAACGAATTATGAACAATATAAGAAAAAGCACGTTATTTCTGATTTAGATAGAGTGTTAGAAATTATCAAAAACAAATATTCGCAAATGTCTGAGATTGCTGAAAATACAATGAAAAAAACAAATATAATGTATTTGTACAATATGTTTGTAACAAAGCGAGAAATTTTTGATGAATATTCTGAGTGGTTATTTGATATTCTTTGCACTTTGGAATCAGAAATTCAATCAGATGTTGAAACTAGAGCAGATTATCAAAAACGAGTTTACGGGTTTATTGCTGAACGATTGTTTACGATTTACGTTGAATATATGAAATCTAAAGGGTTACGCTCAATTGAACTACCTGTAGTTTATTGTGAAACAAACAAAAAAAGATTTGAAACTTTCCAATTTAGGACAAAAATTTATTCTGTTTTAGTAAAATTAGGAATAAGAAATCCACGTTGGAATGAAAAATATGGTGTATAATAAGTTAGAAGAGGAATATGTAAAATGAATATTTTAGTTACCGGTGGTGCCGGATATATTGGAAGCCATAATGTAATTGCGTTGATTGAAGCGGGTTACAATGTAGTTATTTTTGACAATCTTGAACTTGGACATATTGAAATTGTCAATACTTTGAAATCAATTTCAGCAAAAGGTTCTGTGATTGATTTTGTTCAAGGTGATTTATCTTCTGTTGATGATATTAAAAAAGTTTTTCAAAAACATTCAATTGATGCGATAATTCATTTTGCCGCTTATTCTCAAGTTGGGGAATCTGTTGGAAATCCGCAAAAATATTATTACAACAATGTGTATGGAACTTTGAATTTGCTTAATGTCGCAATGCAATTTGATGTTAAAAAGATTGTATTTTCAAGTACTGCCGCAACTTATGGTGAACCGGTTTATACACCAATTGATGAAAAACACCCGCAAGTACCTATCAATACTTATGGAAAAACAAAGTTAATGATTGAAAGTATTATGGACGATTATGACAAAGCGTACGGACTAAAATCTGTTCGTTTGAGATATTTTAATGTTGCCGGTGCTGATAGTTTGAATAGAGTTGGTGAATGGCATGACCCTGAAACCCATTTAATTCCTAATATTTTAAAATCAACTTTTGGTAGCGGTAAAACTTTCAAAATGTTTGGAACAGATTATGACACAAAAGATGGAACTTGTGTCAGAGATTATATTAATGTTGAAGATTTGGCAAAAGCACATCTTTTAGCGTTGAAATATTTGTTAAATGGTGGTCAAACAAACTTCTTTAATCTTGGAACAAACGAAGGCAACAGTGTAAAAGAAGTTTTTGATGCATGTGAAAAAGTTACAGGTAAAAATATTCCGGTAGAGGTTCAAGAACGTAGAGCCGGCGACCCTGCAACTCTTATTGCCGACAATAGAAAGGCAAAAGAAGTTTTGGGTTGGACTCCTGAAAAAACTCTTGAAGACAGTATTAAAACGGCTTATGCTTGGGAAGAAAAATTGACACAACGTTTATTGGCTCAGGTAAAATAATGGAAATAAAACAAATATTCGGGAATATATTGCAGAAGTTTGACAAAGATGGCTTGATGAAGAATTATGCCAAAGTTTTTCCGTATTTTCAAAAATATTGGTTTAGAACAGTTTTGGCTTTAGGATTAGCAATTCCTATCGGTTCTCTTGATGCGGTTGTTGCACTTTCTCTAAAACCTTATATGGATATTGTAATGGTTGATAAAACTGTTCATTCACCTTGGTATATTCCGTTACTTATCATTGCGTTTACTTCAACTCAAGGCTTGTTGAATTACCTTTCAACTTATATGAATGCTTGGGTTGCCGGTAAGGTTACAAATGATTTTAAAATGACTTTGTATAACAAATTGATGCATAAAGATGCTGCATTCTTTGATTCAAGAACATCAGGTGATATTATTCGTTGGTTTAATAACGATGTTAATACTGCTTGCGGAACGTTATTGAATAATTTGAAAACAGGAATTTCTCGAGTATTTTCATCAGTTTCATTGGTTTGCGTTTTGCTTTATAACTCTTGGATTTTAGCAATTATTGCCATTATTGTATTGATTTGTGCAGTTGTTCCGCTGACAAAAATGCGTGCAATGATTAAAGCAATTGCAGATAAATCTGAATCTGCCGGCGGTAAAGTTATTACGGCATATAATGAAGCGTTTGCAGGGAATAAGGTTGTTACTGCATATAATTTGTACAGTTACCAAAGTGAACATTTTAACAAAAATTTGAATACTGTTTTTGGTTTGAATATGAAAATTACTCAAAAAACTGGTTGGCTATCTCCAATGATGCATATTGTCGTATCTTTCGGGATTGCAGCAGTTATCGGCTTGGGTAGTTATATGATTGTTAAAGGACAAATTACAAGCGGTAATTTTGTTTCATTTATCACCGCTTTGATTATGCTTTATACTCCGATTAAGCTTTTGGGTAACAATGCGAAAAATATGCAAAATGCCTTACTTGCGTTGGAAAGAGTAATCAAGCAACTTGATGCAATTCCAAGAATTAAGAATAAACCTGATGCGAAAAAGTTGGAAGGTTTGTATAACAATATTGAATTCAAAAATGTAAACTTTGAATATAAAAAGAATAAACCTGTATTGAAAAATATTAATTTCACTGTTCAAAAAGGTGAAACATTTGCACTTGTTGGAAATTCCGGTGGTGGTAAGAGTACTATTGTGAATTTAATTCCGAGATTTTATGATGTGAAGTCAGGAAGTATTTTGATTGACAGTGTAAATGTAAAAGATTTAACGTTGGAATCTTTGAGAGATAATATTTCTGTTGTATTTCAGGATAATTTCTTGTTTTCCGGTACTATCCGAGAAAATATTATGCTAGGAAAACTCAATGCAACTGAAGAAGAATTGAACGCTGCAATTAAAGAGTCTTACTTAGAAGATTTTATCAAAAGTTTGGATAAAGGGCTTGATACAAATATTGGTGAACGTGGTGTCTTACTTTCAGGCGGTCAAAAACAAAGAATTGGTATCGCTCGTGCATTTTTGAAAAATGCTCCTATTTTGATTTTGGACGAGGCGACCAGTGCACTAGACAATGAAGCGGAAAAAATTGTTCAACAGGCGATAGAAAACTTGATGAAAGACAGAACGGTATTTGTAATTGCCCACCGATTGACGACAGTTCAAAATGCGGATAGAATTGCTGTTATAAAAAATGGTGAATTGGTAGAACTCGGTAGTCATAATGAGTTGATAAATATTGAGGGTGGAGTTTATCGACATTTATACGATTCACAGTTTTCAAAAGTTGTTACGTCGGTTTAGTAAACCCCTTGAAAAAATAAAAATAACTCGTTATAATGATAGAAATAGTACATTAACAACACCGTGGGGACGTTTTGGATTTGACAGGATGTTTGGTGAAAATAGATTGCGTGTCCGAGCGCTGTTCTCGGTAATCAACGAGCAAAACAAATTAAATGCTAAAAATAATGTAATCGAAGCAGACTTCTCTAGAGCTTATGCTTTAGCTGCATAGTCACTCGACGAATAGCTACTCATTTAACCCAGCTTGCCGGTTATTTGGGTCCATTATGCAAGACGCAGTACAGTAATTGGCAGTAGCTGTATCAAGATTACTGTCAGGGGTTTAGAGTTTCCCAAAAATAAAACCTAGGGCTAATTTGTCAGGTTTTGATATTTCCCTGAATTAGTTGAGCAAATAAATATATACACACGTAGAGGTTTATTTTTGTCCATTTTGGACAGGGGTTCAACTCCCCTCGTCTCCAGTATTTTTCAAGTAGGACAACTATTTGTCTAGAAATTAATGAATAAAATCGGCAAATAGTGGACTTTTTGATGTTTTAGAGAAATATAATTAAATTCAAATAAGAGTTATTACTAATATTTAAGCAATAACTCTTTTAGTAAAAATTAGAGATGTCCACTTTTGAAATTACTTAAAGCTAGTAACTATTGCTTGCAAAAGCGGATAAATTGCCTTTTGAAGTTCATAATTCAAAATATTTTCATAATTTTTTAGTGGCAATGTTATTGTAATATCTTGAGAAAGAGCTTTTTGTGTTAGTTTTTTACCATTATTATATGTTTCTACTCCGGCATATATTGCATATGTATTTGTTTGGGTAAACCCTTTTACTTTATGTTTTTTCAAAGATATTTTGTATACAGGTTTTACTATTAAATTGGAATTATTTTCCGAAATTTTTAAGGTGCTTTTGAACATTGCAGAATTATTTATCATGGCAACTTTATTTGCAACAATATTACTATCCAGTGCAAGTGGTTTTTTAAATCCTGAACCGATAATTGGTAATATAAATTTGTCTAAATTTCTTATTTCAATTTCATTTCCGTTCATTGCCATATTTTCAGTTGAAACTTGGTAAAAATTAGAACCGTTTGGTGAAACTATTATTGTTGATTTTGCAATATTTGATTTGGAGGGTTTATCAGCATTGTCAAGATATGGAAAATCAAATTGACATCTTGCCAATCCTTTGGACACTTCTACAACATTATATTTAAACATTGGAATTAAATATTCACTATTATTAGTTTTAATTTTTTTGTAAAGTGTAATAGCGTTTCCTTCTCTTAAATTTTCGGACTTATCTTCTAATGTTATTTCATCTTTATTTACTTCTTTTATTTTGAACTCAAAATCTTTGAAATTTATTTGTTCATTGATTTTTTCAGAAAGTTTACCGATTAAATTTTTTGATAAAATTTCGACCCTGTCTGTGTCAGACGCACCGTATTGACTATCGCTGGCTCTACCGTCGGAAGTTTCGTTTGTACATTGTGAAAATACTATTTCCCCTGATTTATCAAAAATAGTACCGCAAGCCATCATTTGAAAATATTCATTTTTTAAACCTGCTCTATTTAATGTTATGCTTGTTTTAATTGGTTTTGTAAACGTAAAATACAAGAAATAATCCGGTAAATTTCTTTGAAGTTGTTCTATTTCAACTGAGGCTAAGTTGTTCAACTTAAATACAGTACTTCTCATTGTATTAAAAGTTGGATTTATTGTTATAAGATTGATTTTTGAATCCTCACCAAGACTTGTCGATAACAAATCATAGATTGATTCATTAGCAACATCATTTATCAATAAAACTTTTGGTTTCTTTATTTGATTAACACCGCCATTATTTGTTTGTTTTATAAATGTAGTGTTTGGTGCAATATTATAACCAAACTCATTTTTTCCTATAGAATATCCGGTGGTTGAATATATGATTGATAATTGGTTTGAATTTTCATCAAATAATTCGTCATCTTCTGCAATTCCTGATTCTGTTCCTTTGTTTAATATAAATAAATTTTTATAATTGTCGATTACTTTAACAGGAATTTCAAACGGATGAAATTTTTCTTTTGATTCTATAATTAAACCATCGATTGCTTTATTGTAGTTCTCCGTATAAATATTACTTATCGTTTGAAAATCATCATTTGAGGTTGCCCCATATATTGTTTTAGAGTTTGAGTAAATTGTTTCTCCTGTAATAATATTGACAAAACTCAGACTCATTGTTAACGGCAAATAAATGATATCACCATTTGGTTTTCTATCAACATATTTTGATACTCTTGGAATACTGATATAACTTACAAGTGTTTTATATTTATTTAAGTCATTGATTTCATCTATAGAATTTACAAAATTATTTCTGTATTCTTTGATAAATTTAGCAATGAACATATCTTTAGTTGTTTTATTTTCATAAAAGTTTTTAAATTCATCACTTGTAGCACCATTAGATATGAATATTCCTTTAACAGGATATGTTTTTATTGCATTTGTTTCGCTTCCATAAGAGAAAGGGGGGCATAGAATAAATGCCCCCAATAAAAAAATTATTAGTTTTTTCATAAGTTTTCATGTCCTTTAAGTGGTTCAAAAATAATTTGCCCACGATTAATTGTATAATTATAATTATTGAATTTCGCAGAGGTTTCAACTAATTGCATAAATATAGTGTCGCCAACAGGTTCTGAACCGCTATAATTAACGGTATATTCCAGTTTAACATTATCAGATGATTTTAGTGCTACATGTTGAATTCCCTCAACGGTTTTTAGGGCTTTAGTAATATTAACTCTCTCGATTGGTAAGAAGTTTCCTTTAACCTCCAATGTGTATTCTGTACCATACATTGTGCGATCTTTATAATCATCCTGAATTTGTTTTGCTAACTCATTACCAAGTCCCGGTCCGAGTTTTGCAGCGACTGCACGACGTGCGGTATCTGCCGTATCACCGACGGCAGATGCTTGGAATGTTCCACTTGCGATTGCTTTGCCATCTTGAGTTGAGTAAATTACCATATTTACAACTCCGCTACTTGCTCTCATTCCCGTACTAGCATCAACTCCATTATCAGTAATGTATGAAATACCAATTGCAAAGAAATCAGCCTTAGCATCATCCTGTGCATATTTAACATATTTCACCAATTCTTCTGAGTTAGATAATTGATCTGAAGATATCGGTTTGCCTTTGAAATATTTGCTCTTAAACATTGAATTATCAATTACTGTTATTCCCGAATTTTTGAATGCTTTTTGTAGTTCGGGTAATGTCAAGTTAATATTTTGAGCTACAGGATTTTTCGGTGCATATTCTTTTATGTTTTGGAAAAATTCGCTTTGATTTTTTGAATAATCTACATAGTTACCGTAATTGGCAGTAGTTGAACTACTATCTGAAGATTTTCCGTAACCTGCTCCGTACCAATTGCCATAACCAGCTGAACTATTAGATTTACTTGAATCTTTATAAGATGCTTTTACGGTTTCTTTATCTTTCTCATTATATTTGTAATCATATGTTGTAACTTCTTTGGTTAAAACATTGGTATGCATATCACTTGGTGCCGTGAAAAACTCATCCATTACAATAAGGATATTTTGAGCTTTGACATCATGCGTGTGTAATGCAATTCCCAAATTTGAAATTCTTTTTCTAAAAGCTGTTTCATCCACTGTCATAATTACGTTTGAAACATAATTGTTATCAATAACTTCGCCTTTGTAAGATTTATTTATAGCAAAAACGTCTACTTGAGAATATATATCATTTAATTTCGCCATAACTTGTGGATTTTTAATAGCATCTGCTCCTAAAATGTCATTAATCAAATTATCAATAGCATTTTTATCAGCTCTTTCTCTTGCCAATGTTACAACGGCGGTTCTAACAGTGCCGGATAATCGTTTGTCTTCTTTTTTTCTTTTTTCAGCTTGCCGGCTGGCTTCTTTAATTTGTTGTGCATGCATAAATTCTGTTTTCGCATTGTTAGCTTTGCCGTGCATATAAATATTTTCTTGCGTTCTTGTTGCTTCAATATCATAACCGGTTAGAGGTGCAATTCCGCGTCCTTGCGTGGTTACTTCAAGAGCCGATGCATTTATAAAAAAAGAATTTATAACAAACCCTATTCCTAAAATACTTGATAAAATCTTTCTCATACCTTCTCCTTAATTAAAAAGAGCAATATAAGAAATATATTGCTCTTTTCTGTTACAATTTAATTATTTTTTCAATAGGCTTACAGGTTTTATTTTGCTTGTGGAAGCTGTAGTCGGAGCTTCTATTGTAATACCAACAGCTTTGTTGATTTTTTTTATTTGGCTGATAGATTTTGTTAAATCACCTGCACTTGCTTTTACTAAAGATGCAGTATCTTTTAACGCCCCAACTTCAAATACTAGTGGAGCAGCAATCAGTGGATTTCTTGAAATATTAAATCCAAGTTTTGTACAAGCAAGAGCTACACTTGTATAAGATGCGGCTCCATCCATAACAGTTTGTACAGCATCAGTATATTCTTTTTTCTGAGCCGGAGTCATTTTATCAAAACGTTCTTTTAAACTACCATCAGCCAAAGATGTTTCAATCATTTCTTTTCCTAATTTACCACCTTCAGCTTTTATTTCTGCAGCAGATAAATCTTTATTATTTTGTATTGATTTCAATGAATCCAACTGTTCTTTTGTATAAAGAATATTTGCTAACTTAGAACTTGCTCCTTTTACAGAATGGTCAATATCTTCAACTTGTTTATTAATACTGCCGACAACACCAGTTTCAGGATAAATAACTCTTTCATTTTCCGGAATTGTTACTACAACTTCGTTTAGTTTGTTTGCTTTATTTACAGCTTTTCTAACAGTAGCGTTTGTACCTAAATTCTTTTTAACACCAAGAATCATACCTGCAGCATTTTTTAATTCATCTTTTGCAGAAATTGCACTAACATTACCATCAACAATTGCTTTTAATGGTGCAGTAATTTCGTTTGATACATTTTTATATCTATTGTCAGCAATTTGAATTTTTTGTACTGCATCATAATATGCTTTTCTTTGAGCGTCATTATAATCAGCGTAGGTTTGGACAAATGTTTCATCACTAAGTGTTGCGGCTAGAGCTTCATTAAGTTTCACATCTTGTTCCTCACCTGATAAACCTTTAATTTCCGTAATTTGTTCAGATGTTAAAATAACATTAGCCAATTCTAGTCTTGCTGCCTTATCATAAGATTTTACAGCTTCTAATTTTTTTGATTGTTCTGCTAATTTAGCTTGATATTCTTTTTGATATTTTTCATTAGTAGCAGATTTTGCAGATGAATTTGATGTTGCTGTAGGTACAACTTTTAATCCTGCAACCCCCGGAGCCTTAAGTTCAATAGCATTTGCTGTAGAAATTCCGATAAGTACCATTGTAGATGCAATACAGCTTGTGATTAATAACTTTTTCATAATCTTTCTCCTTTTAAATAACTATTTTAGTTATATATAATTACTAATTTAAAAAGTAATATATGTGATTACAATAAACTTAAAACAAAATAAAACTATAGTCAATATATATGACTATAGCTTTTGAAATTCGCCACCTTTGATAATTTTATTTAAGGTCAAAAATCTCTGCGAGCTTATTCCATTCCTTGCAATTCAAAACTTCATCTTTTACTTCTTTTCGAATTTTCTTTTCAAAGTATTCGTTGCCAAAATAATGCGTATTATGTAATTCATCATACAATCTATAAAAACCTTCTCCGGGAAGTTGAGTTAAATCGTTAACTACAACAACTGAGAGCATCGGTAATCCAAGTTGATGACAAATTCTTGAAATTAAGCCAATACGGTGAGGTAATACTGTATGTGGATTGACTTCTACATTATGCTTTTTTAAAATTGCATCTGATAATTCACCATAAGATATTTTCAACTCCCCGATTGAAACTTTTTCAAGTAAATACTCTACTATAAATCTATGCTTATCCGTAATTTTTTCTAAAAGTTCACTATCTACCATTTTAATTTCCTTTCCTTTAGTTTATTTTGTTTCATCAGTTCATCTTTGAGTTATTAAATTCATTACTTTTGAAATAAGTCTATCCATGTGATTATTATACGGGGTAAACCACTGCAGTCAATACATGTAACTACTTAGGATATAACCGTTATATGTAATGTTCAGAACTTATTATAAGTAGTTTATTTTATAAAAAGGTAACAGGTGTATTGATATGGAACTGGACAAAAAATACATAGCACAAATTCTTCAAAATGCCCGTAAAAAGAAAGGTCTAAAACAAGCTCAACTGGCTGAAATGATTGGTATCAGCGAAAAACATTTGAGTAAAATTGAAACCGGTAAAAATTATCCGGCATTGGATAATTTTTTAAAAATGGTTGAAATTTTAGAGCTTTCAATGAAAGATTTTGGATTAAAGAATGAAAATAAGGTATCTGAACAAAAAGTTTATCTGCAAAAAATTATCAATACTTCATCTGAAAAACAACTTGGTATATATATTGATATGATTAATGCTTTACAAAAGTATATTTAACCCACCATTGCACATAATTTTTCTACTGTTAAATCTTTTGACTGTGTTCCTAACATGATTTGTTCAATTAATTTTGGGTCCAAAAATCTTAGTTTTCTTAATCTTCGAGCATTCCGAGTTTGAAGCTCTGCTGTAGTTTTACCTTCAAGTATCAATTTATTATAATAAAACCCTTTAACAATAGCATCTATTAATGTTTTGTTGCAATTACAAGTATTATTTATTACCATTGAACGCCCTTTTCTTGAACTCTGAATAAGTTTCACATTATACTCAAGATGTAATATTTGCATATTGGTTTTATTTTCTAACCCTGTAATTAATTTATATAGTTCGGATTCTGATAGCAAAATTTCAATATTTTTTTCTGAAATAGTAACTTTGTTTATTAAAGGTCGTAATAAGTTTTGGTCTAGCTGTTTAAGTTTCAAAGTATTCAAAAATTGTTCTTGTTCATTCAATGATAAGTTTTTTATTAGTGGCAAAGTATTTTTATCTTCTGAGATAAATTTCGTTATTTTATCCTGAACAAATTTTTCAATTTCATAAGTCGGAATTCTTGAAAGAGTTTCTTTGTTAGAAAATTTGCCTTGTTTTACTCCCTGATTTATATAATAAAAATACTTTTTCCCACTACGTCCTGTGCTACATGCTGGACTAAAATAATTTCCGAAATTGTCAAATAATTTTCCTTGTAAAAAAGCATTTGAAGCCTTGCGTTCCTTGCCTGTTTTATTAAAATTATTTTCATATAAAATTGCCTGTACTTCATTAAAAATATCTGTGGAAATCAGTGATTCATGTTGACCGTTGTATGTGTTTTCTTTCCTGACTATTTTTCCTAAATAAACTTTATTTGATAAAATATGATATAAATTACCTTTTGAAAAAACTTTACCTGAACGAGTATAAATATTTTCCTCATCTAAATAATTCTTTAGTTTGGTTACTGATTGTAATTCAAGGTATTTTTCGAAAATAGTTATAATTTTCCATGATTGTTCTTGATCAACAATCAATTTATCATCAGATTTTTTATACCCGAGTGGAGTTGCACCGGTAATCCACAACCCTTTTTTAGCTGAAGCTGCAAATTTATCTCTAATTCTTTCACCGGTAACTTCACGTTCAAATTGGGCAAAAGAAAGTAGGATGTTTAAAGTTAATCTCCCCATGCTTGTTGTTGTATTGAAATGCTGTGTAATAGAAACAAAAGAAGTGTTATGTTTGTCGAATACATCAACAATTTTTGAAAAATCCATTAATGATCGAGTCAAACGGTCAACTTTATAAACTACTACAATATCTATTTTATCCTGTTCAATATCTTTCAATAACTCTTGAAATGCGGGTCTATTCATTGTACCGCCTGAATATCCCCCATCATCATAGTGTTTAGTTAAGATTTTCCAACCTTCATGAGTTTGCGATTTTATATATGCTTCGCAAGAATCTCTTTGTGCATCAAGTGAATTAAAACTTTGTTCAAGTCCTTCTTCTGTTGATTTTCTTGTATAAATGGCACAACGAATTTGTTTCTTTTCCATTACACTACTCCAAAAAATCTTTTACCGTTACAATGAGTTCCGGTAATTTCGTTAGCAATTGCAGACAAACTTCTATAAACCTTATTATTATAAGAAAAACCTTTGGTAAGAACTTCAACCGTAAATATTTTACCCTGATATTCTCTAACAATAGTTGAGCCATTGGTATTGACAGAATTTATCCGATAAGTTCTTTTTTCGTACTGATTTACTAAATTATCAATACGTGACTGAATTTCATAAGGTAAGTTTCCGTATTTTTCAGTCCATTGTTCAATTTGAAGTCGAGTTTTATTTTGTAAGTTCATAACACTTATATCTATCGCTCTGTTTTAAGTGAATATCAAGTCTTATGACACAATTCTTATCTGTATTTCTCAAGGATTTTATTATAGTGTTTTTGGTAACACTTAGTTAATTCCGAAAGCTCTATACAAATTATTTCTGGGTAAGTTTTTATAATTTTAATCCCATTTTCATCAGAACAAACAACCAACTTTATATTTTTCAGCTCGTTTAAATCAATTTGATTTTTTTGTAGTTCCAAACTTAACTTACCTATATTACGAACTTCTTTATTACATTCTGAAGTAATCTTTTTAAGATTGTTACCTTCAGAACATTTATAGTTAATCAAATTATATAACAGTGAAAACAGTCGTTTTTCTGTGCGAGTTAATGCTTCCTGTTTTTGTACAAAAGTTCTTTTGCAGTTCGTACATTTAAAACGTTGCTTCAATTTACGGTCATGTCCGTTTTTTACAATTATTGAACTCTTGCAATATGGGCATTTTGGTCTTTCTGTCATAGCTATAATTAAAACATAAAAACTTATCAACTACAACTTGTCCTAAAAAGTATGATAACCTCTAAAAACCCCGCTCTGTCTTGTTTTTGAAAATCCAAAAAAAATTTTTAACTTTTTTGCAAAAACTTTTCATTAAGTTAAAAAAAGGAGAACTATTTTATGGAAAATTTTAAAGAAATGAAGGTAACTTACGTCAACCCGAATGGTTTAAAAGGATTAAACATCAAAAACTACTCATCAAAGGAAATAGAAATCGCAACAACGGTTCTCAAACGTTTTGGGTTTCAATGTCCTATTGTTACGGATAACAATGAGAATGTAGTTTTCGGAGACCTGTTACTGCGTGCGGCACAAAAGTTAGGAATCAAAACTGTTCCGACTGTAGAAATTAACAATCTCAGCAAAAAAGAAATAAAAGCCTTTTCTGTAGCAATTAATAAAATATCTGAGATGGGTGATTTTGATTTAAGTACCTTAAAAACAGAAATTCAAGATTTACTATCAGATATGGAGATAAAAATTTCGCCGGAAGAACTTGGATTTTCAAGTATTGAACTTGACGGTTTACTATTCGATTGTAGCTTGGATAACGTACAAAGTCTTAAACCTGAGCAAGAAGAAATTTTACCTGATGAAATAATTTCGACAGTTAAAACTGGCGATTTGATAAGGTTAGGCAATCACATGTTGCTGTGTGGCAGTGCACTCAAAACCGAAAGTTTTGTTAATTTACTTGGTTCAGACAAAGCCGAAATTGTAATTACAGATCCGCCGTATAATGTTAAAATTTCAGACAATGTGACAAAACAAAAACATCATAAAGAATTCGTCAACGCTTCAGGTGAAATGTCTGAAGATGAATTTGAAAATTTTCTTACAGAAAGTTTTAACAACCTTAAAGCTTTTTCTGTTGACAACTCCATTCATTATATATTCATGGATTGGCGTCACATAGGGGAAATACAATCAGCCGGGAAAAAGGTTTATCCAAGGCACCTGAATCTTTGTGTGTGGAATAAACTTACCGGTGGCATGGGGAGTTTTTACAGGTCACAGCATGAGCTTTGTTTTGTTTATCAAAATGGCACAGGGCGGCATATAAATAATATTGAGCTTGGTAAAAATGGTAGAAATCGTTCCAATGTCTGGGATTACAAAGGGATGAACGTAAGTACAAGACAAGCAAAAACGTTAAGAAAGTTGCATCCAACGGTCAAACCTACTGCAATGCTTATGGACATAATGCTTGATTCTTCTGAATATTGCGATATTGTATTGGATTGTTTTGGCGGAAGCGGTTCGACATTGATTGCAGCAGAACAATGTGGCAGACAAGCCAGATTAATTGAGATTTCCCCGCATTATTGTGATGTGATTATATCCCGATGGGAAAAACTTACTGGCAAAAAACATGAAATTATATCAAATGGGGAGGTTATAAATGGCTAAGAATCCAAAGAAAAAAGGTAAGAAACAAAACTATGAGGTTGGTTACGGTAAACCTCCAGAACAGTTCAAGTGGCAAAAAGGTTGTCCCAGTCCAAATCCAAAAGGGAGACCTAAAAAAATACGCACTCTCAAAGAGGCATTACAGGTTTCATTAAATACAGAAATCAATACAAAGACTGAAACCGGAGAAATAAAGAAAATATCTTGCGTAGAAGCACTTGCCAGACGCACCTTAGCAGATGCGATTTCAAATGATGGTCCGACTCGTAGAATGTTATATCGTTACGACATTTTTAATCTGGTTTCAAAGGAGCCTGAGATTGAATACGACAAAAACGAAACCGAATTGCTACAAGTTCAAGAAGAATACGGGAAACTTCTCAAACAATGGGCTGAAATGCCGGTAACGGTGAGAGAAACGTTGAGAAAAATTCTTACAGAAGCATTACGTGATATATTAAACAACAAATTTCAAAAGGAGAATTAAGATGACATTAAAACAAAATGAAAAACGTAAACAATGGCTAACAAGAGGTCCCCTACAACGAGCAATTGACCATGCAAAACTTAGGGCAAAAATTTTTTCCAAAGCTCAAAATCTTGATAAAGATACAATACTTGTCAGTAAGATTAAAGTTGATGAAATTTACGATTACTCGTTCGCAAGTATTATTGACTTCCCACTTGCAGACATAGAATGTTTTTACAAAACACCTGTTCTTATCGGGATTGATAACGATTTGTTATTTGGTATTAACCAGATAAATTATGCCAAAGAAAAAGGACTTAAAACTGTTAATTGTGTTTACATTGATGCCCTGCAATTTAAGACAATTGATCTTTGCTCATTAGAAGCTCAATTTAGTACAAAGCAACAATCATGGCTATATTTTGCCTACGAATTATACAATGTATTTATTGATAATTCAGGAGGTATTTCTTTTGAGGAATTTTGCAACGAGCCACGTGAATATTTCAACAAACCTGACAAATTTTCAACAGGTTTATACCGGCTACTTGAAGAAGCAAATCAGTACTGAGCTGAAGCCGTATATTTAATACGGCTTCTCTTTTAACATTTTTCATTAAATGCTCTCAATATTTTGCGAAAACCTTTCTTTTAACTTTGCAATAGCATCAGGATGATAGCAATCACAAGATTCTTCAACATCATCCCATTTGTTAAATGTTTGTATATTTTTTAACAACAATTCAAAAATTTCTGAATTGTACCAGTCTTTGTACATGCCCTCAATGATAATTTCGTCAGTATCAAATTTTGTTATATTAACTTTATTCAAGATATTTTCAACAAAAGATAAATTCTTACGTTGAATTTGGTGTATTAAGATATTGCCGTTATCGCTTAAATAAGGATTGGCAAACCTGTCAACCAGGGTATTAAAATCCTTACTGTATTTTAAATTTGCTCGTCTTACAACTGTATTTTTACCAACTTCAAAACTTACAAATAAGGTAAATAAGCATAACTCAAACGTAAAAACAGGACCGATTTCTGAAAAATCAGCATCAATCGCAAGGGTAAAACTGTGTCTTGGATGAATTTCTATCTGAACCAGTGAATAAATTAAAAACGGAAACCACGCAAAATCAACTGTAATTCGATATGGATCGTTTAAAAAGTCAAAATTATATAATTTTAAAAACTGAGATGTAAAATACCATTTTTCTTTATTTTGTCGTCTTGGTTTGTATTTTGGCTTTCCTTCTCGTTTGACATTTTGGAGTTTTATCATTTCATCCCACAAAATAGGCTTATCCGTATGGTCATCCCAAATTCTTACATCAGTAATATTAAAACACCCCCCAAAAGGACCTATTGAATATTCAAAAGCATAAACTAAATCGTTCCATAATCTTCTAAAATTAGTACTCGCAATATGAAATTTGTTCCAATGACCGAAATAGTTGTTTAGTTGTAATTCCCATTTTTTGAACTTTGACAACTTCCCATGCATTAACAGTTCACCGTTTTCATAATGTATTTTAAATAGCGAATTTTTAAAATTAAAAGAATAAAACTTATTTTTTGTCATTTTATACCTCTTGGTCGTAATACCATCTATCACTTAGCTTCTTGCCTATTTCAAGCTGAGGTTAAGAAATATGTTCAGGATATGTATTTTATCCTTGCAAAAATTACAATTATAATATAGTATTAGTAATCATGAGTATTTAATATTAAATCAAGGTATCATAAAGATTACTTTAATACAAGCTAATGTCAACTATGAACTATTTTTTAAAATTTAATACTGAAACTAAATTATTGATAAGAATTATGTTACAAGACTTGAAAATATTTTTTACTGGAGCGATAGATGATTGTGTAAATTATAATTCTCTCAAAATGGTGTTATTACGCGTTTTGAAGTGAATTTAAACAAGAAAAAAGAATAGAATTAGGTCAAAGAAATATGCACGAATATGAATTTTGACCATTTGTAAATAACAAAGCCTTTATTTATAAAGATTATGTTTTTGATAAAAACAGTCATAGGATTTGCATAAACTCTCAAGGAGATGTTTTATTTGAACTTCCGAAGGGAGTAAGATGTTTTTCTTACGAAGACGAAGATGTACTATTTGCCAGTAATGAAGAAGGATTATACGCTCTTATTGATAATAAGGGTAATAACCTTACCGGATATATCTATGACGTAATTCATGGGGGTATTGAAGAAGGATTTTTTGAAGTTAAAAGAGGCGGCAAACATGGGTATATAGATATATGTGGGAATGAGGTAATTCCTTGTATATACGAGGATGTAGCCTTTTTCTCAGAAGGAATTGCCCCGGAGAAACTGAATAATAAATGGGGGTGTATAGATTTTAAAAATAATATTATAATCCCTTTTGAATATGAAGATTTATCTGTCTGTTCAAATAACAGAATTTGTGCAAAGAAAAATGGGCTTTGGGGTTGATAAATAAAAATAATGATGTAATTGTGGATTTTAAATATCAAGATTTGGTAAGTTATGCTTCCAGATATTGTAATGCATTTCCTGCTAAAATTAATAACAAGTGGGGACTTATTGATAAAACAGGTTCAGTAGTTGAAAATTTTGTTTATGATGAATTTGAATATTGTTCAGAGGCAGGTAGATACTACACATTCAAAAAAAAGAAGCATTTTGCATTATATGATACGGTAAAATTAAGATTCTTAACAGATTTTATATATAACGAAATTGGGGATTTTAGTTATAATCGTTTTAGAATTAAAAAAAATAGAAAATACGGATATATTGATATATTTGGAGAAATTATCGTAGAACCAATATATCAGGATGCAGAAGAATATTATTCAGAAGGTATTGCCATTGTAAAACTTAAAAATAAATATGGTGCAATAAATACATCGGGGAATGTTGTTATTCCGTTTGAATATAAATCGTTGTTCACTTCTCATGATGGTATGCTTTTGGCAAGAAAAAATCTAAAAGGAGGATTTATTGATAGAAAAAATAATATAATTATTCCTTTTGGCAAATTTAATTGTTTTCCAAAAAGTTTCAGCA
>CAVHEM010000037.1:1700-29158 GCA_963635055.1 Bacteroidaceae bacterium | reverse complement strand
GTTATATACTGATAATGACTTTGAGGAAGAAATAGATTTAAAATGGAATGAACTTTTTGCTAAATTGACGCCTATTGTGAAACAATTATTAATTACAATGATTGTTATATGTATATGTTCTGCCATTTGTTATTTTAAGGGTAATGCTTGGTTAAAATCATTATCTATTCCTATTTTTTCAGGGGTAGGATTTATTAGTGCACCTTTTATACTTCTTAAATTATTGGGAAAACAAGTTAAAGATTTTACTAAAACTCTTTTCTGTAGTAAAAAAATTAAGACATACACATACAAACCAACATTTTCACCTGAACAATTTGAATGTATATTTTCAGATATTGTAACTAATATTTCATCAGAAAAAGAAAAAGTTTTAATAGTTTTTGACAATCTTGATAGATGCGAACCCAAATATGCATATGAAACATTATCCGCAATAAAAACCTTTATGGATAAGAAAAAGTGTTTATATATTATACCTTGTGATGATGTTGCTATTAAAAAATATATAAGCTCTAACTATAATATAACCTCTACGAATGATAATGATAAATTTTCTCAAACAGTTGGAGAAGAATTTTTTGACAAACTTTTTAATACTTATATAAGAATTCCTCAATTACAAGAAATTGATCGTGATATTTTTATTGAAGAACAATTAAAAGAACTTTCAATCTATCCTGAATTAAAAAACAATATTAACGAAATTAAGCAAGTTCTATTTTATGGATACCGAGGTTCAACTCCTAGACAGATAAAAAGATTTATAAATGATTTCTCATTAAACTATATACTCGCACAAAAAATAGATTTAGATCATAAATTTTTATTAAACAACCTTACATTGTTTGCAATAATGGTCGTAATAAAGCAAAAATGGAGTAATGTAGAAGAGCAACTTATAAAAAATCCAGATTTGTTTTCATCAGCTCTTGAAAAAAATAACGATTATAAAGATTATAGTTTGTTTATTAAAAGAATCAAAAATTTGCTTCCGAACAAATTGCCTTCTATAATGCCTTTTATATACTTAAAAGAGACAATAGATGCTAAGTCAGTATCCAATGAGCTTAAAGATGGAAGTTCCATAGATAATATTAGTGATAGTGTTGTAAGTAGAATAAAAACAGAAATACAAAAGATTCTTTTTCGGATAATGCTATAAATTGTTTAAAATATTTTGATAGAACATCTCTTTATCCAGAATGTAAAGAAAATCTCGCAAATAAACTTAATGAGATAATTACTACAATATATTCAGCTGTGTCAACTTATTCAAATCAAATAAGTTTGTTAAATGGAGTTAATTTATCTTTAAAACTTATTGATAAAAGCTCTTTTGAAGAAAAAGTGTTAAATAGTTTTAATACTGCATTTTGTCAATTTATAAATAATTTATTTTCATATAACCCCGAAATAGCAATGAATTTGTTAGTTGAGACGATGTTTTTTGTGACGGATGAAACTGATTCAAATTATGAGAATGTATTAAGAGCACGATTAACAACAAGTAATAATCAACAGACTTTTATAAAAATATTAAAAGATAGTAACTATGAATTACTGTTAAGAAATATCATTAATTGTAGTATTTCAAAAAGATTTTTATTTGGAATATCAGAAATTAGAAAGACTTCATATGTTCTACTAAAAGACTCAATTAATGAATTATATACACAACTACTTCGTGAAGAAGATAATGCTATGGAAGATCTAAAAACCTTATTAGATGTTATTAACGATAATAACTTACAAATAACAAGTGGTGATTTTAAAGATTCTATTATTACAAAGTATTATGATGAAGAAAATCTTGAAAGAACATTTTCATTATATGAATTATTAAATAATAGTAATATAAAACTCTTAGAAAGAGATTTTTCGTCCATAAAAAATACGACTATAGATTATTACAAGAAGGATGTAAAAAATGGAATGAGATATTTACAGATGCTAATACTGTTCTTACAAAAAAAGCAATTTAATAGATTATTCTTAACTCCTCTTTTTAATTTTATATCTAATGAATTAAAAGCTACAAAATCTGTTAGTATTTATTCAAATATAGTATCTGTCATCAATAACGAATTTATACAACAAGAGGCAAATTTGCTAAAAGAAATAGCAGAAATGTTATTAGAAGATAATCAAGAAACAAGTGAGTATGAATTTGCATGTAATTTACTTAAATTACTAAATGAAAATTCTATTGTTATATCTGAATTTCAAGAAATAGTTCAAGAGCGAAAAGGTTCATTTAACAGTGCAAGTTCACAACTTGTTACTCAATTATTTCCCTAATGCCAGTACAATAACCTAAAAGGATTGAGAAAAAAGATTAAAAACATTCCAGAAATAGTTCCATCGACTCCTCAAACGTCAAATTTTCAAAAAGTATGGTTTCGGGGAAAGTATTGTGTATATTGAGTTTTAGAAATTTACCTTATACCTAAAATATGCTCCAAAAGCCCTTTTTACAGCTGTCACGCATGAGGTCGCGAGTTCGAGCCTCGTCGTTCCCGCCATTTAATTAAAAATAAGTCCGTTGTGGACTTATTTTTTTTTGTAAAGATGAACGTTTTAGAGATATTTCTAGTAAATATTAACAATAATTAAGCCTTTTAGTATATCTAATCATAAATAAAATGGCAATAATTGCTACAATAAGTTCTGTAATTGGCATTGAAAACCAAATAGCATTTCCTCCAAAAATTTGCGGTAATAATATAATCAAGCTTCCACTTAAAACTAGTCCTCTTAAAATTGAAATTATAAAAGCAGCTTTGGGACGAATGATTGCTTGAAAATAATATGTGGCAAAAATATTTAGCGGTAACAAAATGAAAGATATTGCATATATTCGGATTATTTCAGGTGCAATTTTTAAAATGTTTTCTGTTGGAGCCATGAATATTTTTACATACAAATTCGGCGCAGCAAGGCTTAATACAGTCCAAAATATGCTGAAAAATGCAACTGAATATAATGCGTATTTTAAAACTTCTTTAATTCTTGAACTATATTTTGCGCCAAAATTAATTGATATAATAGGTTGAGCGGCTTGTCCTACACTATAAGCACAACTTTGTACAAATGTACTGATATTGATTATTGGTCCATAAACTGCAAGTGCGTCCGCTCCAAGGTACAACATAATTTGTCGATTAAACAAAATTGTCAAAATTCCCATCGCAATATCAACAAAAAATGTAGAAAAACCTGTAATGTAGATTTGTTTTGTTTGTTCAAAGAAGTGTGTTGGCATTACAAATTTTAAAGTGTTTTTTCGTGAGAAAAAGTGCGAAACTAAAACTGCAAATGAAATTACCGAACCAATTGCAGTTGCTAAACCTGCTCCAAAAATTCCCATTTTGCAAGTGAATACAAAAATATAATCTCCAACCATATTAAAAATTCCGCCTGCCAAAACTCCGATTGTTGCTAGATTAGGATTGTTATCGTTTCTTAAAAATGCGGCAAGCATTTGATTATACAAAAATAACGGTACTACAAACAGAATTGGTATCATATATCTTTTTGCATAAAATAAAAGAGTTTTGTCAGCACCAAAACCGATTAAAATTTGATTTTCAAACAAAATAATAATTAGCCATACGATAATGGATATAATAACAGAACCAATAACACTGGTTGTAAAGATTTCATTACTTGTTTTGTTATTACCTTGAGAATTTCCTCTTAATGTACTAAAAATAACGGAACCACCAATACCCATCAAAAGTCCTAAACTAAAAATTATATTCCAAATCGGTGCGACAACGGCAAGTGCTGCAGTTCCGCTAGGTCCTTGATATTGACCGACAATTGCCATATCAACAATTGAATATACGCAAAGTATCATCGCACTGCCAAATGCAGCATATAAATATTTGAAATAAAGAGTTTTAATTTTATCTGTTAAAAGATTCATTTTATATCCTTTCAATACAAAAAGCTGAATAAGAAACAGATATCTCAATCTGTGCCTTATCCAGCTCTTTGTTTCTATGAACAAATTGCCCTCCGACAATCCAATTTAGATTGTAGCAAAATAGATTTTTAGTGTCAAATTTCTGTGTGTAATGTGTGGAATTGTATTTTTATAAGTTAATATAAATAATTTGCTTGGTATATTTTTGATTTATGATACAATATTGTTGGGACGAAAGAAGTTAATAATCGTTCCGGTTTATACAAAAATATTTGCCGCCGGGTAAGCATCTTTTAAATATTCCATTAGGCCTTTGAAGGAATATTCAAAAGGTGCTTTTTGTATATAAAATAAAGGAGAATAATTATGAATTGGATTTATTTATTAATAGCAGGATTGTTTGAAGTTGCATGGGCTGTTGGTATGAAATTATCAGATGGTTTTTCTAATCTAACAATTAGTATATTAACAATTATAGGTATGGTAGCAAGTTTTTATTTTCTTGCTCTTGCGCTAAAAAATATTCCATTAGGAACTGCTTATGCGATATGGACTGGTATAGGTACACTTGGAACCGTTATCCTTGGAATTCTATTATTCAAAGAACCTATAAATGTTGCAAGAATAGTTTGTATAATGTTTATTTTATCCGGTATTACTGGGTTAAAATTACTTTCGGCATAATAGTTCCAAAACTTGGTTACAAAGAAGTTGGCGGGATTTATTTTGATGAATATTGTGAACATATAACCATGGTAAAAGAACTTTAATAAAACGGTGGAAATCGCTTGTGCTTTTCCCACCGTTCAATTATTCCGTCCTGCACATTTAACCTTTTCGTATCTTCTCCTACGGTTACTCTTTGTGTCTAATGTGTATATTTTTCTACAAAATATAATTTAATTATTGATAAATAAGGAGAGATATTTTGAGGAAAAAGTTTGTTGCGTTTTGTCTTTTGTTTTTGCTGGTTTTCAATAATTCTGGGCTTATAATTTATGCTCAAGAAACAAAATATCCGAATTATTCTTTTGAGTTTCTCGGGAATGATAATTGGGAAAATTTCAATCGAAAAGTTTTTAATTTTAATTTGAAGTTGAATAAATATGCAATTCGTCCGATTCATATTCTTTGGGCATCAATAATGCCACAATATGGAATGGATAGAATTAAATCAGTGACGAACAATGTTGAATATCCGATAAGGCTTGTAAGTAGTCTTATTCAGCGTGATTTTGAAACCTCTAAAAATGAAACAATAAGGTTTTTCACAAATACAATTCTTGGGGTTGGTGGAATGTTTGACCCTGCAAAGAAAATATTCAATATTGAACAATCTAACGAAAATATGGAGCAGGCGCTTGCTGGGTGTAAGATGAAATCCGGCAGATTTTTTGTTTTTCCTGTATTGTCATTTACTACTCCTCGTGGTTTATTGGGTAAAATTCTCGATACTGCATTAAATCCTTGTTCTTATGTTGCAACACCTATTTTAGCAATGGTAAAAGCGTGTTTGACTGTCAATAGAACTTCTTATTATCAAAATGCGATAAAACTTGTTGAGTCTACTTTTGCAGACCCTTACGAGATTGCTAAAATGATATTTGGTATCGAAAATTACGTAAGATGTGCCAATTTGGATAGAATTGATGTGCGTGAGCATCTTTTTGTCCCATATATAGAAGACAAGGAAAAGACTGTTGAAGTACCTAAGGTTGATGAAAAAAGTTTGGCGGTTAAAAAGCAATCTGATAAGGACATTGTAAAAATTGAAGTGTCATCAGAAATTGTCACACCTGATTTGCTATATGGTGGAGCGGTGAAAGATGAGAGTATTAAAAATTACAGTGCTGAAAATTTTAAACTTGTTCCTGACATTACTTTGACCGGCTACAATCCGCAAAGTCCTGTGATAGATTCAATGCGAACTGCTCTGTTTGAAAATCCTGAGGTTTCGAAATCTATGTGGAATTGTTTGTCAATTTGGAATAGAAGTTTTGCAAATCAAATAAAAACGGCAAAAGTTACGGTTACTGATGGAAAACAACCTTATTCATACCATTATATCTTGCAAAAACACACCTCAAATTCTCCACTTGCAATAATTTATCCATCTATTGGAGAAGGTATAAACTCTACGCATTCAGTGTTTTGGGCAAAACTATTTTACGATGCGGGGTATAGTGTAATTATTCAGGGAAGTCATTTTCAATGGGAATTTGTAAAAAGTATGCCGGACGGGTATGCTCCTGGGGTTCCTTCTGTAGATGCGCAGAAAATAAGAACAGTAACTTCAAAAATTATTGACGAATTATCAAATAAATACAATTATGAATTCCAAAAAAAAGTCGTTATGGGAACATCACTTGGCGCATTGTCAACTCTGTTTGTCGGAGCGGCAGAATATCGTAACAATACATTGGGAGATACAAAATTTATTGCAATTTGTCCACCGGTTGAACTGTTATATGCAATAAAACAAATTGATAAAAATTCAGAAGATTGGAATAAATCCCCAGATGAATTTAAACAAAAAGTTGCTCAAACTGCATCAAAAGTAATGAAATTGTACGAAGCAAAAGGTGATTTTGAATCTGAAATAAATAATTTGCCGTTTGATGAAAATGAAGCAAAGTTAATTACCGGATTTTTAATGCATCAAAAACTTTCGGATTTGATTTTTACTATTGAAAATTCTTCAAAATCTAAGGTTAATTCTGATACTTATTACTATATTAATAATATGAATTTTATTGATTATACGAAAAAATATATAATTCACGATAATGAAAATATCGACGATATTGCTTATGATATCAGTTTGTATTCTATTTCATATTTTTTAGAAAATAGTGATAATTACAAAATTTATCACTCGGTGAATGATTATTTGACAAGTCCTGTTCAGATAAAAAAGTTGAAAAGTTATTCAAAAGATAAGTTGACTTTGTTTGATAACGGTGCGCATTTGGGCTTTTTATACCGTAAAGAATTCTTGAATAATTTAAAGCAAACGATTTCATTATCTGATTAGTTGTTGACCTTTTGAAGTAGTTGTATTTTAATAATCAATATGGCAGAAATATTAGGAAATATTCATTCAATAGAAAGTTGTGGAACTGTTGACGGTCCTGGGATAAGATTTGTTGTTTTTGTTCAAGGTTGTCCTATGCGTTGCCAATATTGTCACAATCCTGACAGTTGGTCGACAGAAATCAATACACAAATGTCAGTTTCTGAGATTTTAGAAAAGTATGACGGAGTGAAAGAATTTGTAAAAAGTGGCGGTCTTACCGTGACTGGTGGTGAGCCCTTGATGCAAATTGACTTTGTGACAAAGTTGTTCAAAGCGGCAAAATCGAAAAATATTCATACTGCACTTGATACTTCCGGAATTCTTTTCAATAAAGATAATACTGAAAAAATTGATGACTTGTTGAAATATACGGATTTGGTTTTGCTTGATATCAAACATATTGATAATGAAGAACATAAAAAATTGACAGGGCTACCAAATACTAATATTTTGGATTTTGCACGTTATTTGTCGCAAAAAGGTATTTCTATGTGGGTGCGTCATGTTGTTGTGCCGGAAATTACTTATAATGAAAAGTATTTAAAAGAACTTGGTGCATTTATTGGAAAGTTGCGTAGTGTCAAAGCTTTAGATGTTTTGCCTTATCATGATATGGCAATTCCAAAGTACGAAAATTTAGGAATAGAATATCCGTTAAAAGATATTAAACCATTAACAAAAGAAGAAGCGTTAAAGGCTCGAGGCTTTATTCTTGAAGGCATAAAAAGTTCACGGTAGCGGTTTGTTTTCAATGTGGTCAATTAGGGCAGAAATTTTGCCAAACTTGAAATTAAAGCACTTTTCAAAATCTGAATCCGTCAAAGTTTTGTAATCAATATTAAAAATTGTTGGAGGATTTTTCAAGTTCAGTTGTTTGAATTTTTCTGTACTTAATCTGTTTGTCTTTTTGTCGTAAACATTTGAGTAATTTAAACCTTCCAATATGCAAAACGGCATTTGCGGATTTTTGTCATCTGCTTCCATACTTAATAGCCCGAATGTTCTGCAAACAATTCCACGATGTTCATAACAGGCACAAGAATTATTAATCAAAAATGGACATTTGTATTTGAAGTTACTGCTTTTATCATCAAAATTTTGTTTTTCTTTTAGTACGGTTTTTGCGTTTTGTTTTATTTGTTCTTGTGTTTCTTTTGGCAATTTTTTATAGCCATCTAAAAGGTATTCGTATTCTATTTCACTATAAGGAAATTGTGCATTCTGACAGCATTTTGAACAACCGGCATTGCAAAATATGTATTCTTTTTGTTTAGCAAAAAAAATGTCTAGTTTGTTCTGAATTATGTCTAAATATTTTTTATAATTTTCAATCATAATTTTAATTACTTAATTTGTTGAATTAATTCGTTGCGAACGTTAGTTAATGGACCGTTGTTTGGATTGCGAACATTTTCGTAATATTTTCTGCCAAATACGAACGGGTATTTTGGCAGCCAAGTCAATTTCATTAAGATGTCGACTGTGTCAGTCCCTTGAGATAACAAAAGTTCGTCAATAGTTTCTTCATGTGCCGGTGAAATCGATGAAATCAATTTAATTACATAATCAGAAAATGTTAAAACTGAATATCCTGACACTACACCGGTATTTATGACAATATTGCCTAAATTGAAGTCTTCCGTGTCTTTTAGTGTGTTTTTTGCTTCAGCCGGAAGGGTAAGCGTTTCTGCTTTTACCTGTTCTATTTCGTACCATCTTGTCTTGTATTGTAGGCGCATAACGTTAGGTTTTGGCATGTAGATATCATCAAATACGTTATCTAAAATCACTTTTCCGTCATAGCCGACTACACCGTATTTATAATTTTTGTATGTTAAAAACATTTTGCCATATAGAATTTCTATTTTACGGAATTCTTGAGGAATAATTTGGTTTCCGCATTCATCATATAATCCGTAATTGCTATAGTTTCCAAATTTGGCAAATTTGTTGACTATTCTGTCTGCGTGAATATATTTTATCGGGACTAGGATATTACCTTGAGAGTCAATCAAACCGTATTTATTCTTTTTGTTTTGAGCAATCCACGAACTGTTTCCGACTCTAATCAATCGTTTATATGTCGGTTCGACCAGAATATTGTTGTTTGTTTTATCTTTTAAACCCCATTTTTCATCTTGAGAAAACGTTATGATACTGTTTTGACAAGGTTGTTCTGTGGCGTTAGACAAGCACGGTGTCAAAAATATTAGGAATAGAATAATTGTAAAAATTCTTCTTATCATAGTTACATTGTATCACGAAGTATGCAAAGATATTTATATGGATAAAAATTTTTTTGTCGTGTTATAATGACATTCGAGAGAGAGTTTATGAAAATAAAAACCTTATTAAAATTTTGTCTTACATCGACGGTGCTTTTGGCATTTGTTGTCGCTTTGCCGTTTTTGATTTATTTGTACGTATTACCTTATGCAGTATCTAATCCAAAGGTTATAAATTACGCACAAAATATTGTAGAAAAGGCTTATCCTGATACGAAGTTAGAAATAAAAACTCCGTATTTGAAAACTTCTCTCAGTCCGGAGGTAAAATTTGGAGTTGAAAAACTTTCTATTTCAACAACAAAATCACCTAAGATTTTTATTGTAGAGAATTTTGATACGGATTTGTCATTAAAAGAAATAATTAAGAAAAAGAACATTATTATTAATTCGGTAGATGCAGATAGTATTTTTGTAGATGTTAATAAATTTCTTGCTCTTCCGTTTTTTAAACAAGATAAAACAACTCAAAAATCGGAATATTCTGTTGACATTTTTCATTCGACATTGGGAGTGAAAAATATTGACGTTTTGTATGATATAGATAAGAAAACAAAAATGAAATTAAATGCCAAAAATTTCGGCATAATTCCACAAAATACGGATAAGAAAATTTCTTATAATGCAAATATTTTTATTACAAAGGGGGCAGAAACCCTTAAATTGTCAGCAATTGATGATGGCAAGATATATTTGAAAAATAATGAAAAAATAATTATTGAGAATTCAAAAGTTTTAGTCGAAAGAGGCAAGAAGGCAAAATCTATAGTTAATTTGAAAGGTTTTGTTGACAGTAAATACAACTATTCTGTCAATTTACGTGCTAAAAGTTTTCAAATTCCTGAAGTTTTGAGTTTATTGAATACGCAAATTATTGAAAATAATATTGGGGAACAATTTGTATATTTCAAGGATATTTCCGGAAATTTTGATTTTGATGTGAATGTAGATAACAAAAATCTGAATGGTTCAGTGAAGTTGAACAAATTGAGATTTAAACTAATTCCGTTGATGGATTTGCCAATTTTGTTGACAAATGGTGATGTGAAGTTTGACAATTACAAAATAGATTTGAAAAATTTCAAAGGTTATTACAACGACAAACCTGCTAACAAGATGGATTTTGGCGGAACGGTTAAAGATTATCTCAAAACTATTGATACAGATTTGACAGGAAATGCTATTGTTGCCGATGATTTTGCAAAAAATTATCTTTCAAAAATGATAAATTATCCGATAAGAATCACAGGAAAAGCGGATACTCGAGTTATGTTGAAATCTAAAAATAATAAGATAGATTTGACGTGGCTTTATATGTTCAAAAAGGGAAATGGTTTTGTTATTGATGGTGAAGAATCGGTAATGAACGATGATGCAAACCGAGTTTTGGCAGCGAAAATGCATTTTGAAAATATGCTGTTGAATATTAAATCTTTGGATTATTTTGCTGATAGAGGTACTGTTGACGGCAAAAAACTAAAACCAATCAATATTGTTAGCATGAATGGTAATATTGATTTTTCAAACGGACAAACTTTTGTTAAAGATTTTGGATTTTCTTTGCCAAAACCTATGCCGAGTGGTTTTATTAATATGCTATTAAAAGAAAAACTCTTTAAAAACGGAAATTTCTCCGGCGATATGCGAATTATTTATACCGGAAAATATCCTGTTCTTGATGGGTCAATGAAGGTTGATAAAGTAGCAATTCCGGCTCAAAGACTGTTTATAAAAAGTGGGGAATTTACTGCAAAAAATAATCTTATAAATATCAAGTCAGATGGTCGCTACAGACGTTCAAAATATGATTTAGACGGTTCAATTGTAAATGAAATAAAGTTCCCAATTGTTGTAAAAAATATTACATTGAATTTGGATAATATAGATGTAGAAAAATATTTGCAAGCGTTTAATGCTCAACAACCGACACAAGTTTCTGACAATGTTCAAGCGGAAATTGCTCGCTCTATTGAGCAAGGCGGTGATGATGTTGATGCAGATGCAAATGCTCAAGCGTTTGATTTGGCAAATTTAATTGTCGAAAATGGAGTTTTGAATGTTGCAAAAGGTTTTTACAAGGGAATAAATTTCTCAGATGTTATTGCAACAATGTCTTTGGATAAAAACAGTTTTTTGAAAATTACATCTAACAAGTTTAATATTGCAGAAGGAATTTCTACTGCCAAAATTGATTGTGATTTGAAAAATCACAAATATGCAGTTCGATTAGGTGTGAAAGATGTAAATTCAGACATTATTGCTACTTCGTTACTCAACTTGTCAAAAGAAATTCAAGGAAAAGCTATGGGATTGGTTGAATTGAATACTGATGACAGCTTGAAGTTAAATGGCAGAATTCAATTCCGAGTTGATGAAGGTATAATCGGAAAAGTCGGCTTGATTGAATATGTAATGAAGGTTGCGGCAATTTTCAGAAATCCGGTTACTATGGTTAGTCCTTCAATTGTTTCAGATTTGGTAAGTATTCCGGAAGGTAGTTTTGATATTATCAAAGGCGATTTGCGAATAAAAGATAATGTTGTTTATCCGCTTATGATAAGGTCAACGGCTCCTCAATTGAGTTCTTTTATAATTGGAACTTATAATTTGGAAAGCCAAGATGCTGCATTGAGAATTTATACCAAGTTTTCTAATCGTAAAAAAGGACCGTTCGGCTTTTTGCGTAACTTATCATTGAATGCGTTATCAAATCATATTCCGTTGAGTGGTAATAACGATATAAATTATTATTCTGCAGAAATTTCTCAAATTCCGCCAATTGATGCTGACGAAAAAGATTGTCAGATATTTTTGACAAAAGTTGATGGTGATATTGAACATAACAACTTTATTTCTTCCTTGAAAAAATTGAAATAGTTTTTCTTGTAAAATTTGGTAATTTATATAATAATCTTACACAAGAGTGGAAGTATAAATATGTCAAAAAATTCATTGGAAAAAGATTATACAATTTCGATATCTGAAACGGATTGTTCTCAACGTGTAAAACTGGTTGCACTGTTAGATTTTATGCAGGATTTGGCTGAAAAATCTATTTCGACCGTAGATAAACGTTATAGTTGCGAAGAGTTGCTAAAACGAGGACTCGGGTGGTTTCTCATTAGATATCGGATTGAATTTAAAAATTCGCAAAAAGGTATCAAAAATATTCAAGTAAAAACAGAAAGTCGTGGTTGTCAAAAATCTACTTTTTATCGTGATTTTGAAATTGTCAACAATGATACTGATGATGTGATTTTGAGAGCAATGTCTAGTTGGTTTATTGTAAATCTACAAGAAAAATCAATAGTTAATATTGAAAAAGAATTTCCGGAATTTTTACAGTTTGCACCAAAAGAAGATGATTTGAAATTAAATCGTTTGAAGCCTTTGGTAGATTGCGATAAAGAAAAGTCTTTTGAAATTCGATACGATGATTTAGACATAAATAATCATGTAAATAATACGGTTTATATCACTTGGGCATTGGAAACGCTGGATTATGAGTTCAGAAATTCTCATCAGATTAAAGCGGTAGATGTTTACTATAAACACGATGTCAACTTTGGAACTCCTATAAAATCAAAGGTTAAATTCGAAGAAAATAATGACTTTTCTCAACATGTGATTGAAAATGCGAACAATGGCGAAATCCTTTGTTTGTTAAGAATTGAATATGAAAAATATAGTCAAAAATAATAAATTATGGTATAATTCCGATATAAAATATTTGAGGTACAGGGGAGTATAGAATGAAAGAAAATGTATTATCTTTGTTGGATAAAAATACGAGATTGTATGGCGAAAGAATTGCATTAGGAAAAAGAAATAAATATGGTTGGAAAGAACTTACTTACAAGGGTTTAGGGCTTTTAACAAGACAGTTGGCAAGTTATCTTTTGAATGAATTACAAATGCAAAAAGGTGACAGATTAGCAATTCTATCAGAATCAATGCCTGAAATGGGCGCATGTGTATTTGCTTCTGTCATTTCCGGCATGATAACTGTTCCGCTTGATAATAAATTGACTATATATGAATTAGAATCAATTTTGACAAGTGCTCAACCGTCTGTGTTGGCAATTTCTTTGGCTAATTTGCAAAGAGGTTTGGAATTGCAAAAACGAATTCCGTCTATTAAAAATTTGATTTTGATGGACGAACACAGTCCAAATTGTTCAATTCCGACATTGTATACTTTGCCTGATGCAAAAGAATGCAAATGGCGTCATCGTTCATTGCGTGACACTGCATTTATTATTTATACTTCCGGCACAACCGGCGCTCCAAAAGGTGTTCAGACAACTTTTGGCAATATGACATCTCAAGTTTTAGGTTTGGAAAGAGTTCTTCCTGAAATTTTGCCGCAAGAAAACGTGAATTTGTTATCAATTTTGCCGATGAATCACTTGTTTGAAATGACTGTTGGTTTTTCAACATTTTTGAATAGAGGTGCTTCAATATTTTACCCGCAAAGTTTGAAACCACGAGATGTGTTGGGTGATATGCGTGAAAAGAAAATCGATTTTATGATTGTAGTTCCTGCATTTATGAAATTGTTGAAAACTACAATTGAGGCTGACATCAGATCTTTGCCGGAAGACGAGAGAATTTTGTTTGAACGTTCTTATGCAGCGGCTGAATTTATTCCTGATTACTCAATCAGACGTCAATTATTCAGAAGTGTTTTGGCAAAATTCGGCGGTAATTTCTACGGATTTATCACTGGTGGTGCGCCGTTAGATGCTGCTGTCGGTGAATTCTTTGAAAGAATTGGTATCAAAGTTTTCCAATGCTACGGATTGACAGAAACAAGTCCGATTATTTCTATAGATAGAGGCGAAGATAGAAAATTGTTGTCTGTTGGTTTAGTTTTGGATTCTTATGATGCTAAAATTGATGAAGAAACCGGAGAATTGTTAGTTAAAGGTCCTTCTGTCATGAAAGGTTATTATAACAATCCTAAAAAAACAGAAGAAGTTTTAGAACCTGATGGCTGGTTCCATACCGGTGATATTGCTGAATTTGACGAAGATGGCAGATTGTATATTACAGGTAGAATTAAAAATATGATTGTTCTATCAGGTGGTAAAAAAGTCTTTCCTGAAGAAGTTGAAGCCGTTTTGGAACAAAATAAGAATTTCTCAGAAGTTTGTGTCTTTGGTGCAACAAGAAATTCTGGCGCAAAAGATGGTACTGAAGAAATTATGACTGTGATTGTTCCAACTCAAGAAGTTTTAGATGCTCATAAAGATACGGAAGAATTGCAAAAATTTATCGGACAAGAAGTTAAACGTTTGGCTGTACAGTTAGCGCCATACAAACGTCCTGTAAATATTGTTGTGAGAACTTCTCCGTTACCTAGAACGGCTACAAGAAAAGTAAAACGTGCAGTTGTTAAAGAAGAAACTTTAGCATTGTAAAAATGTTTAGCAAATAGAATTTCACAAATTTAAGCATTAAGAAAGGAAGTCATTAGACTTCCTTTTTTTGTTTTGTATTTTTATTTCAACATTAGTCTTTTTTCAAAAAGTCTGGCAAGTCCAAATTCATTGATGAGAATTTTGGAAATCCTGTACTTGCGCTACTTTGAGTTGTTGTTGATGTTGTTCCAAAACTTGTGCCTGTAGCAGAAGTTGTTGGAGTTGTCTTGCCTTGGAAATATTCAGCGGCAGACAATTGCGGAGTTGTAATGCTAGATTGTGATTTTTCTGCAAATCCGGTAGCAATAACTGTAATTTGAATTTCGTTTTGGAATGCTTCGTTTATTGCAGTACCAATGATAACTTCCGCATCTTCATTAACAACATTGTTGATAATGTTTGTAGCATCGTTAATTTCATACAAAGTAAGATTTGAACTACCTGTGATGTTAACGATAATACCTTTAGCACCATCAATTGATGATTCCAAAAGTTGAGAATTAATAGCCATTTCAGCCGCTTTAATTGCTCTACCTTCGCCTTGAGCACGACCAATACCCATCAAAGCAGTACCTGAATCTTTGATAACTTTTCTAACATCAGCAAAGTCGATGTTAATCATACCAGGGATTGTGATTGTATCTGAAATACCTTGAATCCCTCTGTATAGAACTTCATCAGTGATACAGAATGCTTCTCTGATGCCAACTTGACGTTCAACAACTTGAAGAAGTTTGTCGTTAGGTACGATAAGAATTGCATCAACGTATTTTCTAAGTTTTTCAATACCTGCTTCGGCTTGAGCCATTCTCTTTTTACCTTCCCAACTGAAAGGTTTTGTAACGAAAGCAATTGTCAAAATGCCTAAATCTTTAGCAATTTGAGCAACAACAGGAGCAGCACCTGTTCCTGTACCACCGCCCATACCGGCAGTGACAAATACCATATCTGCACCTTCAAGTGCTTTCATAATGTCATCTTTGTTTTCGATGGCTGCTTTTTCACCAGTTGTAGGATCTCCGCCTGCACCTAAACCTTTTGTAGTGCCGGAGCCAAGTTGAATTTTGTTTTGAACATTACTGTATGTCAAAACTTGCAAATCGGTATTCATAAGCCAAAATTCAACACCGGCAAGTTTAGCTTTTAACATTCTGTTTACGGCATTTCCGCCACCGCCACCAACACCTACAACTTTGATACAGGTAGGGTTTACGTGCGGTCCGTTGTTTGGCGTACTGCCTGATATGATATTTTCCATTATACCTCCTATTTTATTTCTATAATTACATTATATACAAAAAATCAAACATTACACATATTTGAATATTTCGTAATATATGAAATTCTTGGAGTGAATAATGAAAAAAATTACGCATTAACATCTAATTTGTTGCCTTGGTGTTTTGCTTTGAATGCAAGGGCTTGCATTTTTATTTGTGATGCTTGATTGGCAACTTTAAAATCTTGACCGGAAGGGTCAAATGGTGCAAGAGCCGCTCTTATTACGGTGTTTGCGTGGTCTATTGTTGCTTGAGGATTTCTTTTATCCATTACAGGCATTTTTATCGGAACATGACCGGAAACAGGTATTCCGTCAGAATTTCGTTCAATTGTAATCGCTCCGGCAAAACTTCCGCCGGCGTTTTTATGAGCCATTTCATGGGCATAAATATGATTATAGTTTTTTGTTATTAAATCCTGTTTAGCTTTAATATCCATACTACACACTCCTGTTATTATTGTAGTAGTTGTTTGAGATTTTGTCAATAATCTTATATCAAACTTATATAAATAGTTTAATATTTGTTATTATTTGCTACGTTGGAAAAATCCTGCGAGTTCTTTGTGTGGAATTACTTTAGAAATCGGTCTGCCGTGTGGGCATGTGTAAGGCATTTTTGTTGTGCGCCATTTTTTTATTATATCTTGCATTTGCCAGATGGAAAGTTTTGTATTTGCTTTTACTGCGGCTTTACAAGATGTTGTGATAAGTATTTTTTCTTCTAAATTGTCAATATCGCCTTCAATATTTTGCAAGATGTCTGCAATTATATCTTTTGGATTTACTTTTGCAAGTAATTGCGGAACTTTTCTAAAGATAACATTTGTTTCATCTAAAAATTCTAAACCGTATCCGAATTTTTCAAATTTATCCATATTTTCTTTGATAATTGCCGCATCTTCTGCTGAAAGAGTTATAACATCAGATACAAAAAGCATTTGAGAAATTATATTCTTTTCAGATTTGAGTTTTTCGTAAATATATCGCTCTTCTGCAATGTGTTGGTCAACGATTTCCAAACCTGCTACTGTGTCAATCAGAATATATGTGTCATGATATTGACCAATTATGTTATCTGTAGGTTCCGGTTCTTTGTGTTGTACTTGTGTGAATATTGTATTTTGTGTAACTTGAGGTTGTTGTGGTGTTTTAAAATTTTGAAATTTATCCTCAGAAACATACATAGTATCAGTTTTTTTATCTACATAAAACTCATTATTATCTTCAAATGTGCTCTCAGGAGATGAGTATAAAGGTTTTACGAAATTCTCTGCTTCTTGTTCAGATTGTGTATAAAAACTTTGTTGCGGTTGAGGTTTTTCGACGTGATTAGCAAGTCCTGCTTCAACAGCACTATAAATAAAGTTAAATATTTGGTTTGGATTTTTATATCGAACTTCTTTTTTGGTCGGGTGAACGTTTACGTCTACGTCGTGAGGTGGAATTTCTAAATTCAAAACTACAAACGGGTATTTGTTACTTGCAGTCAAGTGTTTATACACCATATCTATTGATTTTTGGAAAATCGGACATTTTACTGTTCTTGAATTTATATAAATATGGTAATTTTTCTTGCTTGAGCGTGTAAAGTTTGGAGTACTTACAAATCCGTAGATTTTTAGTCCTGACAAAACGTCAGTTTTGCAAACTTCTTTCAAATTGTTTGTAACATCTGATGAAAAAACTTCTTTTATAGTTTGTGTAAGGTTGTTTTGCCCTGTTGTTTTTAGAACTGTTTTGCCATATTTTTTCAATTCGATTGAAACTTCAGGGTGAGATAGGGCAATAGATTGAACAATTTCTTGAATATAAGAAAATTCAGTGTTTTGATTTTTCAAGAATTTTAATCTTACAGGAACATTGTAAAACAAGTCCTTGACGTCCATAATAGTTCCGACAGCGCAACCTGTTTCAACTTGAGTAACTTCTGAATTTTCGCATTTAACTTTAGTGCCTGTGTCAAAATCCTTTGTTCTTGTTGTGCAAGTGAGTTTTGCGATAGATATAATACTTGCGAGTGCTTCTCCACGAAATCCCAAAGTTTTTATATCAAAAAGGTCTTCATCTTCTGTAATTTTACTTGTGGCATGCTTTGAAAATGCTAGCAAAATGTCGTCAGGATAAATTCCGCAACCGTTATCTGCAACCCTGATATCTCGGCATTCATTTGATATATCTACGCTGACTCTTGTTGCTCCGGCATCAATTGAATTTTCGGTCAACTCTTTTACGACAGATGCCGGTCGTTCAATAACTTCGCCTGCTGCAATTTGGTTTATTAAATGTTTTGATAATTGTTTAATTCTTCCCATAAATCCTTGTTTCAATCTACATCAAACACAAAATCATCTAAACGTTTGATTACAAATTTGAAACAATTTTATACGATGGATTTGTATAAAAATTGTAAATGCAAATTTATATTTGCGATTGGCGGAGGAAATTTTGGCAGTAAAAGTTTTATCAAGTTTAAAGGTTAAACCGAAGAAACGTGCAGATTTGCAGGTCGTTCAAAAACCTGATGTGAAAACCACAAAATATAGTGATATAAATCTAAAAAAATGGAAAGATTATGCACATATTTTGACCGGAACATTGTGGCAATTCCCTACAAGATTGAAGGCACACGGACATTCTAACGAATATCATGGAAATTATATTCCGCAAATTGCACAACAAATGTATGAAAGATATACGAAGAAAAACGATGTCGTGCTTGATTTGTTCTTTGGTTCAGGAACTTCCGGCATTGAAGCGATAAATATGAATCGCCGTTGTATCGGTGTTGAATTAAAACCGGAACTTGCTGAAAGTGTTTCTGAAAAGTTTACACCAAAACAATTAGTAACAGACGTTAATGTCATTTGCGCAGATTCCGCTTCTGAAATTGCGGTTGACAAAGTTAAGGGTCGTTTGGAGATTATGGGCGAAGAAAAAGCACAATTTTTAATGCTTCACCCGCCTTATGATGATATTATCAAATTTTCCGACAGAAAAGAAGATTTGTCGAATTGTGCATCAACAGAAGAGTTTTATGATTTGTTTGAAAAAGTTGCGAAAAACGGCTATGACCTTCTTGAAAAAGGCAGATTTGCATGTCTTATCATTGGTGATAGTTACAAAAATTCAGAAGTTCAGCCACTAGGGTTTGAATGTATGGATAGAATGCGCAAACTTGGATTTAAACTAAAATCAACCATTGTCAAAGATATTCAAGGCAATGAACGAGGTAAAGGCAGAACTGCTAACTTGTGGCGTTACCGAGCATTAGCAGGTGGTTTCAGTATCTTTACTCACGAATATATTTTCGTTTTCCAAAAAGTATAATTACAAATGGCGCCCGATTGAAACTCAATCGGGCGCTTTAGTTTATACTTGTTGAAATTCTCCGCTATAGTTGTAATCGTCAAACAACCGAGCCCGATTTTCAGCCATTTCGTTTTCAAATTTATTTTCAAAATTTTTCATATTGTCGTTAAATTCTTCACTTTTCTTTGGAAATAATTTAAACAAGTATTTCATATCAAATAAGCAAAAACTAATCTCTGGCATTTTTAATCTCCTTATTAAACTTCACTCATATATAAAAACATTTGAGCAAGTGAAATTTCACAAAAAGATGAAATGTAAAGTTTTTGTAACATTAGATTTTCTTTTTTATGTTTTGGCTTATAAGTACGCCAAGACCTAAAATTCCGATTAAAAACAGAGTAATTGATGCAATGATTGCTATTGGTACGTTTCCGACATTGAGAGCGCTGTCAACTCTTATTTGTTCTATAAAAAATCTGATTATTGAATATATTGTTAAGTATGCAAAAAATGTAATGCCGCTTGTTTTGTGGAATTTAAAGTAAATATATGTCAAAATTCCAAATCCTGCTAAATCAAGTAAGCTTTCGTATAAAAATGTCGGGTGGTATAGGCTGATGTGCGCAAATTCTTTTAATCGGTGACTTTCCGGAATGAATAAACCCCACGTTTGAGATTTTGTAGGAAAGCCGTAGGCTTCTGCGTTAAAATAGTTGCCCCAACGTCCGATTGCTTGTCCTAGTATTGTAGTTGCAGAAATTGCATCAAGAAATTTGAGTAACGAAATTTTACTTTTTTTTGATATAAATAATAGACATAATATTCCACCTATAATTGCACCATGTATTGATAATCCGCCTTGTCTGACATTAAAAATTTCAAGTGGTCTTAGGATATAATAGTGCAAATTCAGTATGCAGTAATATAATCTTGCTCCAAAAATTCCTGAAAATATTATGTATGGTGAATATTCAATGATTTTATCTTTTGCAAGTTGTGGATTTGTTTTGTTAAAGTAAATATTAGCAAGAATTATTGCAACAAATATTGCACTTGCCATAAATATTCCGTACCAATATATCGGAATGTTGAACAAATTGAATGCAACCGAGTTCGGAGAGGTTAATATAAACATTATTCTGTTGGTTGTTCTCCGTCTTGTTCAGGATTTAAGTACCCGTTTATTCTTGCGATGTCTTCCTTAACTTCTTTTTTGTCTGCTGCTTTCGGATTTAATTCAAGATATTTTTCATAATTTTTTATTGCAGAATCGTAAAGTTCGTTAATTATTGAGTTTTCTTCATTTGTTAATTCAGTTGTTTCTGAGTCTGTTTCTGTTGGCTGTACAGGCTCTAAGGCTCCGTTATCATTCATTCTTACGTGACCTTTTTTAATTTCAATTGCCAAATTGTTTTCTGCTGTACCGAGCGCATAATAAGAATCTGCGTAATCAGGTTTCATTTTTATAACGGTCTTGTATTCATTTATTGCATTGATATAATCTTCTGCTTGGGTGTAAACTACTGCGAGGTTGTAATGAGTTTCAAATATTGACGGGTCTAGGTCAATTCCTGATTTCAAACGTTCGATGGCTTGTGTGTAGTCACCTTTTTCTGCGTAAGCTTTGGCTTTGTTGTTCAAATCTTGTACTGCCAAATTGTTAATACAGGCTGTTGAAATTACAGCAACAAATAGGATGCTTGCGATTGAAATTACTTTTTTCATTTATCCCTCTCTTTATTAATGTTAAGTTGATGTTAAACTAATTATAATTTAATAATAAAAATATGGCAAATTTCATAAATTTAAGTTACAATAAACTTGTAAAAGGAGAATTTATATGTCAGACGAAAAAGTAGTCAGCCTTGGCGCAAAGAAAAAATCACTTGCTGATGAAAAACACCAACAAGACGAAAGTAATAATTCGCAAGATCTTGTATATTGCAGTTTTTGCGGAAGACCAAACACGCAAGTTATAAAAATGGTAAAAGGTCCTGGGGTTAATATTTGTTCCGAGTGCGCAATGATTGCCGTTCAGTATTTAATTTTGCAAGATAGAATGCCTTCTGCGGAAGCACAACATATTCTTGATGCGTTCTGGGGAAAGGCAAGATAATATACTGATGACAAGTGCTAATTTCAGACAGTTGAATCCTTTTGAAATAAAAATTGCAATAAATGAATTGTTAAGTAAGATTAATTCAGTTAATGATATTCAAAATTGCTTGGCTGATTTTGATATGCTTGAAGCGCAGGAAAATAAAGAAGTTTTGGCAAAAATCTTGTTTAAAGAACTTGTAAATGCCAAACCTGAGAAAATTCCTGTTATTTGTTTCTTGTTAGAGCATTACGTTCAAAAAGAAGAGTTGATAAACAAATTGTGGGCAACTTTGAAAAATCAAAATCTTCAATCGGAAGTGAAAATTACAATTTTGAATTTGTTGCGAGAATTAGATTCTGATTGGTCATATCAGACTTGCGAGGATTATTTGGAAGATGATGCAAAAGCGTTGCTTGACGAAAATACAAAACATCTTTTAAATACAGCAGTAATAAATCCCGAAGTCCAAATAGATTTCCTTGATTTTATGGCAACAATCCGTGTTCAGGATAAAATTACTTTGCTGAATTCTTTGAATGATGATTTCGATTCTGATTCATTGGCAAATATTTTAATTCCTGTATTTGTATCTGAACCTGACAGTCCGGAAGGTTTGGAAGCCTTGAAACTCCTTGCCGGTACAAAATCTCAATTGGCACTACATATTTTGGAAGAAATTAAAAACTATGTGTCAGGGGAACTTTTACAAGCGGTTAAAAAAAGTTTGTCAACGATAAAAATTTCAGGAATGAGAGTTGATAATACTAAAGAGTTTTACAAGAAAGTTTTAGCAGACAGTAAGCCGTATAAGTTTTATGTTACATACCCAGATGGACATGGCGACATTGCGATGATATTTACACGAGTTACGACTGATGACAAAATTCGATTTGTTTCAATTGTTGTAAATATTGATAAAGGTGTTTGTGATTGTTTTGGATTCTTTGAAATTTCGAAATTTGAATGCAGCAAAATATTGGAAAGATTTTTGAAAGATGAAAAAACTGTTAGTGTTTCGCCTGATGCTTTCAAGACAATTTTGCATAATGCGGAAATGACAACAATTAAAAATAATCACAATACATGGAAATTCCCGTACGAATACGTTTGTTGGCGTAATCTGTTGATTGATGTGGATTTTGATGACCGTTCGATTGAGGATATTTTGGCTGAAAATCTGAAAAAACAAACTGTTGGTAAAGATATCGTTTCAATGCTTGATGAAATGAAAATTTCTTCTCATTGGTTTTTAGATGCGAATTATAGCAATGAATTTATCGACGTTTTGAAAGCCTTGAAAACTACGACAAATTTGGACGAATTGGTAGAAACACATGTAAATCTTGTGTTTGACGAAGTTGAAGACAAATCTTGGACTAAGAAAATTTTGATGTCTGCCTATTTAAAACACTCAATTGGCAAAGATGATGAAGCTGTATTAGTTTATGGTTTGGGGAATTCAACTGAGGCTAAATCAGAATTGTACAAAGAAATCTTGAAACGTAGTATTTACGAATATTTGATGGTTGTGAAATACGATAAGAATGTCGAATTGTATGGCTTGACTCACGAAGAAATAAACGATAAAATCAAATATATTGAAGAAAAGTGGGTAAAAAATGTATAAAGTAATGGCTCTTGACATAGGTACAAAACGTATTGGTATCGCATTGAGCGATTATTTGTTAATGCTTGCAAACGGTCATTCGTATATACCTAGAGAACCGGATAGTGAGGCTCTTTCTTCAATTTATAAAATCGCAAAAGAAAACAATGTTCAAAAAATTGTCGTAGGTTTACCGCTCAATATGGACGGTACAAAAGGTTTTCAGGCTGAAAATTGCGAAGATTTTGCTTCTAAAATTGAAGGGTACGAAGTGATTTTTGAAGACGAACGCTTGACTTCAAATACTGCGGAAGAAAATTTAAGGCAAAAGAAAATTGATTTTAGAAAAGATAAAGGTTTAGTTGATATTGAAAGTGCTTGTATTATACTTGAACAGTACCTTGCACGCAAAAATTAAGGAGAAAAACAATGGCAGAAGAAATGGATATCATTGAAATTACTGATGAAGACGGTAACGTAATTAAATGTGAACTTTACGATATCGTTGAAGTTGAAGGCAAACAGTATGCAGTTTTGGCTGAAGCCGGCGCAAATGAAGACGAAACTGAACTAGTTTTGATGCGTATGGTTGAAAATGGCGATAGTGACGAAGTATTCTTTGAAACTATTGACGATGATGACGAATTTGAAAAAGTTCAAGAATATATTGAAAGTTTGGCTGACGAAGAAGAAATTGACGAATAATAAGGATTGATATTTTGTTTGAAAAATTTACCGAAAAAGCGATTAATGTAATTGTAGAAGCGCAAAATATAGCAATTTATGACCATTCCGACAAGGTTTTGGCGGAACATTTGCTATTGGCTTTGATAAAAGAAACTAAAGGTTTTTGTGCCAAAATATTTAAAACGTACAATATTACGTATGAACGTTTGGCAGAAGAAATTTATTTGAGTTTAAATATCGAAGAAGCGGATATGACTTCATCAATTCCTTTCAGTGAAGATTTCAAACGAATATTGACCTCAACAATGGATTTGATTGACAAGTCCGGCAATTCTACTGTTCACTATGAACATTTGGTTTTGGCGGCAATTAATGATAAACAGTCAAAAATTCCGCAATATCTTGAAAATTTAGGGTTTGATATTGCAAAATCAAAACCGCTTATAGAAAAACTTGTTCAACGTAAGGTCAAAAAGGATTTACATCCGGAATTAGGCGAAAATAAAGAACCTGAAATGAATCCTGCACATGAAACAGATTTGTTGTTCGAAAGTGAAAAAACTTCAAAAATTTTGAAAAGTGCAGCAACAAAATTGGCAGTTTCCGGATATGAAATGCTTGGTACTGAGCAAATTTTATCTTCGATTTTAGAAAGCGGAGAACCGGAATTGCTAAATATTCTTGAAAATTTTGGAGTATCAAAAAATTCATTTGAACACGATCTAGATACTGTGAAATCAAGAGAATCAGAGTACGATGGCAGACAAGTTGTCTTTACTCCTGTTGCTGCTGAAGTGATGAGTTTGGCTTTGCAAACAGCAAAAGAACTTGGCTCATCAGATGTTTTGCCGGAACACATGATTTTAGGTTTATTGAAATCTAAAAAAGGTGTTGCGTATGATATTTTGAAAAAATTAAATATCAACGATGACGATTTGGCACATGGAATTATCAAACCTATTGAAAAACAAATGCCTGAAACGCTTACTATTTTGCGATTAGCAAAACAAGAAGCCCGTCGAATAGGTCGTGGTGTTGTCGGTACAGAGATGTTTTTACTTGGCATAATCGGTGAGGCAACCGGTTTAGGGGCAGTTGTTCTAAAAGAACTTGAGATAAATATCCGTGATGCAAGAATTGTTGTTGAGCAAATTATTGGTGGGGGCAATGAGTATTGTGAAAACGAAATTGTCTTTACAAAACGAGCAAAACGAGTTCTTGAAACTGCTTGGGAGCATGCCAAAAAAGAAAACAAAGTTAAAATTGAGTCTTCTGATTTGTTGTGGGCAATTACTACAGAGCCGGAATCTCTGGCAATGCAGGCGCTTGAACAACTCGGCACAGATGTTGTTGAGATTAGAGAAGGCATAAAAAAACATCTAAAAACCGCTTAATTTATTATGGAAACTATCAAAGCGACAATTAAATCTTTTTTGAATGAATACGAATTGAATGATAAATCGCAAACGTATCTTGTTGCTTTTTCCGGTGGTTTTGATTCGATGTGTTTGCTTGATGTGTTGAAAAAAGTTGCTCCTAAAAATAAAATTGTAGCACTCCATCTAAATCACAAATGGCGTGGACTTGAAAGCGATAGCGAAGAAACTAATTGTCGAAATTTCTGCCAAAAAATTGGTGTTGAATTTTATTGTGAAAGCTTATCTGCAAATATTCCCAAAACTGAAACTGCTGCTCGTGGTGCAAGATATGAGTTTTTTGAGAATTGTAGTAGAAAATTTGACAGTAAAATAATTTTTACTGCACATAACAAAAATGACAATGCCGAAACTTTGATTTATCGAATTTGTATGGGGACGGGTGTTTCGGGTTTGCAAGGAATTGCTTCGCATCGTGATATTTATTTTCGTCCACTATTGACTGTGTCAAGAAATTTGATTGAAGAATATTGCAAAAATAATTCACTTTGTCCTAATGTTGATAGTTCAAATTCTGATACAAAATATAAACGTAATTTCATCAGAGCAAAAATAATGCCAGAAATTATGAATATTAACCCAAATGCTGTTGATAAAATAAATTCGCTATCTGATATAGCAAAAGAAGAAACTCAGTTGCTCAATGAATATTTGCAAATTATTTTAGCAAAAATTGTAGAAGGTAACAAATTTAGAACGAGTAAATTTTTTGCACAATCCGATGCTATGCAAAAACGTATTATTTACAAGATTTTTCAAGATTATGGACTTGAATATGACCAAACAAAGATTTTGTATATTTTGAATTTCTTAGCAGAAAATAGAACTTCAAAATCAGGCAAAACTTGTTCACTGACAAGTGATTTGTGGATATATATTAATGAAAACTATTTTGAAGTAATTTCAAAAAGAAGTGAGAAGTTGCCGTATTTTCATATTTTGCACGAAGGAATTTTTGAAAATGAAGGGTATATTTTTGAACTTGAAAAATTTGAAAAAGATGTGAGAAAATTTCCACCGGCAAATGATAATACAGCGTATGTTGATTTGAGTAAATTTCCAATAAATTTTGAAATAAGACCTCGGCAAGATGGTGATTATATTTGTCCTTACGGCATGAAGGGCTCTCAAAAGGTGAAAAAATATTTGAATGCAAAAAAAATCCCTAATCATCAAAAAGACTTATTGTTATTTTTGACAAATGATAAAGAAGTTTTGTGGGCGATTAATTTGGGAATTAGTGATAAAATAAAAGTAATCGGACGACCGACTCACAGAATGAAGTTTTATAAGAAGGAGCAATAAAAAATGACAGCAACAGCAGATAATTTGAAGGTATTATTTTCGGAAGAACAACTTCAAACGAGAATAAAATCTTTAGCAGAGGAAATAAATGAGTATTACAAGGGCGAAGAGGTTGTTATTGTTTGTGTTTTAAAAGGTGCTGTTATGTTTATGACTGACTTGGCAAAATATTTAACGATGCCTGTTTTGATGGAATTTTTAAGGCTTTCAAGTTATGGCAACGGTCAAAAATCGTCAGGGATTGTCAAAACTATTGATTCAAAATTGCCGGATTTGAGCGGTAAAAATATTTTAATTGTCGAAGATATTATTGATACTGGTTTGACGGCTGAATATTTGATAGGGTTTTTGAATGAAAAGTTTAGTCCAAAAACTGTTAAATTTTGTTCTCTTTTAAATAAAAAAGAAATGCGAAAGGCTAATGTCCACCCTGATTTTTATGGGTTTGACATTGATAATAAATTTGTTGTCGGATACGGTTTAGATGATGCCGGATATTGTAGAAATCTTCCTTATATTGGCTATAAAGAGGTGTAAATGTATCAAAAAGCGCTTCAAAATATCAACGAGTTTTATCGGGACGAAAATAATGGTAATGCGAAAATTGCAAAATTATTTATGTTGTTGAAAGATGTTGTTGATTTTGATGAGTGCGGAATTTTTTATTTAGTTCCCAATTCGTTGAATTTAGAGCAAAGTTTTGGGGGAGAATTTGCCCAAAATTATTCAATAGACGATGATGCAACTCAAAAATTGTATGATACAAAGTTTGATGATGTTTCAGGTTTGCTCGAAAATCTTTTTTCTTCTGATAGTGAAATTTTGGCAAAGAGATTGCTTGTCAAAGGTGTTGTATTTGGACTGTTTTGCATAATAAGAAAATCGCAACGCTTTAGTAGTGAAGAAAGTCTTGTTTTTGAAACATATTCAAATATTTTGGCAGAATCTGTAAAAGATATTGAATTGTCTAAAATCGTTTCATTACAAGTAAAATCAATGGAAAAAGGTTTAAAA
>CAVHEM010000037.1:0-1690 GCA_963635055.1 Bacteroidaceae bacterium | reverse complement strand
CCAAAAAATTCAAGAAAATAAAAAATTACAAAATGAATTTATTGCAAACGTGTCGCACGATTTGCGCACACCTTTGAATTCAATAATTTGTATGTCGGAAACTTTGGCAAACAATCTGTTTGGAGAATTAACAAACAAACAAAAAGAATATGTTGAAGATATAAGGATTTCTGGGATACGTTTGCTAGGAATGATAAATGAGGTTTTGGATATTGCAAAAATTGAATCTCATACTGTAAAATTGAACGTAACTGATGTAAATTTGCGTATATTGGTTGAGGAAGTTTGTAATATATTACGTCCGATTGCAGATAAAAAGAATGTAGAATTTGTCAATTCTGTTAATCTCTTGAGTATTCGTGGGGATTACGTAAAACTTCAACAAGTTTTATTTAATATTATCGGTAACGCTGTAAAATTTTCACCCGAAAATTCAAAAGTTCAAATTTTGTCGGAAGAGTTGTTTGATTGTGTTGAAATTCGGGTAAAAGATGAGGGTATTGGTATAGATAAAGAATATCATCAGAAAATTTTTGAAAAGTTCTATCAAGTTGAGAATGCTTTGGCAAAAACGGAAGTGTCAACAGGGCTTGGGCTTGCAATCTCGAAAGAATTTGTAAAACTCCATGGCGGAGAAATCAAGGTTAATAGTGAAAAAGGCAAAGGGGCTGAATTTATTATAAAACTCCCTATTACAGATGATTGATAAAAATTTTTATTTATTATAAGATTGAACCAACAAAAGGAGAGCGAAAATGGATCAAGAAACATATATGAAAATAATGGGCTATGTGCCTACGGTTATTGAGGCTTCATCTCGTGGTGAACGCTCATTTGATATCTTTTCAAGATTGTTGAGAGAAAGAATAATTTTCTTAGGAACTGAAATTGACGATGATGTTGCAAACTCTGTTGTAGCACAACTTTTGTTATTGGATAGTGAAAATTCTGAAAAAGATATTATGTTGTACATAAATAGCCCAGGGGGTGTTATTACTGCCGGTATGGCAATTTATGATACTATGAACTTGATAAAATCTGATGTTTCAACAATTTGTTTAGGTGAAGCGGCATCAATGGGCGCATTCTTGTTGTCAGCAGGTACAAAAGGTAAGAGAATGGCTTTGCCTAGTGCTAGAATTATGATTCACCAACCTTTGGGTGGCGCAAAAGGTCAGGCTACTGACATTGAATTGGAAGCTAAAGAAATTCGCAGAATGAAAGATATGTTAATCGGAATTATGGCTGAAAATTCTGGTCAAGATTTTGAAAAAGTTAAAGAAGATTGCGAACGTGACCACTACTTGTCAGCATTTGAAGCAAAAGAATATGGATTGATTGACAAAGTTGTAGAACGTCATTCGTTATAAATTTTTTTAATATTTATTTTAGAACAAAAAGCAACTATGTTTGATAGTTGCTTTTTGTTAGTAATTTTGTTATCCCCATCAATGTTGTTATTTTACGTGTCAGGCGGTGCCGTGATCTACATATTATAATGTTCCCCACTTGTGGTGCTAGTTCGAACCAATGAGCGAAGCGAATTGAGAGAGACTGTATGCCGTATGGCTGGAACCGAAATCTTTGATTTCGAAGGGGGGTAAAAACATATTGTTACAATGTAAACCATGATAACAGATTCTGAATAGGCTAAAAATCACTTTTCGCATGCTCAAAGGATTTTTTAAGC
>CAVHEM010000036.1:0-57066 GCA_963635055.1 Bacteroidaceae bacterium | reverse complement strand
GATTAGTTGGGGTTGAGAATGCTGGTTTCATCAATTAGTTATATAGATATTGCTAATAAAAACAAATCTGCACATACAACAAATAGAAATGCACAAATGGTTAATGGTTTTGGTCAAATACAAAATAGTGAACTTGTAGCACCTCATAATAAAAATTTTGCAACAAAACTTTTAAATGTTGTATCTTCAATGTTTTCTAAAAATAAAGAAAGTCACAGTACTAAACCGTTTTCAACCATTGCATAAATGTAAAAATAAATGAAAAGTTTAGCCAGACAAAATAAGAATTCTTTTTATCGAATAAGTGATTTATGCGATATATTTTCTGTGTCGAATGCGACAATTAAAAATTGGATAAAATTGAAAAAGATAACTCCGGATATTGTTATTGATGATGAATTGTGTTTTTCAAAACCGTATATCAAAAAACAGTTGAAAAAAATCGAGGTTCAATCTTCTGCGGTACTGAAATCACGAAGAAATAAAACTTTTGTCAAAGGTTCGTTTTTTTACAAAGATTATATCTCTGAAAATTCCCGCAACTTAAAAATTGTACAGGAGTTGCTAGACTGTATTTCTGAAAAAAATCTTGTTTTGTCAATTGACGAAATTAAATATCTTCTTGCAGTGTGTGCAATTCAGATGTATTCTGATGCCAATCGAACTGTTACAAGCGGTTTGATTGACTTTTTAGAACAAGATATTGATGATTGTTTTAAAAAACTGGTTGAGGATTTGATAACAGACAAATACAATGCAGAGTTGTTTATAAAAAATAATCCGGAATTGTTTTGTCATAAATTTGTTTATGAACCAAATGAAGATGTTTTAGGTTTATTATATCTTTCTCTGTCTGATTTGGCGGAAAGAAAGGCTCGTGGTGCATATTTTACACCAACAAAAATTGTTCAAAAAATTATAAACAATATCAAATTTTCTTCCGGTGATATTTTAGACCCCTGCTGTGGTTCCGGAAATTTTTTATTGCAGTTGTCGGCTAATGTAAAACTTGAAAATGTCCACGGTAGTGATATTGACCAAACAAGTGTAAAATTGGCAAGAATAAATATGGCATTGAAATTTCAAACAAAAGATATTGATTTGTTGCGTAAAAATTTCACGGTATCTGATTTTTTGAACGCTCAAAATACAAATTCTTACAAATATATTATCGGAAATCCACCTTGGGGTTATAAATTTTCTACAGATGAAATAAAAAAACTCAATAAAATTTACCAAAGTGCAAACTGTAAAAATGTAGAATCTTATGACGTTTTTGTAGAGAAATCTTTATCAGTCCTTGAACAAGATGGAATTTTGTCTTTTGTTTTGCCTGAAGCAATATTAAATGTAAAAAATCACCGACCGATAAGAGAATATATTTTGAATAACGCTTCATTTAGTTATTTGGAATATTTGGGTAATATGTTTGACAAGGTACAATGTCCGAGCATAATTTTGCAATTAAAAAAAGAAAAACAAGTTTTTCAAACTCTTGGATTGAAGATAAAATTCCCAAACAAAGAATTTTTAATAAATACAAAAAGAGTTCTTACAAGTGAAGTCTTTAATTTAAACCTAAACGACAAAGAGTACCTTATTTTTAATAAAATAATCAGCCTTCAAAATCGAGTATATCTGAAAGATAACGGCATTTTTGCACTCGGAATTGTAACTGGTGATAATAAAAATCTTCTTTCAAAAGTTCAAATGGAGAATTTTGAACCGATAATAAAAGGTTCTGATATATCTAAGTTCAAAATCCGTGTGGCAACAAATTTTATAAAATTTGAACCTCAAAAATACCAACAAGTTGCACCTGTTGAATATTACAGAACTCCTGAAAAATTGTTTTATAAATTTATTAGTAATAAATTGATTTTTGCCTATGACAATCATCAAACCTTGTCTTTGAACAGTTGTAATATTTTAATACCGAACTTTAAGGATTTAGACATAAAATACATCATGGCGGTGCTAAATTCAAGTGTGGCACAGTTTGTTTTTCAAAAGAAATTTAATTCAATAAAAGTTCTCCGCTCGCATCTTGAAAGCATTCCTATTCCAAAAATTGATGAAAAACAGCAACAACAAATTATCAATAAAGTTAATAAAATCCTTGAATCATCTGACAATGTAACTGTTCAAGAACTTTTTGAGGAATTGGATTTGATGATTTCAAAATTGTATAATTTATCGCCACAAGAATATTCTTTGATAAAGAATAGTTTATCCGGCAAGTAATCACTAAGCATTTTCTTCTTGGAAAAGGTATTTAACAAATACTGAAAATACTGCAGGAATTATTGAAATAATGACCAATACTGACATAATGCTTGTTGATTGTGCAACAAAACCTATTATTGTCATTGCAATAGCAACGATTCCCCAAGAAAAACCGTTTATAAATCCGCCGATAATGCTTTTATATTGAGGCAAAACTTTTTGTGCCATACTCATTGTAATCGGAGTTGCGAACATCGTTACAAATCCCATAATCGCAAAGATTACAAATGATGCTACAGGGCAAGTTTTATAAGTCAACATAAATAAAAACATTAATGGGCAAGTTATAATCATTGAGATATAAAATACATTTGCAGTTCCGATAATTTTTTCAAATTTTGGGCTTAGCAATGAACCAAATCCGCCTAGGAACAAGAAAAAGAACAGTGCTAAACCTATTTGGAATTTTGTATAACCCATTGATTTCCACAAAAATGGTAACAAAATCGAACAAGATGTGGTTATCAGTGATTTTAGCATAGCAATTACGTTCAAAATATTCAATTTTCTATTAGATAAAATGTCTGATAGTGCTTTGACAAATTTCATATCTTGAACCGGTGCTTCTGAGTTTGAAAACTTTGGAACACACCAAAACATACACAATGCACAAACAATGCCCAGAATTGATAAAATAGGCATTTTGTTTAATCCAAAATATTGTGCAATAGAAGATGATAATAATGGACCCATCGCAAACCCAAGAGTACCCATTGCGATAAATATTCCCATGTTTTTGACAGAATCACCTTTTGAGAATTTAACTACAAAACCTAATGATTGCGGGTGGAAAAGGCTTGAGCCTAGGCTTCCTAAAATTATGAAAAATATCATAACTCCGATTTTTTGAGAAACCGGAACTAGCGAAATAAAAATTGAAGTGAACAATAATCCCCAAAAGATTAGTGCTCTTTTTCTCATTTTATCTGCAAAAAATCCGAAATACGGTTGTAACAAAGACGAAAAAATATGCGAGCAACTCAAAATAATTGTTGCAATTGGCATTGTAATTTTGATTTGTTCTGCAATAAATGGCATAATCGGATTTAAAAAACCTGTGTAAATGTCATTTATGAAATGTGCACAACACAACCAAGTTTGGGTTTTTCGTTCTTCTTTATCGTAAATCATAAATTAATTTTGACACTAAAATTATCAAAAATCAATTAGATAACATTTTGTAGCGGGTGATTTTTTTGTGCTTCAACTCTGTCTTTTATTGCTCCAATCGGTTCATAGTATGGCGAAACAGTCATAATTTGAGCCGCAATATCAGGATAATAATAGATAAATTTCAATTCACTTGTTGTCAATGGTTTTTGGGTATGAACGTTTGCATAACGTACTAATTCCAAAATGTTTCTTGCTTCGTGTTCGTCTTTAAATTCAAGTTCCAAATTGTTATAAACGTTTCTAAAACCTTTAATTCCGCCGTATTCACCTGTTGTAATCATTCGACCTGTTTCAATAATTTCAGGTTCACCACGTCCAAGTTCTTCAAAGTCATACAATTCGTAATTTCTTCTATCTTTTAGCGCACCGTCAGCGTGAATTCCGGATTCGTGAGCAAATGCATTATCACCTACTGCCGGTTGGTTTATAGGAATGTCTACACCAAACGCATAAGCCGTGTATTTTGCAAGTTCCCACGCTTTATCAAGACGAATGTTTTCATCAATTTTGTATTTGCCTTTAAATCCTGCAGATTTTAAGCAAGCCAACAGGCATGATACTAAATCAGCATTTCCGGCTCTTTCTCCCATTCCGTTGATAGCGGTGTTTATATAGGCATCAACGCCTGCATCAATCGCTGCTCTTGCTCCGATTACAGAACATGCAGTAGCCATTCCCAAATCGTTATGGAAGTGCATTTCAATAGGCATTTCAGTTTCTTTTGCTATTTTATAAATCCTATCGTAAGTTGTTTGCGGATCTTCATAACCTAATGTGTCACAGTATCTAAAGCGGTATGCGCCTGACTTTTTAGCCTCTTTTGCATATCTGATAAGAAAATCAATATCACTGCGTGATGCATCTTCTGCGTTCACTCCGACAATTTTAGCACCTTTATCAATTGCACATTCAACGGCTTCTTTTGTCATTTTGATGATATCGTCAGGAGTCTTTTTGCCCAAATATTTGCCATTAATCATTTGTTCTGATGTAGATTGTGATAAATTGACATATTTTAGTTCAGGAACATTTTTGAATGAGGTTTCAACATCTGATGCAATTCCTCTCATCCAGCCGGAAAGTTTTGTTTTTGTGATAACACCACGTTTAACGAGTTCTAAATTGCCGTTCAAGTAGTTAAGTTCGTGTTTTGTTGTCGGAAAACCAAACTCAGATTGAGTTATGCCCATATCGTTCAACATAAGATTGATGATTGTCTTTTGCAATTTTGCTAACCCCAGTCTTGATGTTTGTACCCCGTCACGGTTTGTTACATCGACAAAATATATTCTGTTATCCGCCATAATTTACTCCTTTTTAGATAAATTATATTATACACAAAATTATATTAATTACCTTGCTTTTTTATATAATATTAATTAAAATAAATAATAAAGAGCAGAGAGATTGAAATGAATAATAATACAAAAGTTCTGGAAAAGAAAATTAATAAAGAATTAAAAACTGGAAACGTAAGATCAGCGATAGAATTGTGTCAAATGGAAATCCAATCAGACCCGACAAATGCCAATTTGCATTTAAGGCTCGGTGATTTGTACTTGGCTTGGCATTTAGACATTTACACTTCTTGTCAGTATATTGACGAGGCTATCAAAGAATATAACATTGCTTTAGAATCTTGTCTTGACAATGCTGAAATCTACTATAAAATCGGTATTGCCCAATTTTATAAAGGTGATTTAGATAAGGCAATCAACTATTTTGATAAGGCAACAATGAAAAATGATAAATACGCTCAAGCGTATTATATGCTTGCTGAGACTTATACGAAGAAAGCAAGATTTTTAGATGCTGAAATCAATGCTAAAAAGGCAATAAAATGCGCACCGTTGGCAAGTTCTTGCGCTCACTATCTTTTGCACAATATTTACAAAGTTTCGTCTTTCAGAATTTTCAAAAATAAGATTAAGTCTGCTTATGAATATCTGCTGTCAGCGTTAACATTGCCGTTTGATTCGGAAGCGTTGAAAAAAGTTAAAACCTCATTATCGTATGTGAAGTTTTTACCGATATTGTTCAAAGGTTATTTGCAAGTTCAAACAAAGGGGCTTGATAATGCGTTAGATGTTTATATTGAAGCAGTTGACAAGGCTCCTGGGTTTGTTCCGCTATATTGTCTTTTAGGTGATATTTATTCTACATTGGGACAATTTGAAGATGCAATAACTGAATACAGAATGGCAATTTGGCTTGATAATTTGAATATTCCTGCATATCGTCATCTTTGCAAGGCTTATGAGGATTTAGGCGATTATGACAGCGCAATTGATATTTATCAAAAACTTATTCAAATTATGCCTAATATGCCTGAATTTCATTCAAATTTAGCAAATATTTTGTATGTAAAAGGCGATATAGATGGTGCAATTTCACATTTCCAAACCGCAGTAACTCTTAACCCTAATAAAGAGTGGACAAGTGTTGTAAACCAAACTTTGGGATATGTTTTCCAAGAGGCAAAACAAGATTTAGATGCTGCGATTACATCTTATCAAAGTGCATACTTGCTAACTCCTGAAGATATTGATATTTATATCAATTTGGGCAGTGCATTTTATGATAAAGAGGATTATGACAATGCTTTAGCAGTTTATAGAAATGCATTGGATTTGAACCCGCAAAATGCAAAAATTCACTGTAACTTAGGCTTTTTGTATTGGGGCAAAGGTGATACTGATGAAGCAATCAGAGAATATGAACAGGCTATTGAATTTGATAAGAACTATGATATTGCATATAACAATTTGGGTGTAATTTATCTTGATGATTTGGGCAAAGTCAGAGAAGCAACTGAAATGTTCAAAAAATCTGTTGAATGTAATCCAAATTATGCATTAGCACACTTTAATTTGGCTCGTTCAATTGCAATTACAGGTGATAAAATAGAAGCGGCTAAGTTATATCAAATTGCGCAAGATATCAACAAGGTTACAAACGAAATAGACCCTCAAGATATCACTGATAAAATTAATGCATTGTTTGAATAGTTAAATTCCCCTTTTATGTATATACTCCGTTGTCCATTTTTCAATAATACTATTTTTAGTGTATAAAACCAATATTGATTGACTATATATTATTACAAGGCTAAAGAATTAGACGATTTAAAAAGGCTGATGCAATTATCCAACAGGCGCTTTTAAAAACCGCAAATGAAGCAGGATAAGATTCAATTTCAAGTTTTAATATCCCAGGGCTTATAATGTTTTTCTTTGATACGAATGGACCTGCACAGGGACCAAATCGCTGGGGACACGATTTATTTTTGTATTATTCTGATATTGATTATGCAACTTATTGTAATCCAACGGCAAAAATATCTTCCAACAATTTTGGTTGTTACAGATATGCGCACAAAAACATCAATCCGGCTGGTAAAAATAAACCATATTGGGATATTCTGTTCAAACCGTTGAGTTATTGGCAGAATTCTGATAAATAATTAACAGATTCTTACAAAGCGAACCAACGAACCTATGGTGAGTTGTGTGATGTGAGCATGAAACTCTAATCAACAGAGAAGATTTCTCTGATATCGTCCATTGTAAGCGATTTTGTAATGTTTCTATCTACTGAAATTACGCTATCAACAAGGTTTCTCTTGATTGTTTTAAGTTTTTGGATTTTTTCTTCAACCGTATTTTTAGTAATAAGTCTATAAACAAATACTTTTTTAGTTTGCCCGATACGATAAGCACGGTCAGTTGCTTGGTCTTCAACTGCAGGGTTCCACCATGGGTCGTAATGGATTACATAATCCGCACCGGTCAAGTTCAAACCTGTACCACCGGCTTTCAAACTGATTAAGAAAATTGGGATAGTCGGGTCGGTATTGAATCTTTCGACTGCACCTTGTCTATCTTTAGTTTTACCGGTCAAGTATTCGTACTTAATACCTGATTTATCAAGCCAAGCTTTGATAATATCTAACATATCAACGAATTGGCTGAATAACAAAATTCTGTGTTTTTCTGAGATAATTTCTTCCAACATAACTTTGAGTTTTTCAAATTTACCGGAAGAAATAACGTTTTTAACATTATTTTTGTCATACAATCTCGGGTGACAGCAGATTTGGCGCATACGCAACAATGCTGAGAAGATAGACAATCTACTCTTTTCAAGTCCGTTTTGTTCGATAGATTTGAACAATTCTTCTTTTGTACTGTCAAGAACTTGTAAGTAGAAATCTCTTTGGTCATCTGTCAATTCGCAGTATGCAATGTTTTCAACCTTATCCGGCAAATCTTTTGCAACATCACGTTTCATACGACGTAAGATGAATGGATAAATCTGCAATTTCAAACGCTTTTCAACAACTTTGTCTTGATGTTCCATAATCGGATTAACGTATCTTGAATTGAAATCCGCCATAGTAAACAAAAATCCTGGCATTAGGAAATCAAATACTGACCATAATTCTTCCAATTTGTTTTCAATCGGAGTACCGGAAAGTGCCAATTTGTGTTGCGAGGTCAATTGTTTAACCGCTTGTGCCGTTTGTGATGTCGCATTTTTGATGTTTTGAGATTCATCTAAAATTACGTATCTGAAATTGATATCTTTTAACTTTTTAATATCTCGTCTTAACAGAGCATAACTTGTGATAACAACGTCATATTCAGGAATTTTGTCAAAGAATTGTTTTCTTTCACCGCCTTGAAGTTTTAAGCAAGACAATGTTGGTGCAAATTTTTGAATTTCTGATTCCCAGTTAAATACAACTGTTGTTGGTGCAATAACCAAAGTTGGCATTGGTCCGTCTTCTTCTTTAGCTTTTTGCAAAACGGTCAAGGCTTGCAATGTTTTACCTAGCCCCATATCGTCAGCCAAAATACCGTTCAAACCGTATTTGTACATAAACCACAACCAGCCGAAACCTTTAAGTTGATATTCACGAAATTCTGCATTGATACCTTTTGGCAAGGTTAAAGTTTCAACAGTTGAGAAGGTCGACATTTGTTCCCAGAAAGTTTTAAATCTGTCGCTCAAAATCAACTCAACACCTAAGTTTTTCAACTCGTTAATCAAACCTGCACGATAAGTTTTTACGGTAAATCTATTGTCAGGATTTCTAAATACATCAAAAGAGTTGAATGAACGCATCATTGAGTAAATATTTTGTGCAGGATATTCAACAAACCCCAAACTTCTTATTCTTGCGTATTTTTCGCCACTTTGAATTGTATCGTAAATCTCATCAAAACTGATAATTTCATCACCTGCTTGACCGTAAATACTAATATCAAAACTGTCAGGTTGTTCTTCGGAAAAGTCAATTTTAGCGCACAATTTGAACGGTTCGTCCATCAACTTGAAGAAAGAGATATCGTCTTTTTCTTCAAATCTCCAACCGTCGCCGGCTTGTTTTAAGTAATAATTGTAAAAATCAATTGCATTTTCCTTTTCTAATGCAAGGTTATTTGTTTGCATTGGAACGAATTTGCAAGCCAAAAGCATAGCATAGGCTTCATTTTCATGTTTAATATTACGTTTCACCCAATAAATCAAATCTTCATCAGGTTTTTTAACGGTAATATATTGAACTTTATCTGCATTAGTTTTGGAATATGGAACTCTAACCCCGTCGTATTCAAAGTCTAAGTAGGCTTTTAGTGATTGGTCATAGTCTATTCCCATTGTTACAACGTTAATCGGTGGACGTTGTTCTAACATTAGTTTCGAAATTTTTTCATCAACAACGACGTCCATAACTTGTTGTAATTTTGGTAAATCTTCGTAAATAAACTTTCCGCCTTCTGAATCTTTCAAGTCTGTAAATGATGATTTGATAATATTTTGCGGAATATTTTGAATAGCAACACTTGTAGGGAAAATTATATTTTTGTATCGTCCCCATTTCAAATGTCTTGAGAAATATCTTACTTCTTCAAACGGATAAACGTCGTCACTATCAGGTCTTTGCCATTCTAAAGATAATAACAATGTTCCTGCGGTGTTTGAAGTGTTTACGTATAAAACCAATTTCCATTCTTGGTCAGTGAATTTTAAACGATCTTTTGTTTTTTCATCAAGAACTTCATCGGCTTTTGATAATAGAGAAAACATTGGTCCGAATTTTGAAATCGGAATGTCATACCAGCCGGCTTTCTTGTCTTGACGTGAAATTTTTAACAAATGTTGGAAGATTAACAATTCAACTTTTTGAGAAGAGTTTAAATCAAAGTTAGGGTCTTGTTTTTGCGCTTCGATAACTCCTCGCAAAATAGGTTCAATTTGTCGAACAATTTTTCCTGTATCTCTTGAACGGACCAAAACGGAGAAGAAATTTGCTTTTCTTTTTGGGTTGAAATGGAAAATATAATTGCCTTGTGGTTCTTCTTGTAAGGCAGTATTTTCATCAGGAAAATCAAATTCCATACCGAATTTTGTTTCAAGCCAATCTTCGTAAGCGTGTTCGTCAATTGCTTTTAGTGCAACAGCAACAGCATGTTTACACCATTCTTCTTTTAGCGGACAATTACAACGTGCTTCTACTTTGTTCTTTTTGAATATTAAATCAGTGTTGTAATGGTCTTGAAAGTTGCCCTTAACTTTGCCCATGTAGAAATTCTTTTCAGGATAATTGTCAAACACCATATCTTTTGTATGATATTCGTAACCTCTACGCCAACTACCTGGACTTGCGTTATCTTTTATAAATTTGTAATTAAATTTTGTGTTACTCATCTATAGAGTATATCTCTTTCTTTTCCGGCGGAGCAACGAACCCAATACAGACAATCTCTGCAACCCCCCGCTACACCATGATTATACAATACAAAAATAAAAACGCAATAGTTAAATTTAAGGATACTTAATATTACCCGAATAAATGTGCTTGTGTGGTTTATTTTATTTCAATTGTGTGCTAAAATTGTGGTGTAAACAAGTTTAAATAAGAGGGTAAAAATGAAAAAGCTAAATGTTTTGATATTTTCAATATTGTTACTAACAGGGATTTGTGTAAGCACTAACTTAATTAGTGAACAAACTCACGCCCAACAGTCTTATGGAGTACAACAACAAGTTCAATATATTGACGTAAATCCGTTATCTGTTGTTGCTAATCCGCATCAATACTTGAACAAATATATCAGAATTCGTGCAAAATTTGACAAGTTTTCTACGTTAGGGCTTGACTACACTCCGGCTCTTCGTCCGCACGAAAAATTCATTTCTTTCTTGATACAAAGACCAGATATTACAAATCACAATATTCCGTTATCTGAATTCAAAATGTTCTTGAGTAAAGAACTTGCAGAAAAAAATATTGATCTTGATGCAGGTGATGAAATCTTATTCAGCGGAAAAGTATTTTCAACAGCATTGGGTGATCCTTGGATGGACGTAACAAATTTCCAAGTAATTAACAAAGTTAAAAAATCACCGTTAAAATAAAAAGTTTACAGACAATATAAGGTATGAAACAGATTATGAATAATAACGATAATAAAAACGAAAAATTCCTAACAATTCATGGACATTTTTACCAACCGCCAAGAGAAAATCCTTGGTTAGAAGCAATTGAACTTCAAGATAGTGCGTTGCCTTTCCACGATTGGAATGAACGTATTTGCAAAGAATGTTATAATCCAAACTCTGTTTCAAGGATTGTTGATAACAGAAATCGAATTTTGGATATTGTTAATAACTATGAACACATGAGTTTTAACTTTGGTCCAACACTTTTGTCTTGGATGGAAAAATATACTCCGGGGACTTATGAAAGAATAATAAAAGCCGATATCGACAGCATTTCTGCACACAACGGTCACGGAAATGCGATGGCGCAAGTCTACAACCACATAATTATGCCTCTTGCAAACTATAAGGATAAAGTTACTCAGGTTAAGTGGGGTATAAGAGATTTTGAATACAGATTTGGCAGAAAGCCGGAAGGTATTTGGCTTGCAGAAACTGCGGTTGATGATGAAACCTTAAAAGTTTTGGCTGATAATGGAACAAAATTCACTGTTTTGTCGCCATATCAGGCATTAAAAATGAAGAAAATCTCGGATAGAGAATGGCAAGATGTAAGCTGGGGAAATATTGACCCTGCAAGGTCTTACAAATACACAATCAAATGTGACCCTAAAAAATCTATTGATTTGTTCTTCTATGATGGCGCAATATCTCGTTCTGTTGCTTTTGATGAACTTTTAACAGATGGAAACAAATTTATCAAGCGTTTAAAAGAAGGTGTTTCTGAATACCGTGATTATCCGCAATTGATAAACATTGCAACAGATGGTGAAAGCTATGGTCACCACACAAAATTTGGTGATATGGCTCTTGCTTATGTTTTAAAAATTAAAGCAGAAGATGAAGGGTTCAAAATCACTAATTATGGTGAATATCTTGACAAATACAGAAGTGATTATGAAGTAGATATAAAACAAGCCTCATCTTGGAGTTGTTTCCACGGTGTTGGCAGATGGAAAGAGGATTGTGGCTGCTCAACAGGCGGACACCCTGGGTGGAATCAAAAATGGAGAAAGCCGTTAAGAGATGCGCTTGATTATTTAAGAGATAAATTGGCAGAAGTATTTGAACAACAAGGTGCAAAATACTTTAATAAAGATGTTTGGGAAGTTCGAAATTGCTATATTGACGTAATTTTAGACCGAACATTACAAAATATCAAAAAATTTCAACAAGAACATTTTAATAGCGATTTAACAGAACAAGAAAAAGTTCGTGCTATGGAATTGCTTGAAATTCAACGTCAAGCACTGCTTATGTACACAAGTTGCGGTTGGTTCTTCTCTGAAATTTCAGGTATTGAAACAGTACAAATTATGAAATATGCTGCACGAGCAATGCAACTTGCTTCAAACTTCAGTTCAGAAAATTACGAAGAAAAATTCTTAGAAATTTTGAACGAAGCAAAAAGTAATATTCCTGAATTTGGTACAGGTAAAAATATATATGAAAATTTTGTAAAACCATCAATTGTTACTCTTAAACAAATCGCTTGTTTGTGGGCAATTTCATCACTATATCAAGAGTTTGAAGAGGAAGAAGATGTGTATTGCTACACCGTAAAACGTCGTGATTACCAAAGAGTCCAAAAAGGTAATGCAAACCTTATTATTGGTCATATCGAAATTTATTCAAAGGTTACATTGCTAAAATCTGACCTTGTATTTGCCCTAATGCAATATTCAGGCGGAGATTTCCATTGTGCGATAAAAGAATTCTCTACAAATGAAGAATTTCAAGACCTGAAAAATACTTTGAATAAGATATTTATGTTAAATCCGTTGACTGAAATTATCAGGACATTAGATGAAAAATTTGGCAAGGAATATTTTACATTAAAAGACATCTTTATCGAAGAAAGAAAGAAAATTTTGCAAATTCTTCTAAAAGGTCAAATGGAAAAATTCTCAAACACATATCAAGATATTTACGAACAAGGTAAAAGTTCTATTTACCAAATGCAAAATCTTGGTTTGGAAATTCCTAACGAATTCAAACTTTCAGCAGGTTATGCGTTGAGTAAACGTTTCAATGAACTGCTTGAACATTCTGACGGTTTTGTAGAAAAAGCAGTTATCCAACAAATCAAGGATATAAACTATGAAGCAAAGAAAATCAATATTGAAATCGACAAAAACCAGTCAAACAAAGCCTACACGAGAAAAATTATCAGTAATTTGATTAGGCTTACCAAAAGTTTTGAGTACCAACAGTCAGAAGCAATTATTGAACTGTTTGACTTGATTGACAAACTAGAACTGCAAATTGATATTTCAGAAGCGCAAAATATTTACTATGGTAGAATTTTCCACAGAATAGGTAATATTTTGGAAAATAATATGGAAGCGCCTAAAAGTAAAGATATCAAATTTATTGATTCCTTGTTGGAAATTGGTGCAAAATTGAATATCAATGTTGATTTTTACAAATTGAAAGTTGATAAATTAAAACTGCAAATGTAAAATATTGTTACAAAAAAGCAAAAAACCTCTAATCAAATACTTTATATAAGTAGGTAGATTAGAGGTATTTGTATTATGCAAGTAACACCAAACCAAAATACTCAAAAAGTTAATAATGTTCCGCCATATAGTGGAGCACAGGTTACAAATCCGCAAACGCAGCAAGTTCAACAGTATTGCGCACAGGCTGCTGCGCCTTCAACACCTCCAAATACTCCACCTAACAATCAGCCGCAAAATGTTCAAATTCCGGCAACAACTTCCGGTGTAAATATTCAAATTTTCAATCCATCGGCAATCGGTCCGGGGGCTAATCCTCCGACTTATAACGTAAATGCTCCGTGTTATCCGTCAGCATATTATACAGGAAGTCTTGATTCCAATGGAAAAATGCAACCAAATTACAATCCGCAACAAGTAAATGGCGGAAATAATAACGGTAATGGAAGCAGTAATGCCAATGGAAACGGTAACAATGTAAATTCAACCGATACAAATAAAACAACAAATACAACAACGACTGAAAACTCTTCAAATAAGAAAAAAACTGAAAAAAGAAATGTTGTTCAAATAGATGACAACTATATCAGGACTTTGGAAAACGGTTTAAACAGTCAAGATGAAAAAATTAGAATGAATGCAGCAAAAGAAGTCTATGCAAGACTTGAAGAAGATGAAGACAACAAAGACGACAAAGCATTAACCGCATTGATTAACAAAATGTTGCAAGACCCTGCAGATGAAGTTAGATTTTTAGCACTTGCTGCACTTCAAGAAAGAATTGTCTTGGGTGATGATTATACCGTAAATGTCTTGAAAAATATGCAACAAAGCGATGGCGGATACGGGCAAGATGCAATCGATGCAAGCAAGATATTAATGCAAATGGCAGGAAAACAAGTTGAAAAAGAATTTGAAGTAAAAGATTCTCCAAACAAAACTGAAACTAAGACAGAAACAGAAACCCAAACAGAAACTTCAAATACAAACAACGAAGTGAAAAATAAATAATTTCTAAAAAGGTAGTGTGATAGTATGACAATTGGAACAATAGGTAAATATATAGCAAAAGGTGTTGGTATTACAGCGATTGGGCTTGTTGCAAAAGATGCTCACAGTGTCGGAAAGATTTATGGTGACAAATATGCAACCGAAAAAGATGCGTACTATTGCTCTGATTATTTGAACAATACCTTGTATAATCCAACAATGAGTGACATCACTGATAGTGTCAAAGATTCTGCATTGAATATGGAAATTGATCAGACTTGGCGAAGATTTTTCAATCTAGGAATTGGATATGTAAAAGGTTTTGCAACAATGATTACGAATGAAGTTATACCGTTTGGTTTAGGATTAGGAGCACTCCTTGCTAAGGGACCTGCATCGCATGCTTGTGCCGGTGGTGTTCTTCTTTACGGTGCTGCAAAATTCGTTAAAAACTTCTTTGGTTTAGGAGTGCCAAAAGGTCCGTTAGATTAAAAAGGCTTAGCTTATTATTAAGGCATTACCATAACGAAAAAGTATGTCAGGCACTGCCTGACACTAAAAATCACTAAAAACGTAGAAAACAATTCTTCGAAAATGGCACCCTGAACTAGTTTCAGAGTCTCTTCATAGCAAAGTATAACAAGGTTATGGGAACATAATCATTTGTTTTATTTTGATTACATTTCCCCCTTCAAAATCAAAGATTTTGGTTCTAGCCATATGGCATACAGTCTCACTTAATTCGCTTTGCTCATTGGTTCGAACTAGCACCGCAAGTGGGGAACATTATTTTACCCAAAATTTAGACATAAAATTCACAAAAATTGATTTTTATACATTCTCAACTTTTATAATGCATTTTAAACTTTTAAACTACCAATGATAATAAACATTACTATTAATATTTCCATTTATATTATGATTCACATCAACACTTCCATAGTTATACACAGAACCATCAATTTTAACATGTTGATTTCTTAGAGCATCGGAATAATTATTCATTGCATTTATCTGCTGTTGTTGCATTTGTTGTTGAGCTCGTAGTGCCGCCTGCTGTTGCTTAATTATATTATCTTTATTTATTTGCATCAATTCTCTATTAACAAGTTGATTTAAACAAACATGAATATCTAAATTTTCTTGTGTTGCTACACAACTATTATAACCATTTTTAAATTGATTGTGCTTCCCCTTCCAATATTCAACATCAGGGAGTTCTTCTTCCAAATCACGCTTTGCCCAATCCGACAAAGGAAGTCTTGTTAAAACTGATACTAGTTTTGTTATTCTCTGCAAATCTTTTTGATAAATCTGTTTCCAATACATAGTAAACAGTTCTGGTTCTTCTATACTTGTTGTACAAAAATTTTCTTTAGATATTGATAAAATCTTTTTTCCTAAATTAGTTTTTATTTCTACTTCAAGATTATTTATTCTACCTAAAATTTCATTTATTTCATCAATATTATATTTTTTTGCTTTTACTCCATTAATTTTTAAAATTTCATTCCCAATATTTATACCTAATTTATTTGTCAAAGATTTATTTTGCACATCATAAATATAACATTTCTTATTATAAGGATCTTGCATTAACTCAAACCCAAAATCAAAATAGCACTTTTGGGTAGTTGTAGTTCCATAATAATCATATAAAGATTTCTGCATATTATCACTTTTTACATTAAAAAAAGACTCATTCACTTCTTGCCATGGAGCAGCTTGTGCATTATTGCAAATCATTAAACAAAATAATATAAAAATAAATTTTAATTTCACTAGTTTACACCCCTTTATTAGTTTCTATATCTATTCTTATATCAGGATTACAAGCACAGCATTGATACATACTCCCACCAATATGAATTAAAGGAATTAACAACCCTTTTGTTTGATAACAATTAACACAATACGGAATGTCTTTTAAATTTGTATCCTCGCACCAATATGCGTTATTCTCAAATCTTAGATTTTTGTGTGTTAGTTTAATAAATAATTTTTTTAATTCAATAATAATGTTGTTCATAAATTACCTCTTTCTACGTTATAAATCTTCTATTTAATATCAATAATAGACTTTCTATATAGTAAACTACAATATAAATTGGTAATTTGTCAATGTATTACAAATTAAATTCGTTCAAATAATGTAGAAAAAAAGTTATGCTTTATATGAATTATGAAAAATATAAAAATACTATTGGGAAAAAGAATAAAAGAATTAAGAAAAGCACAGGGAATTTCTCAACAACAATTAGCTGAACGTGCAAATATCGATCAACGAAGTTTAAGTCACATTGAATGTGGTGATACATTTCCTTCTCGAGCATTATTAGAGCTTGCTCTTGCTTTAAATATTGAATTAAAAGATTTATTTGATTTTGAACACTTGGAAATTTCTCCTTCAACAATGAGAGATTATATAAAAACAAATATAGATTTTTTAGATATTGAAACTCTTAAATATGTATATCGAATAATAAAAGCTTTACGATAGTAGGTATTTAGCCTTAAACTATTCAGAAAATTACGTTTCGATTTCATCTCAACTCATTTTATAGTCAGTCCGGAATGACTATTTGGTGGGCCTATCAAATAGTTCGTCATTCTGAAAACTTAGAAAATTTTTGTGATTGAAATGAGCAAATAAATTTTCTTGTTATTCAGAATCCGTCTTTATTACTTTTTCAAAAATTGTAATGCTTTGTTCAAATAAACCTTTGTTAAATTTTGCAATTTTATTTCTTGCATTTTGTCTTTTGCCAAAAAGTTTTTAATATTATCCAATGTTATTGGAATGTCAGAGGTTAGTTTTCCTGAATTTAGTTCTACGATTTGTCCATTGCGAACTTTTCCGCCAATAGATACTTTGTCTTGACTTAAACCGACATCAACTATATTGTAGTTATCTAAAATCCAAAATTCACCTGTTCCGTTTTTAGGCATTGCAGAGGAATAATCATGACCCATATTAGGTTTGTGTCTATATATCTTCCCGTCACGGTATTCTTTGTTGCGGATAGTTTTATCTGAATTGTTTTCAGTTAAATTCAATGCATTTTGGCTATCATTCATTCTCATTGATTCGGTATCTTTGTTTAGACTCAATGTTTTGCCATTTAGTGACAATGTTTTCAATGTTGTATTTATCATAATATTTTCTCCTAACCTCAATTTGTATTATACAACACCTGAACATAATTATTTTTGCTAGAGAATTGTTTATTTTTTACTATTATTTTCTATGTAAATTTTATATAAATCCGGACGTTTTAATTTGGTACGTTCTAAACATTGTTCAAAGCGGAAATTATTAATATCTTTATGATTTCCGTTTAGCAAAACTTCCGGCACTAAATGACCTCTGAAATCACGTGGTCTTGTGTATTGCGGATATTCTAACAATCCGTTAGAAAAACTGTCTTCTTCGGCTGATTCGATTTTTCCTAATGTACCTTCCAATTTTCTGCTAACTGCATCAATTAGGCAGAGTGCTGGGAGTTCTCCGCCGGTTAATACAAAATCGCCAATAGAAATTTCTTTGGGTTTAATTATATCTCTTATTCGTTCGTCAAATCCTTCGTAATGCCCACAAAGCATAATAATTTGACTGTATTTTGCCAAATCAATGACTAAATTCTCGCTCAAAGGCTCACCTTGCGGAGAAAGCATGACAGTAATAGAATTGTCCAACTTTTCAACAGAATCGTACGCATCAACGTAAGGTTGCGGCATTAACACCATTCCTGCACCACCACCGTAAGGTGTATCGTCAACCTTTTTGTGTTTATCAATAGTGTAATCACGAGGATTGATGGTGTTTAACGAGAAAATTTCATTTTCTTTTGCTCGTTTCATTATGCTGACATTGCAGTAATTTTCAATGATTTCGGGAAATAGTGTTAAGACATCAAATCTCATTCAAGTAATCCCTCAATATTGTTAATTTTGATTTTTTTATTCTGAATATCAACAACAGGAACAATCGCTTTGACAAATGGAATTAAGCAGATTTTTTTTGAATTTGTCTTGACTGAAATTAAATCACTTGCCCCATTATTCGATACTCCGATAACAAATCCAAGTTTTTTGTCGTTTTCAATATCATAGACACTAAGTCCGACAAGTTCATCTATCAAAAACTCATCTTCATCAAGACTTTCTCTGATTATTTCATCATCAACAAAAAGTAATTCACCTTTTAAATCAAGCAAATCATTTATCGAGTCAATTCCTTCAAATTTCATGATTAGAACATTTTTATTAACTCGACAAGATTCGACTTGTAGTGGTTTGTAATCGTTGCCATCTTTTAGGTACAAAGTATCAAGTGACATGACAAAATCCATTTGACTTTTTGATGAGCCAACTTTTGCCTCGCCTTTTATACCGTGAAAATTCAATATTTTCCCGACAGAAACGAACTTACCCATGGCTATTCTTCCGTAGTTGTTTCAGCTTTTGGTTTACGTCCTCTTTTTTTCTTAGGAGGTTCTTCAACTGCTGGCGCTTCAACTGTTGCTGCAACTTCTTCACTCGGAGTTTCTTCTTTTGCCGGAGTAGGTTCTTCGGTTGCTTTTGCAGATTTTTTTGCTGCTGCTTTTTTCTCTTTTGCTTGTTGTTTAAATTCTTCAGGCGCGTCTTCACGTTCTTGGTTCCAACGTTCAAGTCCCATTTGCGCACGAACTAAACCAATACCTACGTGAACTCTCCATTCGTCCATTTTCAATTGTGCTGCAATAATTTTGTGACAACCGATTGGAGGCAATGGCAACAATGGTTCATATAACATTTTAATTGCATTTAATTGGTCTTGAGAAATCGCCAATTTACGTTTAGGGAACGGCAATTTCGGAAGCATCATTTTTTGTCTTACCAAATTGATACCAAAGAATACTTTTCTTGGTTCCAAACCGATTTTTTCACCAATAACTTCGTGAGCATCAGGGTTTGGCAATGGTAACATCAACTTGTACAACAATTCAATTTGTTCCAATTGTTCTCTGCTTACCAACAATTGTTTTGGGGCAGCATTTCTGTTATTTGGACGTCTGTTGTTGTTAAATCTGTTGTTTTGCGGACGGCGTGCTTGATAGCCACCTTGTCTGTTATCTCTTTGATAACCGCCTTGACGATTGTAGTTATTGTTTCTGTAACCACCTTGGCGATTATCTCTTTGATATCCACCGCCTTGATTATTGTAAGAACGGTTATTGTTGTATCCGCCGTTATTTTGTCTATAATCTCTTTGATAACCACCTTGACGGTTGTTGTCACGGTGGTAGCCGCCTTGGTTGTTATATTGTCTTTGTGGTCTTTGATAAGGACGATTTTCATCTCCGCCACTTGAATAACTGCTATAAAATTGCGGTTTATTTTCTGTTGAATAACTGCTGCGTTGTTCAGTAGCACCCTCAGTTGGCGCTGCACTATTTGTTGTTGATGATGACGACTCCGTATTGTTCAACATCATTTTCTTGTCTGGATACAAACATTCCGGACAAATAACCCTTTTCGGATTCTTTGTTTCAAATTCTCGACCGCACTTAATGCACTTGTTTACATACATAATAAAAGCCTCTTAATTAAAAAATAAAATAATACATCCAAATAAAATAAATTTAAGGTAACATCCTCACAATATAAATCGATTTCAAATAAAAAATATAACTTACATGCCTATTTTACCATGCTTTTTAAAATTTGACAAGTCCTGCACGCAAATTATTTTTCAACCATAAAAGTTACCGGTCCGTCATTGACTAGCGAAACCTGCATGTCTGCTCCAAAAACACCGGTTTGACAAGGTGTTTGAGAATTCTTGATTTGAGTTACGAAATATTCATAGAGTTCATTTGCAATTTCAGGCGGAGCAGATTTGTCAAAACTTGGGCGAGTACCTTTTTTGCAATCTCCGCACAAGGTAAATTGAGAAACGACAAGCATTTCGCCTTTGATATCGATCAAAGACTTGTTCATTTTGCCGTTTTCATCTTCAAATATGCGCAACTTTAAGAGTTTTTCTGCCAAAAGTTCAGCATTTTGTTTTTCGTCACCTTTAACAACCCCGAGCAAAACGAGTAATCCTTGCCCGATTTTTGAAACTATTTTGCCGTCTATTTCGACAGATGCTGATTTTACACGTTGAATTAACGCTTTCACCTTAACTAATCCTTCTTTCCGCCAATCAATTCTGCACGAGTAATTTTTCGACCACAAGATTTGTCTTCATCACAAAAACCTAGGGCTTCGCATTTTGGAACAAGATAATCTTTTAGCCAAGGTTCTTCGGCAATAAGTGCGTCGCACATACCTTTTACGAGCATTCTGATTTCGTATTGCGCTCTTGAACACAATCTCAAGTTTGCTAGGTGAATCATTTCACGCAAATTCAAACTTGCTACAAGCGAACTGGCAGCAGCGTTTGGCATTACAAAACGTGCATCTTCTGCCGGAATTCCTGCTTCTACAAATTCTTGGTATTTGTCAGAAATTTGTCCCATAAATTCGATAAATTTTCCTTTTAATTCCGGATTTTTTTCTATTGTAGGCGGAATAATATAATCAAACTGTCCTTTTTCTTTGACATAGCGTTGTGATTTTTGAGAAAAAGACATGTGACGATGTCTTACCAGTTGGTGAGTGCATGCTCTTGAAACATTTGAAATCGCAAAACTAACTTGAATATGTTCAATTGTTGAATAGTGGCCGGAACCGACAACTCTGCGGATTAATTTCAACATTTTTTCTTCATCAGTCGAACTTTCATAAATATTTATCGGATAATCAGCACTGTAACAAGTTCTGCACGCTGTGTAAATAGTTTTCAACATGTTATCCGGTTTAGAAATAAGATTTACAACCGGTTTATTATTTCCTTCCACGATACTCCCCCTAACTTTTTCTCAAATAATAATATATTAAATATTCATTTTAGTCAAAAACTTGTTTGCGTTGCTAAAGCTTTCACTCTGTTATACATTTTGAACACGGTTAATTCTTCTTGTGGAAATTTTTGGTCAATGTATTCAACTAAGTTTTTTATATCTTTTTGCAAGTCTTTATCAAAACGGTTTCTTTTGTAATAATTCCAACTTCCGCTACAGAATTTTTCAACAAGTTTTACTTGTGATTGAATGTTTTGTTCTTGGAATAGTTTTGTATTGCAAATATTTTTTAGTGCTTCTAAATCGTTTTTTACTCCATTATTGTTTGTTGTTGCAGAATTTTGACGATTTTTTCTATAAATGTATAAAGGTTTATCAATAAAGCAACATTTTGGACTGTTAAATAAGCACCATGCTGAAAATGTTAAATCTTCCGCAGTTTTTATTCCTTTTGGAAATTCTATTTCATTTTTTAGTAAAAAATCTTTTTTATAAATTTTATTCACGCTGTAAGTTAAAAATTTCCACAAATCCCTTTTATTCGGGTCATTTTTTGCTCGTTTGATATTTTTATTCATTATGCACGGTTTTTCAAGTAGCCAAAATTTTTCAGTTATTCCAAAAATTCCTATATCAGAATTTGTTTTGCTGATTTCAGAATACGCAAGTTTACAGGCATTTTTGTTATACCAGTCATCTCCGTCCAAAAACATAATATAATCACTGTTTGCGTGTTTTATTCCAAAATTTCTTGTGTCAGAAACTCCGGAGTTTTCTTTGGTATAAATTTTTATATTTTGGTGTTTTTTAGCAAAGGTTTCGGCAACTTTTAGTGAATTATCAATCGAGCCATCATTTATGCACAAAATTTCAATGTCTTGAAATGTTTGATTAACAAGACTTTGTAAGCATTTAGTTAAATATTTTTCAATGTTAAAAATTGGTATGATTATTGAAATTTTTGGCATATTTTGCTCCATTTTTATACAAAATATGTCATAAAAATTTTCAAAGTCAACAAACGAAAACGACTACCTCAAAAAGGTAATCGTCAAACTTTTGGTGTTTTAACACATAAATCTGTTTCTAAACAGGCTACCTTGCATGCTCATACAATTGCCCATTCCGGAGTTAAACATGCCGCAACCGCTCATCATTGGCATTGAGTTGCCGCTAGCGACACTCGTACCTACTCCAAATTCCATTAAAATTTGAACAATTCCTTGACCCAATCCCATGTGACATGACCCTGATTGAGGCTGTGCAAAAACAATTTGAGGTTGTGCTGTTGCCAAATATGCATTTGCTTTGTCTGATGCTTGGAAATTATATCTATTTTCAACATTCCGCCTTCCTACATTAACAGATGGCGTATGAATTCGAGAATTAATGTTTTTTACGTTAAATGTGCTTATGTTGTTACCCATAATCGAACCTTTTTTATATCCTATATATATAAAACCCATATATCGGATAAAAATTGCCATGAAAATGAGTGTTTGTTAAGATTTTGTTACAAATTCTTTGTTTTTTCTTTAAGAATTTCTATTTCAGCCTTGAGTTTATTGATTTCGCAAGATATCGGGTCAGGAATTCTGTTGTGCATAAGCACTCCGTTTTTGTCCGTAACCATTCTGTGTACAATTCTCCCTGGGACACCTACAACGGTTGAATTTTCCGGAACATTATCGACTACAACTGAACCTGCTCCAATTCTTACAAAGTCGCCGATTGTTATGTTGCCTAAAACTTTTGCTCCGGCTCCCAAAATTACGTTATTTCCAATTGTCGGGTGTCTTTTTCCTGATTCTTTGCCTGTTCCGCCAAGAGTTACCTGTTGGTAGATTAGTACATCATTCCCGACAACAGTCGTTTCGCCTATCACAATGCCTTCCCCGTGGTCGATGAAACATCTTCTGCCGATTTTTGCCCCAGGGTGAATTTCTATCCCTGTGATAATTCTTGTTATGTATGAAATAATTCGTGGAATTAGCGGAATGTTCCACTTGTAAAGACGATGTGCAAATCTATGAGCAATGAGAGCGTGCAATCCCGGATAGCATAGGACAACTTCGAAAATGTTTTTTGCTGCCGGATCATTTTCATAAATTACTTTTATGTCTTCTTTAACTTTTATAATTCCTCGTTGTATTGCTCTTATCATTGTTACTCTTTCAAATTTTTTACCTTTTTAGTATATAAAAACTTTTTTCCAAAGTATATAGGCAAGGTTGATAAGATTATAACAAAAATATTGTTTTTAATAAAATCCCCGCCAATGTATTGACGGGGAAGTTTCTTAGTTTAATTGCTCGGTGTAGGAAGTTATTTTTTGTCGAATTTCAGCGGCTTCTTTGTTGTAAAAATCCAGCCAAGTTTGGTTTGTTGCTTCTTCCTTGATTGTGTTTTCGCAAACTGCTCGAATTCGTTTTTTGTCCAGTTCATCAAGTTGAAGTTTTAGTTCTTCTATTTTTCTTTTCAACTCTTTAGTAGTTTTTTCTTTTTGGTAATTGGGGTTTTTGATTATTTTTCCTGAGTCAAAAATGTATTTCAAATTATCCTCAAGAAATTCATTGTATGTAGTGTCATCAATTTCAATATTTTGGGTGGTTGAGTCAAGTTGTTCTACTTGACCGCAACCGTTAATCTTACCGTTTTCTATATAAATATATTTAGTCATAAATTACCTAACCTTTCTGTATGCGTATACGTCAATTCCGTAACTTGCCTCGTTGCTTGTATTTGAAGCATTGTAAACGGAGATGCTTCTGCTAGTTCCAACGATTATTGTTTGCATTCCGGCAGCGTGCGCAGTGTTTGCTTGTCTTGTGATGGCTTTCAATACAGGAACTTTATCTTTTATAAAATCACTTGTAATTTGTAAATATACAAAAGCACCGGCAACGCTTGCAGTTTGAGCGTTCAAGGCTACAATTACTTCGTAAATACCGCTTGATGGCAAGTAAGAAGACAATGAATAGTTGTGAGTTACACCCATTCCGATTGCTTTTCCGCTTGCGAGTGAGGTGTGTTTTCTCACCCATTTGTCATCAAGGTCTGTTACGTTTGCTTTTTTGTCAAATAAGCTTTTGCCTGTAGAGCTTAGGTTTGATAAATCAAGGTTTGCTTTTTGGTCCAGTTTTGATGTTGTGGAAGTTTCGTTAGTCTGAATAGTTGTGTTTGTTTCATCAATTCTTTCATTTGTTGTTTGGATTTTGTCAAGTACATCAATAAAATTGGCATTGACTTCATCGGCTTTTGCTTTTGTCCCTGGGACAAAAGAGTATGGAACTCCGTATGTCATAATATCCTTTCTGACATATCTGAAACCAATTTAACCAAATATAATAAAGCAAATTAACGGTTCTATTATACCATATTGTTAGTAATATCGTCAATCAAAGGTTTATATGGCTTGCAAAATAAAAGAGTAGCCTATTTGTGACTACTCTATTTATTAAAAACTTTTGTTTGCAAGTTTATTTTGCACCTTTGCCAAAAAGACCAACTAGTGGTTCCCAAGTGTATTTAGCGATTTGAGCACCGGCTTCTGACAAGTAGTGGCCTGCTTTTTCCATAATGCCTGCATTTTCTAATGCTGCTTTTTCTACTGTTTTTAACACGCCTGTTTTATTTCCTGCAACTAAGGCTGCTGCTACTGCCACTGCAATTCCGCCAATAGTTAATAATGCTTTTGCCACAGAGTGTTTCTTTTTAGGGGCTTTTTCCGGATTGTTAATATCAACTTCATCTTTAGCCGGAGTGCCTTCTAATGGTTTTGAAAATGCTCCCGGCCTATCTAAGATTCCGGTTGTAGTATTAGCTGTAGTATCATTGGGTGCTGCCGCTGCAGCGCCAGAGCCAAATCTGACATTGGATATAGGACTTAACATCATGAGAAAACCTCCTTAACACTTTACACATAACATATAAAACACCTAACTCATTAATTTTGACTGATTAATAATATTTTGCAAAATATTGTTACAAATCTTTACTAAATTTTTGGAATAATTTTGAATGATGTGTCATCTTTATATATGTAGAGGGAGGAAATTTTAATATGGCAAATACTGGCATGGTTTTGGAAATAGATAAGGAGAATTATACAGAAGCGGATTTTATGTCAAAGCGTTTTATAAATGCTGAGGTTCGTAACAGAGCATATATCAACGTTTTGGGCGCAGAAATTTTTATTAAATTTCTTGCAGATAATGGCATAAATACTGATGATATAATTTCTATGCACTCAATTTCTAAAATCGTTGAAAATCTTGATATTGCCGATGTTATTTTGCCTAATATTCATATTGATGTTCGTACAATTTTTGATGAAGATAAAATCTTTGTACCAAAATCCCATTTCGAATTAGAAATTACTCCTGATATCTACGTTGTTTTAAAAATGGCTAAAAATTTGAAAGATGCTGAAATCTTAGGATATTTCAAGCCTTCTCAAATCAATAAAAAACATGCAAATGACAAATATTATTTCTTTGCTAAAGAAAAAATTGTTCCGGCCAAAATGTTGTTGGATAAGATTTCTCAATTTGATGAAACTCGTGATAAGAAGTTAGGTTCACCGGAATTTTTGAGAGGTCGAACTTTGGCTATTGAGTATTCTGATCATAATTTGGATATTGAAGGTCAAAAAGAATTTTTAAAATTAATGTTATCAGATTCAATGTTGAGAGATAGTGTTGCTGAATTTGATAACTTTGAAGTTCTTTCAAGTCAAGTGTCTGCGGTGCTTTTAGAACGTGTTGAAATTCAAAAACAAAATGAAGAAAAATCAGTTCCAGGAATTGCAGCATTGACTACAGAAGAAATTTTGAAAGAAGGTATCAATGCGGTTGTTGAAGAACAAAAAGCAAAAGTTGATGAAGTTTTTGAGCAAGCAAAAGATGTAGCTGATGTTGTAACTACGTCAGCAGAAGTTGCCGGTGCGGTTGCAGATGTGGTTGAAAATGCTGAAAATTCAACAGAAAATGCTCTTCCAGAATTAGAAATTTTGAATACTGATGACCTTGAGCAAGAAGTTGAAAATGTTACAAAAGATGATTTGATTTCAGATAATACAGATTTGATTATTGAAGAACCGGAACAGTCGCAAGAAGATTCAATAGAAAACGATTTGGAAATAGTTGAAGATGAACCGACAATTTCTGATATTGATACATTAAAAGAAGAAGATATCGTTGCAGAAAGTGAAACGCAGCCTGAAGCTGATGACACAAATCCTGAAATCGTTGAAGATACTTTGCAACAAATTTCTGATGATGATTTAACTCTTGATGAAATTGATGAAGATTTATCACTAGATGTTGATATTCAACCAGTTGAAGAAACGCAAGATTCTGCCGTATCAGATAGTCAAAAAGAAGATGATGACGTTGAAGATTTGATAGTAGAAGCACCTGCTGAAAATATTGAAGATAATGCAGAAGAAAAACCTTCGGAAATCGCAGAAACTCTTGAACCTGAAATGAAAGAAGAAGAGTTGTCAATCGGTAATATTGAAGATGAATTGTCATTAGATGAAGATATTCAGTTATCAGATGTTGACGATTTGAATATAGTTGAAGATGATGACTCTAATCAAAATTCCAAAGACACAAATGAAGATTTGACGATTGTGGAAGAAGATGTACTTCCTATCGAAGAAGAACAAGTTTCTAAAACAGATAATATTGTTGAAAAAGAAGAAAATCTAGTATCTCCAATTGACGAAACTCCAGAACTTTCAATTGATGAAAACTTGAATGAGCCTGAATTGTCAATACAAGAAAATTTTGAAATACTTGTTGAAGAGCCGTTGCAAGCAGATGTAGATTTAAGCGAAAATGTTTCTAAGCCTGCATCATCTGTAGATGAGCTTTTAGATAATGCAATTGCCGCTATTGATTCCGCAAAAAATGTAGAAATAGAAGCAGATAAAACTGTTTCTGACGGTGCTATTAAAATGGCATCTGTAGCAGGCGGTGCGATAAGCAATTTGGTAGAAGAGCAAGCGTTAAGACAATTTGAACCACTTGCCCATAAAGATATTGAAAATTTGGGTATTTCAAATTGTGTAGATGATGACCATGCTTCATTTGCCGGAGGGCTTTCTGATGCTAAAAGACAAGCCAATATGTTGGCAGAAACACAAGGTTTAGCAACTATTACAGACATATCTTCACTAGAAACCGTTGAACAACAAAAGCAAGAGGATATTGTTCATCATGTTGTTGATATGGAAAAAATGGAAACTGTTGAGCAAGAAAACCACATAGAAGAAACTCAGGAAATGGTTGAGTTAGATAAATTCTCCGGTGTTGACTCTCCGACAAAACCTGTTGAAGGGTTAGATGATTTTTCATTACAACTTAATGAAGCGGAAACAATGGAACTTCCTGATTTGAATTCATATACAATCAACGAAGATGGAACTTCTCCGGCTGATAACATGAATTGGGGTAATGATGAAGATATCCCAAAAGACGATTTATTAGATTTGGAAACTGCAGGCATGTTGATGGACGAAGAAAACAATCAGCCTATTGAAAATAATAATGAAAATTTGGTAGATGGTACTGAATTTAAACCAATGTCTGAAACTATTGATTTGTCTGATGGTTCAAATAATGTTGAAGATTTTCAAGAGTTAAATGACAATGATTTTGAAATTGCAGAAGATTTGAGTTTTGATAATTCAAATGAGTCTGATAATTCAATTGAATTTGCTGATAATGCGGAAAATGAAGTTAATAATACTGAATTGAGTGTTGAAAATAACGATGAAAATCCTGAAACGATAGATTTGACTGAAAAAACAGAAGATTCTGAAAACTCTGTTCAAGATGTTTATTTTTCTGAAAATAATTTGGACGACTTTTTCGGGGACGACGAAGAGGTTGCAAACACTCCGCAAGAAGAAATTTCAGCACCAAAAGCAGAAGATAAAAATGAAGACCTTGATTGGACTCAGGATACAGATTTTGACTCATTGCAAGATGTAGAAATTATGCCTGAAACGGTTGACGAAAAACCTCAAGAAGATGAACTTACAATAACAGAAGCGCCAAAAGAGTTTAAGGTTCAAGAAAATTCTACAGTGATAAGTAGCAGTAATTTTGCACCACGAGAAATCAGTATAGATATCAATACTCGTAATATTCAACCTGCAGGTGTAGTGAGTCAACCGATAAACGAATTATTCCAAGAAAAATCTCCTGTAGATAACAGTGGCATGATGAAAAACCCTGGACGATTGTCAAAAAATTCTCAACAACCGCCAAAAGGAATTGCTGTAGGACTTGGCTTGGCTGGTCTTGTTGTTGTGCTAGGTTTGATTTTTGCGTTGGGCTTTGGTGTTTCTAAATTCTTGAAAGGTCAAACAGAAGAAACTCCGCAGCCTATTAGTGATAATTCCGGAGATTTGAATGTTCCGGAAGCCACACAAAATCAAAGTGAAGCGCCATCAGGACAAGTTGTTGAAATGAATAACAATACTAATGCTTTAGCATCAACTGCCGGTACAAAAACTACAAAAAAATCAGATTTTGTAGAAGTTAAAAAGTTGTCATGGGAAGTTCCTGGGGCTGTGTCTACTGAACCTAAGTTCCAAGAGTATTTCCAATCAGCAGGTAAGAGCATAAAATCTGCATTGATGACTGATTTGCTTTCTGTTACGGATTTGGCTTATGCAAGTGAAATGCGTGTTAGCGTAACATTTGAACAAGATGGTACTTTTAAGGACGCCAGAATAGTTACATCAAGTGGTTCAAGTCAACTTGATAACATTGTGTTAAGAACTGTAAATCAGACACTTAACGTGCTAAAAGCGCCTCATAGCGTAGGTTCTTACGAAAATACGACGGCGGTACTTAAAATATATTTATAAATATGCTATACTAAATCTAGGATAGAGGATTACAGTTTTGGAACTGGCACAAGAAAAGATAGATTTAATTAGCAGAATAATAAAAGGGGATAGAAAATACCCGAATAATGAGGATTTGTATGAAGATTTCTTTAATGAAACATGCAAACGCTCAGTGTCGATTATAAATGCTATCGATTCAGAAGTTACATTAGAAGCGTACATGCGCCGTATTGTTAATACTGCAATTGTTAGTGTATTGAAAGATTCCGGAAGACTTCGCCGTACACGTGCCGGTTACATGTCAACAAAAGAAGTTCCTGTTGAAACTCCTGAAATGGATTTTTCTGATGTTTCTGTGAGTTATTCAAGTATAAAAATTCCTGAAAGTCCGGAAGAAATCGTTATTCAAAAGGAAGTTTTGGAATTTGTTGCGGATTCTGTTATCCGTATTGATAAGGAAAATCCTAAGAAAGACTATTTACATATTTATACTTTGCGATATGATAAAGGCATGACACAGAAAGAAATTTCGGAAGAACTTGGGGTGTCGCAGTCTGAAGTTTCCAAAAGACTATATCAGTTGATGGAAAAAGTCAGAGATGTTATTCAATAGATAATTATAGATTTATGAAATGTCCTGTTTGCAAAAAAAATATTCCCAATGAGGCTTTGAAATGTCCTTATTGTAAATCTCGTACAGGTTTGTTGTGTAGTCATTGCAATACCGTAAACCCTGTAGGTGAAGTTGTTTGCAAAAAATGTGGGCAAGAATTACTCAAAATTTGTCCTCATTGTAACAGTGTTAATTTTCCTATTGCAAAAAAATGTAGAAAATGTGGTTCTCCACTTGTATCTGCCGTTACTTTAAGAGAGCAAAAAGCGGTTCAAAATAAGGTGAAATCTTTAAATAAGCCACAACAGAAAAAAGATAATTTTTTAAATTTAAAATTCATGCCAACTTTGATGACGGCTGCACAGGGTTACAAAGTTTTGTCAGAAGGACTCTGTAATAAAGAGAAAAAAATATTTTCAATTACCGGTGAAAAAGGTTTGGGTAAAACGACTTTGCTACGACAAGTTATGCATAATTTGAAAAGTTATAATTTTGAATGGTGTATTGGTTGCTGCACTCCGGTTACTCAATTGTCCCCAGGGGGCGTTATTCAAAATATGTTGTTGAATTTGTTTAATTTGCCGGACTTTTATTTGAATAATGACGATTTGAAAAAAGAAGCAATGCCTTTTTTTAGTAATGAGTTGAGATTTTTAAATACTACTGAAATTTCTGATTTTTTGAATTTCTTATACAATTCAAAAGACGGAAATTATGAAGATATAATTATAAATAAGCGAAAAACTTTTGATATTCTAAATCGAATTTTTGATGCGTTTTGTAATACGGGACATTTCGTTTTTGTTGTTGATAATTTTGATTATATTGATGGTTTTTCTATAGAATTTTTATCAAACTTTGTAAAACGTCCTAACAATTGGAAAAATTTAAAGTTTGTAGTGATTTATAATGAACACAAACCGGTGAGTGGATTTTTCGGTGTCGAAAATAAAGATTTGAAAGCGTATACAGATATTCACTTGGCTCCTGTTTCTGTTGAAGAGTTTGAACATAGATTGAAATTTACCGGTGAGTCCGGCACTTATGTTTCAAAACGAGAACAAGAAGTTATTTTTGAAAAATGCCGTGGAAATTCTGCGTTTGCGCAACAAGCGGTTAGTTATTGTTTTGATTGTCAAATTACCGGCAAAGCATTTTTGATGCCAAAAACCTTTAACGATTTGGTTGCAGAGCGATTGGCAACTTTGCGAAAGTTTAACATTGAAGCATTTCGACTTATTTGCGGAGCCAGTGTTTTAGGCGAAAAATTGAACCTCGCATTATTGAAAGAAATTTTTGGCTATAAAGATAAAGAGTTTGGTGAAATTATTACATATTTAGAAAAAGCTAATTTTATCAGACGTTATAATGAAGCATTTTTTGAGTTTTGTAATTTGTACTTGTGGGAAACTTTACAAAGGCAAGTTCAATCTGATAAAGAATTTGAAGAAATAAATGTGAAAATTGGTCGAGCATTGAGTGTTTTCGAATTGAATATAAATCCTGTTATGGCAACAATTGCGCATAATTTGAAAGAAAATCGTATGGCATTTGATGTTTGGACAAAATTGACTCGAATTGCCGCTTATATTGGTGATGTCAATTTGTATGTAATTTCGCAACGTCAATGTTTAGCGTTGTTGAACGAATTTAACGAAAATGAAACCGTGAATATCCGTTATAACATCAGTGAACGTTTGGGTAAATTATTAACAGAATATGATCCGGAAGAAGCTATGGAATTTTTACCAGATGCTATTGCGAATGCAAAAACGAACAATGATGAAGTCAAGGAAATTGAGTTGCTCGGGTATCTTGCTTCTTGTTGCAAAAAGATTGGTAACTATTACGGTGATGTTGAGTGCGTGGATAATGTTTTGAAAAAAATGGTTCAACCTTCGTCAGAACTTGAAACTGCACTAATTAAAGCGACCAAGTTGTATTCTCTTTTGCGTATTGGAAATTGCGGAGAAGTTGTAAACCTTGTGGATAATGATATTTTACCGGTGTTAAATTCTTATATTTCTAAACCGGGGTTGAACAAAACCATTCCGCTCGGATTTATTTATGATACTTGGTTACGAGTTCAATCAGCGTTGGCAATTGCACTTGTGTTGCAAGGTAATGATAGGTCTTTTGAAGTTTTGACTACGCTATTTGATACAATTGATAAACACAGAATTGGTGACGTTAATTTGATTTGCCGATTGAAACTTGCATTAGCGTACGCAAATACGATGAAGGGAAATTTTGTTACTTCTCGAGAAGTCTTGGCTGATGTTGCCAATCGTTTGGGGGTTGCTTACGGTGATGATGAAAATGTTGACGATGCAAGAGCGCAATTTACAAATTGCTATGATTTGATAGAAACAATGAATAATTTTCTGTTGAAAAATTATGATGGTTTGAGAGAAAATCTTTTTGAATATGTAATGTTTGCCAATAATACAGGTGATGAATTCAGTAAAAATATATTCAAGGCTATGTTAGGTAAATTATTCTGTGATAATAAACAGGCAAAACACGCTATAGAAATTTACGATGAACAAGTTACATATTTTGCTAATAAAAAATTGGCACTTGGTGCGTTGTTGTCTTGGTACTATATTGCGGAAGCAACTATAATAACTGAATCACCTAAAAATGCTATTGAAATTGCAACTCAAGCATTAGAAATTGCACAAAATCCGCAAATAAACAATACATTTTTCATTGTTTTGTTGAGAATGGTTATTGCAAAAGCGGAAATTGAACAATCTGATTATGAAACTGCAAAAATTAATTTAGAATCGGCATTATTACTTGCTAAAAAGTACAATATGAATGACTTGTTGTCAAAGATTTATTATTTATATGCAAATTATTATTTTGAATTAGGTTCGGTGGAATCTCAAAAACAATTAGAATTTTTGAGAGGTGCTTCTACAATGTATGACAAAGCAATGGATTTGATTGTTAAGGTTACAAAAAATACCTATTTAAAAGAAAAAATCAATGTTAAAAAAGAAAAATTGATGGATTTCTGCAACCACAATAGTATTCCGCTATAAGGCTTTGGTTGTTGACTTTATGGCAGAATTATTTTCAAATTTTTCTTCAAATTTTATGCTGCAAAAATACCCCGATGTAAGTATTCATTTTTGTAAAGAAAAAAAATATAATCTTTACATAAAATCATGTTTATTCTAAAAATATGATATATACAAAGGAAATGAAATTGCATAATAATTTTGAAAGTTTTGATAATTCAGAAACCGCTGCAAAGAAAGATATAGTTATACAGGAAAGAGTTGAACTCATCTCTTCACACATGTATAAACAGTTCTTGGATTATCAGCATTCTACAGTAAATACAAACGATATTTTTTCGAGAATGGTTGAGTGTCTTGAATTGATTTCTGATAATTTGAAACAGTCATTTTCTTCTCGTGGAATAACTACCCAAAATATTTATGTTGATACTGATGCATTGAAAACGGTTGCCGTAATAAATATTTTGTGGCGGAAAATCAGTTTTACGACTCGTTGCAACTTTGAACCACAAACATTATATCGAGATGATGGCAGACACATTTTTTCTAATAGAATAATTGCATTGAGCGGTAATTACCACGATATTATCAAGGGTGCAAAAGATAGAGCGGAAGAAATTGAACGACTTTTGGAAAGTGAAATTGCATCTTTGTATGTTCCTGCCGAGCAAACTCAAAAATGTATATTCAAATTGAAAAGTACCGGACAAGAATTTATGGTTCATCAGGTTGATGCTCCACGTGATGTAGTTTTGAAGGTTGTAGAAACTGTTTGCGGTTGGCCTTCTCATCACAAAGACGGTTCTGTGAGAAAGTTTTTTAACTAGTATTTAACAACTATTTAATCTTAAATTTGACTTTTGGTTTAAAATCACTAAATATATGGACGTAGAGGTATTTTAGGTTATATGAAATTAGTAGAAAAATTAAAAGAATATGAAAATCAATATTTGTTTATTCGTTGGGCGACAGGAGGCGAGTATGGCAAATTGATGTATGTTGGTGAGGATTTTATCGAATTTAATATTATTGATATTGAAACTATGCACTATAGAGAAACGATGTTGATATACGCTCCACTTGTATTAGAAGTTTCTGTAGGCGGTCCTGATATCTCAAGAATTGTAGCGGAAGTTTCTTCTCAAATGACGGTCGGCGGTGAAAATTAAGCAAAAAAAAAGTCACAATTCTTTGCGACTTGAACAATAATCTTGGGAGGAGATTTTGGGATAGTTTGTACATGCATGATATTATAAGCATGTTGGCATGGAACAAAACATGTATCAATATTTTACAAAAGTTTACAAACTTGACATGAGGGTGTATAATGACGAATATGGAAAAGAATTTTAATATATTGATAATTAACGGTCCTAATCTGAATATGTTAGGAGTGCGAGAACCTGAACAGTATGGCTCAAAGTCTTACAAAGATTTAGAAATGGAACTCCATGAATATTCGTTTGAATTGGGTGTCAATATCGAGGTCTTTCAAAGTAATTTTGAGGGTGAAATTGTCGAAAAGATACAATATGCACTAGGGAATTTTGATGGAATTATTTTAAATGCCGGAGCGTATACTCACACAAGTATTGCAATTCGTGATGCGTTGGCTTCTGTGAAAATTCCGACTGTTGAGGTTCATATTTCAAATATTTATAAACGAGAAGAATTCAGACATCATTCAATGTTTGCTGATATTTGTGTTGGACAAATTACCGGTTTTAAGATTGATAGCTACAAACTTGGAATGCAAGGTTTGTTGAACTTTTTGACTACGGCGAATGATTAATTTTCCCAGATGGGAAAAACCAGATTCTGATTTAATTGTTTGGATAGCAATCCAAACCTATGTTTGGCTCTGAAATTTGTGTTCAATATTGAAATATAATACTGGTTTGCAATAGATCCACCAGATGACTTGTCATCTGGTGGATCCTTAATAAAATTCCTTCTATATAATTAAATTTTTATTTTGTCACAACTGAAAGAATGTAATTATTGGTGAAATATTTGTTGGCAACTTCGATAATATCTGTGTCTTTCACGCTATTTATCAAGTCTTCGTATCTGTCGCCAAATTCGTAACCTCTTGTTGATGCTTCGTACCAGCCGGTTGTTGATGCTTTGTCGAGGTTTGTTTCTTGACTTAGAATATAGTTACCTAGTAATTTTTCTTTGGCGTCTTTCAATTCTTGGTCTGCAACATATTCTGTTTTTAGTCGTTCAATTTCTTCAAATAAGCCTGCTTTGGATTTTTCTAATGTTGCAGGGTTTGTTCCGATGTAAAGCATAAAACTTCCTCGCAAAATGTTTGGCGAGTATCCGGAGCCCAATTGATATGCCAATCCTTCTTGTTCTCTCAGGTCTTTGAAAAGTCTTGAACTCATTCCTGTTCCTAAAATTGAATCAATAACTTGCAAGGTCGCAAAGTCTTTTTCGTTCATAACGCCGTTAACTTGCCAACCTAACAAAATCCACGCTGTTTCAGTTGTTGGCATGTGTTGAACAGTTGTTCTTGGGGCTGTAACTTTTGTGATTTTGTTATCGTAATCTGCGTAATTAAAGCTTTGTGAACTTTTTTGAGCAAAGATATCATTCAATTCTTTTACTGTTTTATCTTTGTCAATGTTACCATTGATAGAAATTACAAGATTTTTCGGATTAAATATTGTGTTATAGTAATCAACGATATCTTTACGTTTAATATTTTGAATATTTTGTTCCAAAACTTTTGAAGATATTGAATAAGGTGTATCTTTGTAAATCAAGTTTCTGTATTCTTCAATTGCTTGACGTAGCGGAACATCTTTTTCGCTTTTGATAGCATTGAGTTTATCTGATTTTACTTTTTCGATTTCAACATCTTCAAAAGTCGCATTGTTGATTACTTCGTTTAACAATTCAAGAGTTTTGTCGTACTCATCTTTGGTTGTTAATACGGTTACTGAAAAAGTATCGGCACTTGTTGCCGGTGAAATTTTTATGCCGTTATCTTCAAGAGTTTGAGATAACTCTGATGAGGTGTAATTTTTTGTGCCTTTCAACATCGTTGCTGCGGTCATTTTTGCAGTTCCGGGGATTTTGTCTAAAAGTTGTCCGCCTTTTGCCGCAATGCTTATTGCAATAATATCATTTGTTGAATTTGGGGTGTATAAAAGAGTTGCCCCATCTGATAGTGTATATTTTTGTGTGTTTGAATTTTCACTGACAAGTTGAGCAGTTCCGTCTTGTTTTTTTATGTTTGCTACCGGAATATTTTTCATTGACTCCGGCAAAACTATTGATATTGCGCTTTTATCTGTGTCTAAATATTTTTCGGCTGCTTTTTTTACCGATGCTGCAGTGACTGATTTAATGTTATCCAAATAATTATCGTAGAATTTCATATCATCTGTCAATGCTACAGTATAACCGATTTCTGTTGCGATATTAGTGATAGATTCTCTTGCATAATATGTATTTCTTTCGATGATATTTTTTGCAAGATTAAGTTGTTCGTCAGTAATACCTTTTTCTTGGATTTTTTTTATTTCTGCAAAAATTGCATCTTGAACGGCTTTGCATTTTTCAGGTTCAAAGTTAGCCGAAACGTAAAACATTCCGTCATCTCGCATTGTTGAATTTCCGGCATCAACAGAGAAGGCTAAACGTTTTTTCTCTTTTAATACCTGATTTAAAACTGATGAACGCCCTTCGCCCAAAACTGTTGATAGTACATCAAGCGCATAAGAATCTTTGTCATCAATTGAAACCCCTCTGTAGCCGATTATCATATATCCTGATTCAGTCGGTAGGTATTCAACTTTTTTTTCTTGTTTTGTCAAAGGTGGTTCTTTTGCATAAACATTTTTTATGGCTTTTGATGTTTCATTGTTAAATTCTTGTTTAATTTTTTCTAGAGCATGGTTTGCATCAACGTCACCGATTACAACTGTTACCATGTTTGCCGGAGAATAGTGGCTATTGTAAAAATTCAAAACTTGGTCACGTGTGATTGTTTCAATAACGTCACTTCTGCCAATTACTTTGCGTTTGTACGGGTGATTTTTGTATAACATTGAAACGAGATTTTCGTATAGAATTTTGTTTGGAGATGTCAAATCTTTGTTAATTTCTTCCAGTACAACTTTGCGTTCTTTTTCCATTTCGTTTCTTGGAATAAGTGGATTCATCATCATATCAGCGTGTAAACCCATTGCCAAATCAAAATCTTTAGATGGAATTGTTACGTAATAATGTGTAAAATCTTTGCTTGTTGCGGCATTTGTAATTGCTCCTTTTGTTTCAAGGATTTTGTCAAAATCTCCGGGTTCGTGGTTTTGAGTTCCTTTGAAAAATAAGTGTTCCAAAAAATGTGCAACACCGTTATTCTCGTCGGTTTCATCTATAGAACCTGTTTTGACCCATGTGTCAATAATGACTATTGGGTTTGATTTAACCTCTTGAATTACAACGGTTTGCCCGTTGTTGAGTTTGTACATTTGAGCATCTGCTGCCCACGCAAAATTTCCGCAAAGGATTATTGCTGCAAGAATTATAAGTTTTTTCATAAATTTTACCTCTATTTGATTATAAAAATAATATTGATTTTATAAATAACCTTGTTGGCTTATAAAATCAGGCTACAGGGATTTCCTGCAAGATAGTTGTTGAATGAAATTTCTTTGGAGATTTCATAATAATGTACTCTTTTAGAACTTCAAAAGTTACTGTGCAAACTTTTTCATTCGCTTTTTCTTCAAACTCTCCTTTATCTTCAAAATCATTGATTGCCATTTGTTTGAAGAAATCTCTCAACTTGTAAGGCATTTGTTTTTTGTTGTAAGGAATATTTTTAGCACAATGAGAGCAAACAATTCCACCCATTTGTGGAACAAGGTACATTGTTTCATCTTTGATTAAATCGTGACAACACAAGCACGAGTCAAGTTCTATTGAAAATCCTGCTTCAATCATCATTTTTAGTTGAAATTTTATAACTGCTAACAAAATTTCAACTTTTGAATTTGCTGTAGAAATAGTGTCTAATGTTTTGTATAAAAGGTTATAAACTATTTCTGAACACGGGTCATCTTCTATCCCGAAATTATGGACAACTTCCGTTACATACATGGAGTAGCAAATTTTGTCCATATCCTGACGAGTTTTGTAGAACGAGTTCACTACTTCTGCTTGGCAAATTGTGTTAAGATTTCGCCCTTTGTGAAGCATTAATGTATTTGCTACAAGCAAGTCCATGCGAGCACCCAATTTGCTTTTTGTTTTTTTTACTCCCTTGGCTACTCCCCTAATCAGTCCTTTGTCTTTGGAGTACATAACCATTATTCTGTCAGACTCGCTAAGATTGTAAGACTTTAAATTGATTGCATCTGTAACAAAACTATTTTGCATTATTCTATAGATTTGTTTGCTCCGGTACCGTAGTATATACCTCTCATCATTTGTTCAAGTTCAGGTTTGTTATCAGAATACCCGATAGCAACTTCTTGAGAAATAATTCCTTCACTAAACAATTTGAACAATGACATATTCATTGTTGTCATGTTGTTGAATGAACCCTTCTTAACAAGTTCATAAACCTGATCAAGTTCATCTTTGTTGATAAAGTCTTTAACTGTTGGAGTTACGACTAAGATTTCTGCTGCCGGAACTCGAGAGTTACCTTCAATTGTCGGAACAAGTTTCTGAGCAATTGTACCACGAAGAGTTGCTGCAATTTGTCCTCTAACGAAAGGTCTTTCTTCAGGTTTGAACAAGTTTATAATACGACCAACTGTTTGAACAGAGTCATTTGTGTGGATTGTAGATACAACCAAGTGACCTGTTTCTGCGGCTTTTAGTGCTGCTTCTACAGTTTCTCTGTCACGAATTTCACCGATGAATATAACATCAGGGTCTTGTCGTAATGCGTATTTAATACCATCTGCAAAAGATGGTGTATCAATTAACAATTGACGTTGTGAAACGATTGATTTTTTGTTTGAGAAGATAAATTCGACCGGATCTTCAATTGTAATAATATGTTTTGCGGTTGTTGCATTGATATAGTCAATCAAAGATGCGATAGTGGTTGATTTACCTGAACCTGTAGGACCTGTTACCAAAATCAAACCGTTGTTGAATGTCGCAAATTCTTCCAATGATGAAGGCAATCCTAATTCTGTGAAAGATTTAATATAATAAGGGATTGCACGGATTACCATAGATGTTTTACCCAATTGACGGCTCATGTTTACACGGAATCTTGAACACCCCGGAATTTCATAAGAAAAGTCAATATCAAAAAATCTGGTAATTCTGTCTTTCAGGTGAGCAGGAGAAACGGTTTTAATTACAAACTCAATATCTTCAGCTGTTAGTGGTGGCAAATTAATTCTCATAATTTGTCCTGAAACTCTGATAGCAGGTCTTTCGCCTTCGCAAATGTGAGCATCAGACGCTCCTACAGATACTGCCTGTCTTAAAAAGTCTTCTATATAAAAATCGTTACTTGCCATACTCTCCTCTTCCTTTTATCTCGATTATAGCATATTCTAAAGTTTTACACAAATTTTTTTACATGTTATCATTTATTTGTTGGAAATATGATTAACATTGATAGAATTAGGGATATAATTCAGAACAAAAATTTCATCATGTTCTTTTCTGCGATAATTTTCATGTGTGGAATTTTGTCGTTTTTTCAAGACTGTGGTGTGTTTTATTCTATCATCTTGACAATTTTGCTTATTGCAGTTTTGTATTTCAGATTATTTTCAATTCGTAAAGTTTTGATATTCGCCTTAATTTTTTATTTTGGCTTTTTCTTAACATTTTGTAAAAATAAGAACAGTGATGAACTTTTGCCGATTACTCCGGCTGAAGTTACATGTGTTGGGCGGGTGGTGAGTATTCCTACCGATAACGCAGGAAAATCGAAGTTTTTCTTTCAGGTAGAAAAAGTAAATTCGCAAAAAATTCAGGCAAAGACTTTTGTGACTGTTAGTGATAATTTTGCCGAAAACAAAGATTTGAATATTGGTAATGTCTTGGAAATCAAAGGGCGCTTGAGAGCACCGTTTACCTCAACAAATCCTTCGCAGTTTGACTATAGTAAATATTTACGCAATTTCAATGCTTTTACGGTTTTGTATTCAACTCCGGATAAGGTTGCTTATAAGAAATCGGAACTTCCGTTTCGGTGGAAAATGTTGCAATCTCTGAATAATACCAGAAATAAAATTTTAAAAATTCACTCAAATTATTTGAAAAGTCCGAGTTTGGAGATTTTAGGCGGAATTGTATTTGGAGATGATGCTGTTACTCCGCCTGATGATATTAAGACTTCTTTTATCAATTCGGGTTTGTTGCATATCCTTGCGGCATCAGGCATGAACGTTGCTTTTATTTTTACTTTCTGTTTTGTTATTTTGAAATTTTGTCGAGTGCGGTATAAGCCGAGAGTTTTTGTGGGCATGGTTGTTGTTATTCTTTACACCTTTATGACAGGACTCGGGGCTTCTGTTGTGCGAGCATCATTGATGCTGATATTTGTTTTGTGCGGAAAACTGCTGGATAGAGATTCTCACAATGTTTCTTTACTTTCTTTTGTTGCCATGCTCATGCTTGTTTACAATCCTGCATATATAAATGATGTGAGTTTCCAACTATCATTTTTCGTAACTTTGGGTTTGTTGACAACTGCAAATGTACTGTCAAAGAAATTAGATAAAATTCCTGATTGGATAAAGGTACCGGTATTGATTCCGATTGTCGCTCAAGTTTGGGTTGCACCTATCCAAATGTTTTATTTCAATACGTTTACGGCTTATTCTGTTTTTGCCAATATTATTGTGGCACCTTTGCTCAGTGTCATCAGTTTTTCCGGTTTTATAACTTCATTGTTACTTCTTATTCCAAAAATTACCCTTCCGATTTGTGCGGTTGTTGACTTTTTGTTAAATTATCTTTTGATTTTGCTCGTTAATATATCGAATTTCTTTGGTAGTTTGAAATATAGTCTTTTGCAAACTCCGCACCCTAGTATTTTTCAACTGATTATTTACTATTTGATTTTGTTGTTGGGTACAATTCTGTTGAAATATGACAAGTATAAATATTTTGCGATAACTGTTGGTACTCTGTTGGTTATTTTAATTGGGTCGATGGTTCATTTTCCGTCAAAGGATTTGGAAATTGTTGCATTTGATGTGCAAAATGCTGATTCGTTTTTGATTAAAACTCCACAAAATAAGTATTTCATGATTGATACTGGTAAGTCTTCGTATGGTAGTACAAATTCTCAGGCTAAAATTATCATGCTCAAATATTTGAAAGATAGAGGTATTAAAAATCTGGAAGGGCTTATTGTTACTCATTTTGATAATGACCATTCCGGCGGTACTGTTGATATTTTGGAAGGAACAAAGACAAAACGTTTGTATTTGAATTCTAAAGATACAGAAACGCAAACGGCGAAAAAGATTTTCAAATGCGTGAATGCGCTTAATCAAAACTATTCCATCGTTAAAAATGACGAAGTTATTTATACTGAACCGGATTTGACTATTAAAACTTTTAAAGCGCATTTGTCTGGTAAAAATATGAGTAACGAAAATTCAACAATAACTTTGCTTTCGTACAAAAAGTTTGATGTCCTGTTTATGGGTGATGCCGATGCTGAGTCTTTTAAATATATAACAAAATACATGCCTCGTAATGTTGAAGTTCTCAAAGTCGGTCATCATGGCGGTCCGAAAGTTGTTGATGATGAAATGTTGAATGCTATAAATCCTCAAATTTCTTTGATTTCTACGGGTGTGAATTATTTTGGACACCCTAATAAAGGAACTTTAGATGTTTTGAGAAATACGAAAATTTTACGAACAGATTTATTGCATTCAATAAAATTTTCAACTGATGGAAATTTGTATCAAATTTTCACTTATAATCCTCATGCTAAAAAATACGAAATAAGAGAGAAAATTTTAGCAAAATAATTTCAAAATTTTTCTAAAAATTATTCAAATAATATCTGATACTTGACAAATTTAACGTATGATTTACACTAATTCACAATTTCTAAAACGCTTATGTAACAAGGGTTTTGAAGGTGTGAAAAGTTGCGTTGGAGAGGTTAGGGGTTGAAATTTTAAATTTTTGTAATATAATGATTGCATAAACATATTCAAAAAGAACGAAAACTTATGAAAAAAGTAGGTAAAAAAGTAATTCTTGGAGAATTTTCAATTTACAACTAGAGGATTTCATTTTGAAAAAATTATTACTATTCACTATTGCACTAGTGTTTGCATTGTGTGCGCCTGTGCAGGCTTCTAACGTAAACACAGTAAAAACGGCGATAGTAAAACGTTCTATCGAAATGGGCGTAGATCCGGCAATCACGCTAAGTATTGCCAAAGCAGAATCAGGTTACAGACACGAAACAAAGAGTCCGAGAGGGGCTGTCGGAGTATTCCAACTTATGCCATCAACGGCTCGCAGAATGGGGTTAAACCCTTATTCACTTGATGATAACATCAAGGGTGGTGTTATGTACTACAAATCAATGTACAAGATGTTTGGTTCAGTTGAACTTGCACTTGCTGCATACAATGCAGGTCCTGGAAATGTAAAAAAATACAGAGCAGTACCTCCGTTTAGCGAAACCAAACGTTATGTTGCAAAAATTATGGCAGATTACAGACAGATGAAGGCTCACCCTGATCCTGTAATTGCAGCGGTTAGAAGCGAAAAAACTGTTGCATCTGCTCAAAAGAAACCAACTGTTACTACAAAGAATGGTCAATCTATTCAGATTGCAGATTCCGGTTCAAAGGCAAATGTTCAACACAAAAATGTACCTTTGCCAATGCATAGAATCGAACAGGCTAGAAACTTGAATGCAGGTATTATGAAAGAAATACCGATGGAAGCAGAAGTTAAGGCGCAATCTGTTGCAATGTAGTATGTTGTTTAAGGATTTAAAAAGGGGAAGTTTAGTTTTTAAAACTTCCTCTTTTTATTAGGTTTATTTTTAAATTAGAGTTCTTGTTAATATTTGTAAAATTATTCACCAGAACTAGTTAAATAGTATTATTTTTTTTGCCCATTTGTGGTATATATAAATTGTACATAAATGAATTATATTTATGTATAGTTCAGTAGATTGGAGGAAAAAATGTCAGTAGGTCAATTCGTTTTTATGTTACACAGTCACCTTCCTTATTATAGAAAAGCCGGAATGTGGCCGTTTGGTGAAGAAAACCTTTATGAGTGTATGGCAGAAACTTATGTGCCGCTAATCAATGCAATTTCAGAATTGTATGATGAAGGGATTAAAGCAAAACTTACAGTAGGTATTACTCCGATTTTGGCTGAACAGTTGAATGATGAACATTTAAAACAAGGTTTTGTCAAGTATTTGGATACAAGAATTGCAAGTGTTTCAAAAGATTTGGACAGATATCCTGATCCAAAAGTTCCACATTCTCAACATTTGAAATATTTGGCAAAATATTATTATGATTGGTTTAATAATATCAAAGATTCTTTTGTGAATAAATATGGCATGGATTTGATTGCTGCATTTAAAAAGTATCAAGATTTAGGTTGTATTGAAATTACAACTTCAGGCGCAACTCACGGATTTTCTCCGTTGTTGGCAACAGATAACAACTTGAATGCTCAGTTCAAAGTTGGTTCAGATACAACTAAAAAACTTTTTGGCAAGAAAGCAATCGGTTGCTGGTTGCCTGAATGTGCATACCGTCAAGGTTATGAATATATTGGCAAAGATGGTCAAAAACATTGGCGTCCTGCTATTGAAGTTACTCTTCAAAATAATGATATTGAATACTTCTTTACTGAATCACACGTAATCGAAGGTGGTAATTCTATCGGTAGTCGTCGTGTTGTTGGTATTTACGGAAATATCGAATATATCCCGCTACCTGAAAGAGAAGCAACCGGATATGACACATATTCTGCTTATTGGTTGCCTGATGCACAAGTTGCAGTTATGGGCAGAAACGATAGAGCCGGTTATCAAGTTTGGTCAGCTGCTGACGGTTATCCGGGAGATGGTTGTTTCAGAGAATTCCACAAGAAAGATGACAAGTCCGGCATGCACTATTGGAGAATTACTTCTCCTAAAACAGATTTAGGCGACAAAATGCTTTATGATCCGGTTTTGGCATTGAACAAAATTAACGAAAATTCTGATCACTATACAACAATGCTTTATCACTTGTTGAATGATTATAAAAATTCTCACAATGGCAAAGAAGGCTTGGTAATGGTTTCATTTGATACTGAGTTGTTCGGTCACTGGTGGTTTGAAGGTGTTGAATTTATTAAACAAGTTATCAAAAAATTACACCAATATATTCCACAAGTTGAAAGAATGACTGCAGGTGAATACTTGCACGCTCACCCACCTACAGAGGCTATTCAAATTCCTGAATCTTCTTGGGGACAAGGTGGTCACTTCTACGTATGGAACAACCACTTGACAGAATGGATGTGGCCTATTATTCACTCTTGTGAAAAGAGAATTACAAGAATTGTTGACAATTACTTGAAAATTCCTGAAGATAAAGTATTACATAGAGCATTAAATCAGTTGGCAAGAGAAAATTTACTATTGCAAAGTTCAGATTGGCCGTTCTTGATTACAACATGGCAGGCTAAAGACTATGCAACTGATAGATTTAGAGAACATGTTGACAGATTCAGTGCAATTGCAGATATGATAGAAAGCGGTAATATTGATGAAGCAAAATTGAAAGAAATCGAAAGTATTGATAATTGCTTTGCTGATATTGATTACCGTGTGTATATGTCAATTGAAGAAGGTGTAATTCCTCAACAATCTAAGAAATTAGCACCTTTGTATGCAGATTAAAATTAAGAAAATTTTTACAATTCATTTTATAAGCCTTGGCGAAAGTCAGGGCTTTTTATTTTATGTCAAGAAATTTTCTGTTTTTGTTTGGATAAATAAGTTGTGGATATTCACTTTTTATTTTTTCTAAGATTTCCGGTGTTAACCCATCGTCAGGTACCGGTTTATAAACTACATCTTTCAGTTTATTCACATGGAAATGTTTATCTTTGAGATTTCTGTAGTAAGTTAGCATATTGCTTGCAAAATCGCTTTTTCCGCACCAAGCATCAATGATAATTGCTTTTGGGTGCAGTTTTCCTTCTTTTAACGGAACGTTTGGCGGGTTTATGATACAAACAGCATGGTCAATTATTTCCTCATTTTTGTTTATAATATTTGACAAGTGAATACGAGTAGCGTTTTTAATCCCGTTCAATTTAAGGACAATGTTTGTCAAAACTGCATCTTCCATACAGTTGCCTATTTTTTCATTCTTCATGTAATTAATCATTTCTAGGGGCTTTGGAACAAGACCTTTAAGAGTATTTTCAAAGCAAGCACATCTTAAATCAAAAATTTGTGTAATCTTGTTGTAAATTGTTTGTTGTATATTAAACATTTTTTTCTTTTGGGCAGAAAGAGTGTGGTAGTAGAAAAAATCAAGGATTTTTTCGAAAGGGTTTTTGTATGAATTGTATCTTTTTATATGTGGATTGAGTTCAATTCTGTCTATTGTATCTTGTAGACTTTTGAGTTTTCTGATGTAAGTTTGGTCTTTTTCTACGTAAGAAATAAAAATAGGTTTGTGCTTTGTTGCAGAAAAGTGCGGAAAAGTTGAATTTACAATATGGGAAACCCATTCAGCATCTTTAATTTGCGGACATCTTGCAGTAAATGAGTAATTGTTTATAGCGGTAGAGTTTTGAATTTGCATGTAATTTATAACGCTGGTAAAAAATAAAATTGCTAAAATTTGAAAAAATATAAAAAAACTCTTGCATTTAAAAATTCAGCAACTATAATAAAGGAGTAACCAAAACAGATGGGAGCGTAGCTCAGTTTGGTTAGAGCGCATGCCTGTCACGCATGAGGTCGCGAGTTCGAGCCTCGTCGTTCCCGCCATTTTAAGAGGGTTTTAGATACCCTCTTTTTTAATGCAATAAAAAACGTTCCAAAAACATTCCATTTTGGATGTATTTTATCGAGTGGTTTGATTATAACAGATGGTGTGATTATTTTGGGTAATTGGCATTATTAGTGCGTTTGAGGGGTTGGAAGTAATCAAACCATTTGTCATTCAAAACGGTCAAAGTGGACAAAAGTTGGTTTGACAGATGATGTGATTTATTTGGGTAAAATAGATTATAAGCAAAGCGTATCCTGTATTTTAGCCCAACAAGGACTTTTGACAAATGGTATGAGTATTTTCGGCAAAGTCCATTTTGAGAATTTTAGTTTTTTGAAAAATTTTTCAATTGATACGAAACGGACACAATGCTCGGAAGTGGTGTTCCAATTTATCATCTTCAGAGCTAATGTGTTCGGTGATGAAAGATAATTATATTAATATTAAAGAAATATCAAAAGCAAAAGGTTTAAAAAGCACTCGTTCTTTACGATTAGAGATTAATAAACATGAAAGCAAATATATATCTCGTGAAGTTAAAGTCAATGGAGGGACTTCTTATGAAATCTTGTTTTCTAGTTTAGAACCGAAACTTCAACAAAAACTTAGAGAAGCTGAAAACAAATCAACTGAAATTGTTCCTTTGAATTACAAATCTGAAACTCTCGTAACAGATAAAGCCAAATTCACTCGAAATCATAGAATGAATATTGTAAAAGCTGCTCTTGAAAAAAGAAAAAATTACAAAACTATAAAAGAGTCGGATTCTGACTTTTTAGATTTGTACAATACAGGACTATTTTTACCAAAAGCATATAATTTTCTTGGCTCAATTTCAATCGGAACACTTCGCAGATGGATTCAAACTTACAGAAAACATGAAAATGCAGATTGCCTTATTCCAAAGTATAAATCTACTAGACAGGGAGAGTATAATACGATTTTAGATAGTGAAATGAAAAATATTTTGCTAACATTATTACTTCACCCAAGCCAGTATAAAATAGGCAAAGCAATTAAACTTACCAAAGGAATACTTGAAAAACGGGGATATGAATATTTACCTTGTGATTTGACATTTAAAAGATATGCTGAAAACTTTAGAAAAAATAATTATGCAGAGTGGGTTCTCCGTAGAGAGGGAATGAAAGCCTACCACGACAAAGTTGAACCATATATTGAAAGGGATATTTCGAAGATTGAAGTTGGAGATATTATTATCGCAGATGGTCATGTTTTAAATTTTCAAGTTATTAATCCGTTTACAGGAAAGCCAACGAGAGCAACACTCGTTGGTTTTTTAGATTGGAAATCAACAGCATTGGTCGGTTATGAAATTATGATGACTGAGAGTACACAATGTATAGCTTCGGCACTCCGAAATTCAATAATCAAATTAGGCATGATTCCTAAAGTAGTGTACCAAGATAACGGTCGAGCTTTTAAATCAAGATTTTTTCAAAACAATGATTTTGATGAAAACATATTCAATGGAGTCTATGCAAATTTAAATATCCACTCCGTTTTTGCAAAACCATATAATGCCAGAGCAAAAGTTATTGAACGATTTTTCTTAGAATTTCAAGAAGAGTTGGAAAAGGGAATGCCAAGTTACATTGGTACAAGTATTGAAAATAAACCTGCGTGGTTAAAACGAGGTGAAAAATTACACCAAGAATGGCATAAAAAACTAACAAATAATTATGTTCCAACGGTACAAGAGGCTATTAAATATATTAATAAATGGATTGAATTTCATAATTCACAACCTTGCCCTAATGACCGTTCAAAAAGTATTCAAGAAATGTTGGATAGTGTTCAAAAGCAAAATATAGATATTAATGTCTTAAATGATTTAATGATGAAAACTGAATGTAGAACAATAAATAAACATGGAATAACTTTTTTGAATATGCATTACCGAAGCGAGGCGATTATTGAAATTAGGGATAAAGTTAATATTCGATACAGTTTGTTTGACCTTTCAAAAATTCACGTTTATTCAACCAAGGGCGAATTTTTGTGTGTTGCACATAGGGTTCAAAAAGTTCACCTAATGGCAAGAGTTCTCGGAACGGTTAGAGATATGGAAGAATACAAGCAACAGTATAAAAAGCAACAACAGATTAAAAATAGGTTGGTTAAGAAATTGAAAGCAACATATCCAAAGGAGGAAATTCAACTTTTGGAAATTGAACCAGAAATAACTGATGAAATCATTGAAGAACAACCAAAACCAAAACGTGAACGAAAATTAACACCTCGTGAACAACAAATGAACAAACCAATTTTTAGTTTAAATTATGAAAAATATGAGTGGCTAATGCAAAATGGATGCACAAATTCTGATGATAGAAATTGGCTAACTAAATATATTAGAAGTGACGAATACCAAAATTTATATGGAGATTAAAAATGAAACGAACATTTATTAGAACAAAAAATGTAAAACGATTTGTGGGTTTGATGGAGGAATTACAAAAACTGCCACCGAATATTCCGAAGTTAGCATTGGTTTACGGAGAACATGGATTAGGAAAAACACATTCTATAATATGGTGGGCAACAAGAAACGATGCAATTTATGTTAGAGCAAATAATGAAATGACACAAAATGGCTTGTTGAAAGCAATCGTTGAAGAGCTTGGAGAACGAGCATATTTTTATATGCAAGAAAATTATAATTTGATTATAAAACATTTAAAGCAAAATCCACAAATCATAATTGTAGATGAAGTTGATTATTTAATTGGTAGCAAAAATGTTATTGAGATTTTAAGAGATATTCAAGATAACACAGGAGTTCCGATTATTCTTGTCGGAATGGGGGCTATGGATAAAAAGATAGCAAGATTTAAACATTTTGAGGATAGAATTTACAAAAAACTAAGGTTTGAACATTTCTCGCCAGATGATATTAAAGAAATTCTGGAACAAATTACGGAAATAAAATTTACAGAAGATGCCATTTTATATCTATCTACAAGAACAAATCAATTCAGACAACTTGTAAAACTCCTTGAAAAAATAGAAAAACTATCTCAGAGAAATGGTATTGACGAATTTGATGAATATACATTGAAAGGAATATTAAATGAAAGACAAAATCTTAAAACTTTGCCGAAGATTGAAAAAATGTACGCTTGATGATTTAGCTCAGTTTGTAGAAATTGAAAAAGCAGTTATTGAAACATATTTGTTATATTTAGAACAAGAGAATTTAATTCAAATAAATAATGATATAATAACGCTTACAGATTCAAGAAAACCAAGAGATGATGTTAATAATAAAAACTTACATTTGATGTTCCAGTATCGAACAGATGAGGAAATTGAAATTATTTTAAAAGGATTTTGCCTTGAAATTCCACCTCAAAAATTGTGTCATCTAATCAATGTAAAAAAACAGTGTATTTGTGATTACTACTGTCTATTTCGGAAAAATATTTATACAAGGCAATTTAAGGAATTACTTAATAAGTTTTTTGAAAAGCCTCAAATTGGCAGGTACAGAATGTTTTATGAAAAGTATGCTTATTTTTATGTTTATGACAATAGAGTATTTGTAAGTGATAAATTTCTTCGAGCAACATTAGAAAAGAAATTTAATAAAAATGAAATTCAAGAATTTAAACGAATGTATTGTTATTTAACAAGAATTGAAAGTCATAACACAAATGAAAATTATATGTACTATCGCCTTGCAGAATATATTTGGAGAAGAAATCAAGATTTTGAAGAGCTATATTATGATTTGAAAAATAATTTACTTAATGTTTTGTAATAAAATTGTTGCCAATTTTGAAAGACTTGTCATTACTTTATTAGAACTATTTTTTAATTTTTTGAGATTTTTAAAACCCTTTTATAGTCTGGATTTAATTTTTATCAATGGTCAACTTGTTGACCATCAGTAATTTTGAGGGTATTTCAATTTTTTATCATATAAATATAATTAAAATATGAGCTAGATTTTTCCAGATAAAAAAGTCCTTATGGGCTTAGTTGTCGTGCAAAAAGTAGCCTTTCGGCTTACAAAAAAGAAGCTCTGCTTATAACTTGAAATAAAAGTAGCAAATTTCAAGTATAAAGGAAGCAATGAATGGATGAGAATCAAAAAAACAATCGAAAAAGATTAATTAGAATTATTTTGGTGTATTTGGAAATAACACCAACTCAAATTGCTGAGGAACTAAATGTTTCTGTAAGCGTAATTAGTAAGCATATTTCTGGTGATAAACGATATTATCCTTGCGATTTGTTTTTAATTGAACAAATTTTTCATATAAGAATTTTGAGGTACCAGAGATTATGTCTATAAAAACAATATGGATACCTATTGAAAAAGTTTCAGAATTATTAAATGTAAAAGAAAAAACAATTAAAAATCGTTGTTATCAAGGTCAATTTATTTATAAAATTGAAAAAGGCAATGGCAAAAAACATTTTTATATTCATAATTCATCTTTGAAAAATAAAATATGTAATCAATTAAATAACGATAGTGAAATTGATTTTCAAAAATATTCAGATGCTCCTCAATGGTCAAAATGCCAAGTTGATAAATATATTCAAGTGTTAAGTGTTACTCAAAAATTAAAGGGTAGAGCTTTGCAGCAATTCATTTTTGAATGGAATAAAAATAATTTTAATAATCAAACATCATATTCTTCAATAATTAGAATGAGAAAAAGATATGAAGAATTTGGAGTTTGCGGATTATTAGCACGATATGGGAATAATTCTGGTAGAACAATCATAGCCAATAAATATTTTGATTATTTCAAAACATTGTACTTGGTTGAAGGTGCTCCATCTTTGCAATCTTGTTGGGATTTAACTTTAGGGTATGCAATGCAACAAGAGCCTAATTTTAATAAAAGAATGTTTCCTTGCCCAATTACATTCAAACGCAGATTGGAACGAGAAGTTCCGAAACAAAGTATTTATATGGCGAGATATGGGGAATCCGCTTGGAGTAGAAAATTTGGCGGATATATTGAGAGAGATTATTCAAGCGTGGTTTGTGGCAAAGTTTGGGTTTCAGATCACGCACAAATAGACGTTGCTTGTCTGACTTCAGACGGCAATGTCGTTTTCCCTTGGGTTACGGCTTGGAGAGATTATAAATCAGGGAAATGGCTCGGTTGGATTTTACAATGCGGACATCCGAATTCTGATTTAATTTTTCAATCTTTTTATTATGCTGCTGAAACTTACGGTTTGCCAAATGATGTCATTATAGATAACGGAAAAGATTATCGTTCAAAAGATTTTGCAGGTGGTAGAAAGAAGATTAATGTTGAAACTAACGAAGCTAAAACAACATCTATGCTTGCAGAATTGAACGTAGATGTGCATTTCGCACTTCCATATAATGCTCAAACAAAACCGATTGAACGTGATTTTTTGAAGATAAAAGAACTTTTATCTAAACATTGTGTTGGTTATAGAGGTGGAAATGTTGTTGAAAGACCTGAAAAATTAGCAAAAGAAATTAAAAATGGAAAAATTATTCCGTTTGAAAAATTCAAAGAAATCTTTGACGATTTTATCATTAATATCCTGAACAAACGACCTTCACAAGGTAAGAACCATAACGGCTTATCACCGAATGAATTGTTTAATCAAGAATTCAAAGAAAAAATTACAACTTCTCATGATGCTTTAAAATTGTTCTGTATGCGAACTTCCAGAACTTTCACAATCGGAAGAAACGGAATCAAAGACAATGAACTCGGTATTACTTACTGGGCAGATTGGATGATTTCAAAAACAGGCTTGAAAGTTTATTTAAGACGAGATATTCAAAATTATAAAGAGGCTTGGGCTTTCAGAGCAGATAATGAAGAATTTGTCGGCAAGGTAACAGCAGTAAGAGCAGTTGCAGCACTTCACGCTGAAACTGTTTCTAAAGATGAATTTAAAGAAGCTATGTCGATTAAAAAACGCAATTTGAAAATTACGAAATCGTATATTAAACAAACGAGAGAAATTTCACTTGAAGAAAAATGCGAAAATTACAAAACTGCTTATGCAAGTGTAGAAAAGGCTTGCAAGCCAAAAGTATCAAAAATCGCAAATACAAATATGGACAAGGCAATCCGTAAAAATAAGGAGATGGAAGCTTTTGGAAGACAAGATTTGTCTATGTTTTTAGAAGAAAAAGTTGTAAAAGAAGAACCGCTTTATCTTTTTGAAACAGACAAAATCCTTGAAGAAGAACGCAAAGCAAGTTTAAAAGGAGTGGCAAATGGATATTAGAGCCGAACTCAGAGAATTAATGGATAGCCATAATTACAGTACAGCTTTTGTTGCAAATGCGACAGGGCTTGCAAAATCTACAATTAGTATGTGGTTGAATGGGAATTATAACGGCAAAAACGATAAAATTACCGATGCTATGAATAATTTTATCCAACGTGAAAAAGAAAGAAGTGTTGAAAATGATTTGCCGTTTGTGGATATCTCTATTGTGAAATACGTTTCCGAAATCGGCAGACTTTGCCATACACAAGGCAAAATCGGTGTTTGCGTTGGTCGAGCAGGCTTGGGTAAAACTGTTGCCGTAAAGAAATATACAAAAGATTTTCAGGATTCAATTCTTATTGAAAGTGATTCCGGATATACTGCAAAATCTTTGCTCAAAGAAATTCATAGAAGATTAGGACTTTCCGGCAAAGGCTCTGTATATGATTTGATGGATGAAGTTGTAAGAAAATTAAACCAATCAGGCAGACTTCTAATTGTTGATGAGGCTGAGAATTTACCTTATAGAGCATTGGAAATCACTCGCAGAATTCACGATAAAACTGGTGTTGGAGTGCTTTTGATTGGCAGAAGTATTTTGCTTGAAAATTTAAAAGGTTATAACAACCAGTACGATCAACTTTATTCACGAGTAAAATACACAAAAATTATTGACAGATTGCTTATTCAAGATGTAGTAAAAATTCTTGAATCAATCGGTCTGGATACGAAATTAGCTGAAACATATCTTCTTTATTCTGATGGAAATACAAGAAGATTGGAACATTTAATTTCTCACAGTATCAGCGTTGCAAAATTCAATCGCAAAGCTATGGTCGATGAAACTGTGATTAAACAAACTTCTAAGTTATTGATGGTGTTATAGTGGCAAGGTGAAAGATGAAACATAATAATGGTAAGTTATTCCGACCCGACACATTGTTACATATTTTTCTAATTGCTCTTGCCATCTTTATCTTGGGAGTGCAAGTAGGAATTAAACATGGCAGAGAATTACAAAAACAAGATTGGGAGATTGAATATGGTTACAATTTCTCAGATTAGAAAAATACATACATTGAAATCAATTGTTGGACTTGATGATGATTTGTATAGAGATATGCTTATGTCTTTTGGTGTTCAATCTTCTAAAGATTTGACTTATGCAGAAGCAGTAATTTTTCTCGAAATTTTGGAAGAAAAAGCAGTTGCATTAAATCGTTGGAAAAAACTTCCTAAAAAATATTCCGATTTAAATCGTTCAGATAATATGGCTACAGATGCTCAGTTGAGAATGATTGAGGGAATGTGGCGAGAAATTTGTTATTTTGATAACGATTATTTTGCAACAAAATCTCTAAGAAAATTTTTAAAATCCAAATTTAAGGTAGATGATGTTATGTTCCTGACTAAAGCCAAAGCTATAAAAGTAATTCAGGCAATAAAGGGAATTAAAAATAATTTGAAAAAATGTGCGGCCACACAGAATTTAGAAGAGAAAAAAAGAAGGAGAAAGCAATGAACTCAACAATGGAAATGACAGAAACAATGAAAAAAGATAACCAATTTTTCGGAGATTTTTTGCAAAAAGAAGAACCTAAAAATTGTGCAATTATGTCACAAATTAAAAACAAGATAATGCTTTTAGAATCAGAATTAGATAAAGCAAAAGTTAGATTTGCCGATGCAACATTGGACAAAGAAAACTGGAGTATGGCAAAAGAACGTGAAATCGATTGCAAGGTACTTGAGGGGCAAATTTCAATTTTGAATAAAATGCAGAATGAATTTGAAACAATGTTGGCTCCTGTAATGCAACCAAGCTAATCTAATTCGAAGGTCGAAACGGTCGGCTAACAGTGCAAGCTGACCGTCTTAGAGTAAGGCTCTAACTGATGAGACCACAATTAACCAAGAGGACTTTATGGATTACAAACCATGGATGGATTATATACGACCTGAAGATATGCCAAATGATGATTTAAAATTTATTGCAGAAAGTGCCGGAATAAAATCGGCATTAGCTTTGATTTTTTGTACACCGGGGTTAACAGTAACAATACCCAAAAATTCGTTTAAAGAAGTAAAAGAGAGATATATTATGAGCAAATATGACGGAACAAAATATTCAATAAACCGTCTGGCAGTCGATTGTGGATTATCCCAACGGTATATTTACAAAATTATTGAAAAACACATTAAAAATACCTCCAAATAGTCTGTAAAATTTACATCACTTCATTACTCCAATGTTGCTACATTGGAGTTTTTCTTGAATTATATTTTGCAAATTTCAAGTTCCAAAACCCTTGTATAACAACAATTTTGGAATGTGCTATTTTTTAGCACATTCCTCTTTATTGAAAAAGTATTCTAAATTTCTATTTTTAAGGCATTTATAATTTCAGGTTGATTAGTTCCACATGAATAAAATCTTGTTGTTACTTTGGTTAAGCCTACTAGCTTTGCTCCTTGTTTTTCAAATTCTGCTAATATATCAATCAAACTTGAAAATCTAGATGATATAGTAATTTCTTTCAAACCAAACTCTTTGCAATTTTTGATTATGCCTTCAACATCGTTTTCCCATATAACATCTTCAAAATCTAAATTTTCGTTTGTTGTTTCTTGAGTTCTAATGTAAGCCCAGTAAAAAGTTCTGTTAATTCCAACATCTTCTAATCTTACGTCTTTGTTTTTTACTTCTTCAATTTTGCTAATCTTTTTCATTTTGAGTTCCTTTCTTTGCTTTGTTTTACATACACATTAATCACTCTGATTAGCAGGAATAGCAACTCATTTGGGGTAGTTTTGTATCATTCGGACACATTGGAAAAAGAGAGTTAGATTGCCGGTAAAATAACCATGCAATCTAATTTTTTGTATTCTATCTATCTGCTTTTGTACCATCAGAGAATGTTAATTCTTTTACTAATAAATCCCCACTTGATGAATCTCTTGAGTATTTAATGCTTTTAAATCCGTTTTCATCGCTAAATGCAAATCCTCCAATTGATTCAAAAGCGATTCCATATTTTTTTGAAATTTTTTCAAGTTCTGTAATAAATGCTTGGTAGTTTTGTTCTTCTTTTTCTTCAAAGTAAATGCCCATCGTTTTGTCCTTTCTTTGTTTTGTTTTACATACACATTAATCGAATAGGTATAACGACTATTCAAGTCTATTGCACCTATTTCGTATTATTCAGACACATTAAAGTATTTCCGTTATATATTTTTTCAAGCGTTCAATATCTCTGTCAAATTCACGCTTTGCGTTTGGAGCTTTTTCATCTCGATATGGAACACAATAACAAAGTCCTTCTGGAGTTTTCATTTCGGAATGTGGTATAAAATAAATCAATTTCCATTCTAAACCATCAAGTGCAGAAGCTCTTGCATAACATTGCCTTCTGTAACTATCGGATTTCAATTCAAGCATTATTTTGAGATTTTTAAATTCGTAAATTACTCGTCTAGAAATTGATTGATTACTTGAGGAATAAGTAATATCTTCAATAACCTTTTCCGTTGTTTTATTTGTCGTTTTTACTACTGGCATAAATATATCTCCTTAAATTTTAATTATTTTATCTTCGGGATAAGCTACTCCAAGCATTGATCCGTTATCCCACTTAACATGAATTGTACCTATATCATCAATATAATTTACCGTTCCTAGTGTCCCAATCGGTGGTGCTGAAATATCATTCATTTCGACCAATTTGATTCTTGTGCCTGATGGATATCGTTCTTTTAATTGTTTTATAATTTCCATTTTTACCTCTTATACCAAATATTGTGAAAATACTTTCTTAAATTCTTCTGCTGTCTTGATTTGAAGTTTAATAGCTTGTTCAATATTTTCTTCTTTTGAAATATCAACTCCAAGTGTTTTTCTTATTCTTGACGATTTTTTGCCTTCAATTGGTTGCCATTCCAAATATCCAAGTTGTTCTTCGATATCAGCTTTATGTTCAAATAATTTTTCGAAAATAGATTGGTTGTTATTTATAAAAATCTCAGTTGCAACACAATTTAATCTAGTATTTACAGTTTGCATTATTTGAACTCCACGTTTTCCTAATGATAAATATTGAAAATGCTGAGGTTTTGGTTCGACTTGCATTTCACTTTGAAGTTCATCACAAATTTCAAAATATTTTTGCCAATATTTTTCTTGAAAAATCTTAGCTGGAGCATTCAGATTAACTTCTCGTTTAGTTCGGATATTCTTTTCTGGTTTTAAAACACATTCAATGTCCATCTTTTCGTCATTTAAATATGCTTTAAAAACAAAGATTTTAGTTCCTTTTACACTAAATTTATTTAATGTTTTAACGACTTCAAGAAGTTCATCTTTCGGAGAGGTAACTATCCAAACAATAAATGGTGGTTTTTGTAAATCCTGAATTGTTGAATCTGCTAATGCTGAAGATAGTGTTTCAATCTTCTGAGTCAAATCACAAATTCTAACAACAACTTCACCTCCGATGTTTGAATAATTTGCTAATGTTGAAGTAATAATTGGAGAATCATAATCCGAGATAAATTCTTCAAAATTCTTTTTGCTTTTTAGTGCTTCTTCAGCTGTAATTGTAGTCATTTTGACCTCCTTTTGATTTTTTATTACATTGACATTCATCGATTAAAACAGGTCGAATTGGAAGTCATTCGGACTATTCTGTATCATTCAGACACAATTAACCCTGTAGGAATGAGCTCCTTTACAGGAAACTCACTCACTTTTAAATCAGGGATACTACAGGGATTAGAGGAGGAGAAAAAACTTTCAACATTTATGTTTTATGCTCTCAATTCCTTTGCAACTTCCAATAAGTAATTTGCAAAAGTTTCAATCGCAGAAACACCTTGATTAAAGCAATAATCATCAAGTTCGTTTGGTGTATTCTTGATTTTGTCTTTTAATTTAAATAAACTATCAATCGCAGGTTGAGTGTATTTGGCAAGATTTTCGTATAATTTTGTAATTGAAGTTGGAACTT
>CAVHEM010000035.1:0-12764 GCA_963635055.1 Bacteroidaceae bacterium | reverse complement strand
TTGCGAATGCAATGAGCAAATAAATTTTCTTGTTATTCAGAATCTGTTATAAAGAATAATGCTGTTGGAGTGGCAACGCCAACTTACCTTTCCAATGCCTGCTTTTAGGTAGAATTTACGAATAATAATGACGTTTTAGTTCGTCAACGCAATCCCCGCCATATTTTAGCAAGATTTCATCTGCCAAAATCCACGCAACACGAGCCTCTGCCACTACAGAACATGCCTCAACCGCACAAACATCAGACCTTTCAAAATGAGCTTCTGTCTGTTCCATAGTTTCAGAATCAACAGTTTTTAACGGTGTTCGCATTGTTGGAATCGGTTTCATAACTCCGTAAACAACCAAATCTTCACCATTTGTCATTCCGCCTTCAATGCCACCTGCATGATTTGTTTTTCGTTTAATTTCTCCATTATCAGCAAACATTTCATCGTGGTATTGAGAACCTTGATACCCTAGCGGATTAGTCCCGATTTCAACGACTTTTACTGCAGGAATACTCATAACTGCTTGTGCTAAACGACCATCAATTCCCCTATCCCAGTGAACATGCGAACCCAAGCCGACAGGTAAATTAGAGTATGTCACGACAAATTTTCCCCCAATTGTATCGCCTTTTCCTCGCATAATATCAACTTCATCACTAAAATTAGCAGGGCAGCACGCAGAACCGATTTGCAGTACTTTTGATTCGCCTGTGATTTCCAACTCCTTTAATAATAACTTTGCAACAGCACCAACCGCAACCTCGATTGCCGTCTTTCTTGCACTGGAACGTTCCAAAATATTTCGCAAATCATGTTGTCCATACTTTACACTCCCTGCATAATCAGCATGTCCAGGGCGATAGGTAGAAAATTTCTTTTCATCTGTAATATCTTCCGGAGCAACGCTCATAACTTTTTGCCAAGATGCAAAATCACGATTTTTCACAACAAGAGTAACTGGAGAACCTAAAGTTTTGCCAAACCTAACACCAGAGGTTATTTCTACAGTATCAGTTTCTATTTTCATTCTCTCGCCACGTCCATATCCTTGTTGACGGCGTTTCAATTCACTATTTATAAAATCAACATCAATATTTATCCCAGCCGGCAATCCTTCTATTATTGCGGTTAGGCATTTTCCGTGACTTTCTCCTGCTGTTAAAAATCTAAATTTATTCATCTTTAATTATTTTCCTTTTGTTTTAAAAATGCTTGAACTTTCGTCTGCATCATTTCTTCGGTAATCTTCAAACCTGAATCGGTATCTTGTACAATTTGATACATTTTTAGCCAATAAGTTTCCTTTGACGGCTGTCTTTCTGCGGTAATTTTCACCCCTTGCGGAGTTTTTTGAGCAATAATATTTCTGTATTTATTTTTGTACCTTCTAAGTTTAGCAGTTTTTTGTCCTATTTTCAATTCTTTAAAATATCTTTTAGTAGGAACAACCACTTCAACAACTTCTCCGGTAGGTTTTACCACCTCACGAATAATTTTGGCATCAGGAGAATACATATCAAGTAAATTATCATTATAAGAATTGGCGAAATCTGTATATTTTACAAAAAATTCCATAGCTTCTTTCGGAGTTTCAGAATACGTTGCAACAATACCAAACATCACACCAAAAATTGCAATCAATATTTTCATTCTGGTCATCAAGCAAACCTCCCAAAATAAGTTTTATAAACATTATAAAAATATACACTTCCCCGACACGGTAGAAATATTTATGGTTTTTGTGTAAACTAAAGGTATTATGAATAAAATTTTATTAGTTGACGATGTCCCAGGGTGGGTTAGATTTCATCAAAACAATATTGAATACCTAAAACTTCCTGAAACAAAAATTGATACAGCATATAGTGCAAAAGAAGGTTTAGCACACATTGAAGCCAATATTGACTTTCCATACACTGCTATTTTTACAGATTTGCAAATGGAAAGTGATTTCCTACCAAAATATGCAGGAGAATGGCTCGTTTACCAAATAAAAACCTATAAAGAATACAAAAATTCTAAAATAATCATTGTTTCTGCATCACCTCAAATTGAACATATCGCAAAACAATATGGAGTTGAATTTATTCCAAAACCGACAATCAGAAATGCAGATAGTAGCATTTACAAAAAATTTCTAAATTAATTATTTTAGATTTTCAAAAAGTTGAGCGATGTCAAGATTACCACCATTGCGCCCAACACCATCACGAGTAACATCAACAGAATAAGCACCCAAATTTATTGCGGCTAAAGAATTTTCCAATGCATATCCTTGATTGTTATGCGCATGAAAACTTATATTTTTATAACCTAAAATTTTAAATTTGTTATAATATTGAGCGATTTCAGAAGGTTTCAAAACACTGTAACTGTCAGCAAAATACAAACTTTCCAAAATATTTTTTCTATCCCACATATAAAGATATAAATATCCGTCAGCATCAATATTTGTAATATCCATCAATTGGACAAAAACTTTATATCCTTTATCAAACAAATCACCTGCAATTTCTAACGCATTTTGAATTTTATCAGGGTGAGCAGCAATTCTGACAAAATCAATTGTGTCATCACTTTGCCTGATAAAATCGTCAGGATTGTATCTTTTTACATCAGTCATTACCCCAATTAACAAATCTTTTTTCAAATCAACAAAAGGTTCTGTAATATCAAGCATACAACGATAAAATCGACCTTTACCTTCTGTTTCTAAATAGTTTCGATATCCGATTTCGTAATATTTAACACCATTAGCATTCAAAAATTTGATATGTGAGGAAATATATTCATCAGAATATTCCCAATTATCTTTGTAACCACCATCTCTTGTTGTACAATCCAGAATTTTAACCATATATGAATATTACCATATATTATATAAATTGTCACAAAAATTTTTACCATGGTGGATAATTTATTTTAACTTTCAAATATATAACATGATTATATCGAAAGGAGAGCAATCAAAATGAGTCTGAACACATACCAAGCAGAAGTTGTATCAATGAAGGAATTAAAAAACCTATTCATAGAAATGACAGCAAAATATTGCAATATGCACTGCAACCACTGTTACATAGATTTCCCAAAATATAAAAAAGTTGAAGATTTTATAAAAATTGACATCATTAAAACGGCATTAAATGACACAAAAAATGAAGACCTGAACTGCATATATTTAACCGGTGCAGAACCAATGACACACCCTGATTTCAATGCAATTTTGAGATTATGTTTAGAAAAAACAAATGTTTGTATCTGCACAAACGGTTCATTTATAAACGAAAAGAAAGCCCGTTTTTTGAAAAAAGTTGAAAACGAATCAGATTATCAAATATTTTTCAAAATCAGTCTTGACCATTATGATGAAATGCAAAATGATACTGTAAGATATCGTGGAGCATACCGACATGCAATATTTGCGCTGAAACATCTACTCAAATATGATTTTACGCCAATTATTACAGTAACAAATTATTTCAAACTCACTGAAAATGAAATTTACACAGAATTTTCAAAAATTTTTAAAAAGAACAACTATAATTTAGATGAAAAAAATATCCAAATTGTACCGTATTACGATAAAAATGCACAATTTGAAGAAATTAAAACTTGCAAAAATACTGAAAAACTTGATTGTGTAAACGGAAGAACTCTCACAACCACAGGAGTTTATACTTGTCCATTCCTTGCAAATGATTACAGAGGTCGAAGCGGTAGCACCTTCAATGATTACAACAAAAAAAGTTCGCTTGAAACGAACTTTTGTAATATTTGTGTAAATTCTAAAAATACAATATTTTCTATAAATTATTCACAATTGAATTAACTACTTTTTAGCGTATAGTTTAACTTTGCAGTTAATTAACAAGACTTTTTTATTTTTCTTGTAAGGTACAATTTCAATTTGTTGAATATCTAAGAAGTGGTCATGTTTGTACATTTCTTTCAAGAAATTGTCATAATTAGAATAATTTGCAATCATTTCAATATTTAAACGAGCAACATTGTACTGATCACCTGCATTTTGAGCGAAAGCATCATCTGCAACATCTTTATCATATTCGTACTTGATAGAACGAATTTTGATTTGATTTGCTCTAACTAATTGCAAAATTTCAGAAAATTCACCGGCAATAGCCGCTTCTGAATCAAAGCCTGCCATAATTGGTTTATAGAAAGGTTTTTCAGATTTTGAAGCATCATTTTCTTTTTGAATTATCTCTGCAGCAGAAGCGTTCAATTTATCTAACTGTTCTTGCTTCTGTTGTAGGGTTTCTGTTTTTACTTTAATATCATTATTTACGATTCTGTAATTATTCAAATTACCGAAAACTTTTGGCAAATACAAGCCGATTACTACTAATAAAAGAAATAATAGCACTATCGGTATCATAAATTGTTGAAGTTGTTTATTATCCATATTGTATCCTTTTAATACTTACACTTTATTGTTTATTTTCTGTATTTTGTTGATCTTGTTGAGCGTTATCACCGTTATTTTGATCACCATTTTCACTTGTTGATGTTGAAGTTGTATTCGTCAACTTATCCATAAATGATTGCATTTGTGAATCTGTCATATTGGTAATTTCAAAAATATACGGAGCGCTGTCATACGGTGAAATTGTATCATTTACGACTTTGTCTAAAGAGCCTGATCTCAATCCCAAATTACTTACTCGAAGATTAGAATCAACCAATGAATCCTTCAAATTCTTGAAGAACACATAAACATCTTCAACCGTATTTGCACAACCTTTAATTGCAATCAAACCGTCATCGCCGGTAATAAAATATGTCAAATACAAGTTTTTCGGAACAGATTCACCCAAAGCCGCATAAGCCATAATTTTTGTTCTGTTATTTTTCAAAGTTTTGGCAATTTCTTCAACTGGATCAAAAGCAGTTTTACCTTCTGAACCTGATTGTTTTTGGTTAATTTGTTCATCTAATGCTGAAATTTGAGTATCAATTTCTGCACTTTTTGCTTGAACATCATTAAACATTTTTTCAGTAGCACCTGCGCTGAAATATAAAATACCGCCAACAACTACCAACAATATCAAAGAAATTACTGTAGCAACTTGTGGTGTAATACCAAAAATTGTCGCAACTTCTACCGGCTTATCTCCAGCACCTATGAAGTTTACATCTTGATTAATCAATCCAGAAGGTGCAGCAGAACCGTAAGCGCTCAATGAAACTTTAACTTGGTCATCAGGAAGAACATTCAAACCAAAATCAGCCAAAGGTTCTTTTCTGTATTGATTATCTTCAACTGCAATAGTTTGTCCGCTAAATTGGAATCTTTCTTTCAACAATTCAGCAGAAACTAAATTTGTTTCGGAAACGATAACCAAAGAACTTGAAGGAGAACTCATCAATGCAATCTGTGCTGCATTTTCAATTTCGGTATAAGCTTCTTCACCCTCGAAAGATTTCAAAGGCATTGGTTCCTCATAATATTCAAGAAGTTTTTTACCTTGCAAACTCAACAATTGAAAACCGCTATTATTAATAATCATCAATGTCCAAGAACAATCATCAGTTTCCATTTGTTCTCTTGCTAAACCTGTTACATACAAACCTTTTAAATCAGCAAACATTGAACAACCAACGCTGACTAGTACAGCACCGATTGAAGTTAAAATTTCACTAATTTCCGCAATAACTTCTTGTTGTACCGCAGTATAAAAAACATCACGAGAATCTAATTTATCTGAAACTTGTGCATCAAACCAGTATGGCAATGGAGTCTTTCTTTTGAATACGTAAGACTGTTCCAATTCACCTGTAACAATATTTGTAATTGCATTATCATCTAGTAGTAATTGAATACCTTCTTTCAAACCAAACCAAACTGTTGGCAAATTCAAATGAACATTTATTTTTGAAGGATCAATATTTCTACTTTGTAATAGTTCAATCAAAGAACTTTTAAAAGTATCATAACTTGCAATTTCTCTTGCTGCATCATTATAATCTAATGGTGCTTGTGCATAAGTTCTTATAACACCGGAATTATCAACTTCCAACAACTCTAATCCGCTAGACGGTGATACTGAAACATAAATATCTCTTCTTCTCCCGCCGCCCAATAAACTATTTAATGACATATCTACCTTTTCATTTTTTTACTATTATCTTTTTTTATTATACAATACTTTCTATAAATGGAAAAAACTTAACATAAATTTACACCAAATGGAGGATAATAATATCAGATGCAGAATTTAGTCGAAAGCATAAATAAGTTAAAGAGAGAAAAAAATGCAGTAATTTTAGCACACTGTTACCAACCACCGGAAATAGATTTAGTTGCAGACTATGTAGGGGACTCACTATTTTTGAGTCAAATGGCTGCCAAAACAAATGCAGACATAATCGTCTTTGCCGGAGTATTTTTCATGGCACAGACCGCAAAACTGCTTTCTCCAAACAAAAAAGTTTTATTACCTCAAATTGATGCCGGTTGCAGAATGGCTGATATGATTACTTATAATCAATTGATTGAATTCAAATCAAAACACCCGAACATTCCAACCGTATGTTATGTAAACTCAACCGCAGAAGTTAAATCAGAATGTGACATGTGCTGCACAAGTTCAAATGCGGTAAATATAGTAAAAAGCATGAACGCTGACAAAATTTTGTTCTTGCCTGACACCTATTTAGGAAAATGGGTTGAAAAACAACTTGAAAATATCGAAGTTATTACATACCCAGGATTTTGCCCAACCCACTTGCAAATCAGACCAACTGATATTGAAAAAATGAGAAAAGAACACCCGAATGCTTTAATTCTTGCGCACCCTGAATGTCATACCGCAGTATCAGAAGCGGCAGACTTTGTTGGCAGTACAACAGGAATAATGAACTATGTAAAAAACAGTTCACACAACGAATTTGTCATCGCTACAGAACAAGGGGTTACAGACAGACTAAAACGAGATTACCCTGAAAAAACAATTATTCCGATAAAAAATAATTTAATCTGTCCAAACATGAAAATGACATCACTTGAAGATATTCAAGAAGTTTTGGAAAATGAAACAAATGAAATTTTCGTAAAAGAAGATATTGCTAAAAAAGCCGTAAAATGTATTGCCAGAATGATGGAGGCTTCAAAATAAATGGAAAATAAATCTGAAACCACAGATATAATTTATGGTAAAAATTCCGTAATGGAAGCCTTGACAGTAGGAAAAAGAGAAATCAATAAAATACTTATCTCTAAAAATATCCATACAGATGCTAAAATCAGTAAAATTAAGGAATTAGCACAATCTAAAGGCATAATTTTTCAATTTGTTGCAAAAGAAAAATTTCAACCTTATGCAGAATTTAACCACCAAGGAATTATCGCTCAAATTTCTCCGATAAAATATACGGAATTGGACGATTTTTTAGAAGGTAAAAACCACACAAATTCGTCACTTGTTATTCTTGACGGAGTTGAAGATTCTCACAACTTAGGCGCAATAATAAGAACTTGTGTTTGTGCAGGTGTTGATGGAATAATTATCCCTTCTCGCAGAAATGTTCAAGTAAATTCGACAGTTGAAAAAATCAGCGCAGGTGCGATAAATCACATTCCAATAATAAAAGTAAATAGCCTTGTCAACGCAATTCAAAAACTAAAGGATAATAACTGGTGGATAATTGCAACTGACGCATCAGCAAAAGATAATTATTATGATGTTAAATACAATGATATGAACTTTGCAATCATTATGGGTGCTGAGCATGCCGGAGTTTCCAAATCGTTACTAAAAGCGTCCGATTTTATCGTGAAAATCCCTATGCAAAACAATTTCAATTCGCTCAATGTTTCAAACGCACTCAGCGCAATAATTTTTGAAACATTAAGACAAAAACTCATAAACAATAAGAAATAATCTGATTAGATGAACCCAAAATCATTGTTTAGTAATATCATAATAAGTAAGATAGGAGAGCTTTGTGAAAAAAGAATTTGAATCTTTTGGAATCCTGACAGATGATATTTCTGACGAGAATATAGATTTTAAAAAACTACAAGAACTTGAAACAGAGGAAGAAACAGAAGACGGCGAAGACGTATTAAAATCCGTTGAAGTTCCAAGCGTTCAAGAAAATATAATGACTGTTAATTCAGATGACAGCGTAAAAATTTACCTAAGACAAATAGGTAAAATTCCGCTATTGTCATCTGCCGAAGAATTGGATTTGGCAAAAAAAATTCAAGAAAACCATGATGATTTTGCAAAAAATGTTTTAGTCAATGCAAATTTAAGACTTGTAGTAAGTATTGCAAAAAAATACATTGGTAGAGGCTTATCATTTTTAGACCTTATCCAAGAGGGAAATGTTGGCTTGATTAAGGCAGCAGGCAGATTTGATTATAAAAAAGGTTATAAATTTTCTACTTATGCAACATGGTGGATTCAACAATCAATAACCCGTGCAATTGCAGACAAAGCAAGAATTATAAGACTACCTATCCACATGATTGATTCTATCGGTAAAATCAGACGTGCAACACTTGATTTAACCACAGAACTCGGACATACTCCGACAAAACAAGAAATTGCATACCGTTTAGGTTTACCAGTATCAAAATTAACATCAATCATAAAATCTGCACAATCCACAGTGAGCATGGATACTCCTACATCAAGTGATGAAGATTCTTCAAAAATTGCAGACTTCATCATCGACAAATCTACAATCACACCAGATGGCAAAGTTACACACGAAAACTTGTTGCAAGATATCAGACAAATTTTGAACCAACTTAGCCAAAAAGAACGTGACGTTTTGATTTTGCGCTACGGCTTGGACAATAACGGAGTGAAGAAAACACTTGATGAAATAGGTTCGCAATACGGCGTTTCCAGAGAAAGAATTCGTCAAATAGAAAATCGTGCAATAGCAAAACTAAAGAAACTTTGCAAAAACGAAAAACTTCATGATGGTTTGATGAATTATTTCGGAAGCTAAAAATCTAATTCAAAGTCGCACCACATTTTGGACAATTCTGTGGGAATTTATCATTCTTCGCAACAATTTTGGTGCCGCAAATTTTGCATTTTTTAGATTTTGTTCTCAAAAGACAAAATATCAAAATTCCGCAAAACAATAGAGCAATAGCAGAACAAATCACCCATACCATAAAAACAAAAAACAAAGCATTCAAATACATTGGATAAAATGATGAAACACCGTAATCATCATACGCATCTGCAGAATAGGAAGGTGGTTGAGTTGTTGTGGTCGTAGTACGACGTGTCACAACAGGCATTTCATTTGCTATAAGTACGCTATTAGTATTATAAAATTTACTATTCATCATCTTTAATATATCATATTAATAAGAATTATTATAACAAATGGAGAGAAAATGTACAGAATAGGACTTGGCTACGATATTCATAAACTTGTAGAAGGTAGAGATCTCATAATTGGCGGAGTCAAAATCACACACGAGAAAGGCTTACTTGGACACTCAGATGCTGATGTTTTAATCCATGCAATTATTGATGGAATGTTGGGAGCGTTAGCGCTAGATGATATTGGAACAATTTTTCCTGATACAGACCCAAAATATAAAGATATTGATAGCACAATTTTACTAAAACACGTGTATGAACTTGTCAAAAGCAAAGGGTATTCCATTGTGAATATTGACAGTAATATTATAGCGCAAGCGCCAAAAATGATGCCGTATATTCCCAAAATGAAAACAAGGCTTTGCGAAATGCTCGGTATAGAAAACCATCAACTTTCAATAAAAGCCAAAACCAAAGAAAATTTAGATTCAGTAGGGCAAAAACTCGCAATCGAAGCCAATGCTGTAGTGTTGTTGGAGGAGGGATAAGGGCAAAGAAACGCTCTCGTCATTCTGAAAGGCTTAAAAAATCCTTTAAGTTTACGAAAAGCGATTTTTAGCCTATTTTTCTTCGGCTTCGCCTACGCATACTCACCTCACACAACGCACCTCAGGTTCGTTGGTTCGCTTTGTAACAATCTGTTCAAGTAAATAACGAATTTGTACAATCTTTGTAAACAGATTCCGGATCGGAGTCCGGAATGACTGGTTGGCGTACACCGCAAGAGGGTCGTCATTCTGAAAACTTAGAAAATTTTTGCGAATGCAATGAGCAAATAAATTTTCTTGTTATTCAGAATCTGTTTAGCAAACCAATCACTTTTTACCAAGGATAGTCCTTAGTAAATTTCCAACAATGTTTTGCTAAAATCATCGTACAGCTTAAGCAACGTGGACAACCACGATAGCAATCATTTGGCTCGGAATAAGGTTCAACATATTCCGTAGCGTTACCACGATTTCTCCAACTTTTTGCAAATTGAAACCAAAACCTACGCCGAGGAATATTATCGGTTTTATGGAAAAATCACCAACAATTTACACCCTATACAAAATTTCACTTATTCTAAACACAACAATTGATGCTCTAACTAAAAATTAAGACACGTAAAATTTACCCTCTAAATCTATCTGACAAATAACTCAAAATAGCGCCACCGATTTCTTCATTCGGGTCAAAAGGTTGTTGTGGATTTTGTGATTCCATTGAATTTTGTATTAGCATTTTGACTAACGGTCCAAATGCATCAGGAACTTGTATTTTTCTATAAATCCCAGCCAAAAAAGTTTGAATATTAGGTGATTTTGTATTGTTAAATTTTGCAAAAACAGGATACAACTTATCTATTCCTTTTGTTCCATTATCAATCATTCTATCCATAATGTAGAGTGTTTCGGTCACTTGCGCTTCGTTATTAGAATGCTCCAAAATATCTGTCAAATACGGTAGAGCATTTTCTTTTTGTTTAACGAAATAATCAACTTCATTTTTATCAAAAGTGCAATAATTTCTACCGTTTTCCGGTAACTTGCAAGAGGTGCAAGCATAGTAATGAGGCGGATTTTGGTATATTGGTTGCGGTAAAATCTGTTGAATCATAAATGCTCCTTAACGACTATGAATAAACAAATGGTGGTCCATTTTTGATTTCAAACAAGACATTTTCAGCCATTGTTTTTAATTCGTCTTTGCTGCGTTTTCCACTATCAACTTGTTTATAAAATTCATCAACGAGCGGTTTTATTGCGGCATCTTTCTTTGATTTAAAGTTTCTTAATTCTGTTGAAACCAATCGTTTTTGGAGTGAAAGTTCTGTTTCCGCATTGATTTTTTTTACTTGAACTTCTTTCAACGCATCACCGGTAAGTTTTCCGCCATAGCAAACTGCAGTGAGCCCTGTAATTCCCAAGAACAAGTGTCTGAATTGAGGGTTCGAGGTATCAAGCAGCCAATTGTAGAAAAATGCAAGATACTCGTTAACGAATGAGTTGAATGCCGGTTTTGGAATTCCGTCACCTGCATAATTCGGGTTTGCTTTAGTTGTCGAAGTTCTCATTTGGGTTAAAATATTATTCAAAAACTCTGTTTTTTCTTCTTTATTTTCCCAGTTTAATTTTTTTACTTCTTTTTCTATAAAGTCTTCAACACCGTCAGAACCTTCAAGTGAGCGGAACATTGCTTCCAAATTGCCTTTATCAATTTCTTTTGTCTTTTCTGTTGACGTTTCAACAACTTTTGAGATTGCATCTTTTGCAATATTTAGCCCCTCTTTCAAATGTTCTTTACTTTTTGAAAGGTTTTTCAATGCCAAAAATCCAAATCCAACAATGCCTGCAAAAGTTCCAATCCCAAGCAAAATATTTCCCAGATTTTGCGAAATTGTTTTTTTATCATCTTTTTTATCAGAAGTAAACGGGATTGCAAATTTTGTTTTTCCAAAGTTTGGCGAAGTTTCTTTCGGGTCATTTTTCAAATATTTTTCAAAATCAGTCGAATATTTAGAAAGCATACTTCGAATAATTTGCATTTTGCCGGAAAAAGATTCTGTTTCTACTGCGATAAGATTTTCTTGCAAATTCTTTTGAATATTTGAATCTTTGCGCTTCACCCAAACTTCTTTAAACCCGTCAAAAAACGTCTGTCCCATAAAAGCCATAGCCCCAAGCGTTAACGTTCCTACACCTGCTAAAAATGTCTTTTTGTTTGGACTTTGCACCATTTGGTACATAATTTGACTATACTCGCTATTTAGATTTACGTTTCTTGTCAGCGGTGGAAGACATTTTTCTTTTGCAAGTTTTTTGCTGATTTTTGCACTATGTTTTACAAATTCCGTAACAACGGCAAGTGAACCCATTACGCCAAGTGCCACTCCACTTAGAGGAATTAGTTTTTTATCAACAATATTTGTATCTTTGTACAAATCTTTTGGCAATGGAACATTATCCGAAATTACAAAAGAGTCTTTTGTTTCGGATAAATTCAAGTCCGGATTATTTTCATTTTCTTTGACAAAATTATTTACCACAACACCTTCTCTTGTTGAAAGATTTTTTTTCTGTTGCGTGGTTGTTAAGTTGCGATGTTGTCTTAGTATTTCTGAATCATTCATTGGATTCATGTACATTTTTTTCGTTATCCTTTTCTGTTTTTTGTTTTATCTTTTTATATAGTTTGTGAATAAAAGTTTTTAATTCAAAAGTTCGTTTTTCTTCTTCAATTTCCTTTTCTTCATCTTCTGTTTCGGTAGTACCAAAAACAAAAAATGCAAACTTAAATTTCTTTTTCAAATTTGATATAAAATTTGCTAATTTTTCTTGAGTTGCAAGTTCAATTTCTCCGTATATAGCTGCAATTTTGTCAGAAATGTCGACAAATTTTTGCGAAAAATTTTGT
>CAVHEM010000034.1:0-26354 GCA_963635055.1 Bacteroidaceae bacterium | reverse complement strand
TTCGGCTTCGCCTACGCATACAGACTCACACAACTCACCGTAGGTTCGTTGGTTTGCTTTGTAAGAATCTGGTAAATTAATGTCGTTGGTGTGGCAATATCAACCTATTTTTCCAAAAATATTTATTTTACGTAACAAATATAAATCTATTAAGCAATTTTTTTATTAAATATTTTTTAAATATTATAAGGGGATATTTAAAATGGTTAATATTGGAAAAATTACGACAAACATTGCTCAAAAATGGACAAAAAACGGGTACAAACTTCTTTCTAAGGAAAATATCAAATTTAATTCACTACCAAAAAATTTAATTCCGGAAGGTGCTTCATCTCTTGAAAAAGTTGAAATTGCCACAAATTTTGGGCAGGGATTGTCTAAAGTTTATTCTTTTCGTAATAATGAAAATAAATTGTTGAAAAAGGTCATAATTAAACAACAAGAAGGGCAGAAAACGTCAAAAATTGTTCGAAAATATGAACATGAAGAAAATGTGCGTTTTACTGATACAAAGTTTTTATATGATGGTAAAATTACCAATGGAACAAAAGAAGCCTTTACACCAGAAGTGACAGGCATCTCAAGAATGAAGTTGCAATACAAACAAAATCCTGACGGTTCAAGATTTGAAACTCAAATCTATGAAAATTTGGCTCCGAAATGGGCGACTATTGAAAACAACCAAATTAAAACAACGGCAACTAGATTAAAAGATGGAAAACTTATAAATAAAACAATTGACGGAAATCCTGAAATAATTTCCCAAGTGAAAGATGATCCTTATTTATATATAAGGAATTATGACAATGAAGATTTTGTTTTGTCTGCTGCTAAGTATGCAGAACAAAAGCAAGATGTTGTGGGACTGAGAGGAAAAGTCAGATTGCAAAAACTAAAAAAATGTGGCGGTTATTATCATGATTTAACTAAAAATGTGACGATTGACCCTAATTGGCCGAAAGCAGATCTTGTAAATGCAATAAATCATGAATTTCGTCATAAGTGGCAATCTAAAATAATTTCAAATTATAAGAAAAGTTTTTTCAATTTTTTCAGAAATAACAAAATAGTTTTAACTGATGAGGAAAAAACATTAGCGCATAAACTGTTGAAAGCTAATATGTTGTATTGTCCTATGGAAATAAGTCATAGCAAATACTATAACAATTTTCTGGAAAAAGATGCAAGATGTGCCGGTGATAAAGCACAGAAAGAATTTAATAAATACTCAGACAAACTGGCTCAGGCTTTAGGGGTTCCTGCTAAAATGACTTTTAGTAAAACTAGTTTCAATGATGTACTTGCTTCGTTTATAGACCAAAAAATTGAATCTAAGCAAGTAAAAGTTATCAAAATTGATGATTTATTTAAAGTTGCAAAGAGTAAATCTTAGGTAATTTGAAACGAATATTATTAAATATTCTTAATTTAAGATGTTTGAATTATAATATTTGTATGAAAAGATTTTTTGGATTACTAGCGATTTTTATATTAGGTTTTGCCGGAGTGAAATGTTTTGCTGACCAATTCGTACCGGAATTTGACAAAATGCAAATCGTACGCTGTGATTATGAACAAACTATTTACAATCAAGATGACAGTGTAGTTTCAACTAGCAGGCAGCATAGACTTTTTAGAATTGATGATGCTTATAAAAAAATCTATAACCAAAGAGAACCTATTGACTATATTATAAATTTTGACGAGTCCAAAATTGAATACAATTCTCAATCAATGAATGATGATTATATTTCACGAGAACACTCTGTAATAGACCGCAAAGAGGGAACATTCACATCAGAAGCGCAAATTATGTATGACAATGATGCTTTTGGCAATCGTCATTCAAAATCTGTCGGAACTTGCCAAATTTTGCAATAAAAAGTTTATAATTTCGTTACATTTGCTAAAAATTTGTCAATTATTTGTTAAAAATTTCCTTTATTAATATATAGGGGAAAAGAATTGTCATGGGTAAAGAACCGGTAGCAATGAAAAATCACAAACTAATGGACGAAACAAACGACCTGATTTGTTTGAAACAACACAGTTTCTTAAATAAAAACAGGCAAAAGGCTCTTCCGTTGATGAGTCTTGCTTCGTGTATAAATTACGTTGAGAAAATAAATCCTTATGCAAATTCAAACTTTGGCTTTCTTCAAATTGAAGAAAATTTGCGAGATGAAAAATTGCGAACATTGATTTATGAACTTGCAAATGCAATCGACAAAAATTCAACAACGGAGATAAAAAATCTTAAAAGTTTATATGGAACATCAAAAGAATTTGCTCAAGCAAAAAACTTTTTAAACAAAAAATGCAAAGAAATTTGGAATGTTCATGACAACAAAAAACAAAAAATGAAACTTCCAAAAGAAGCTATGAAAGCGTTGGGTATTTCAAATCAGCCAACATTGGATTTTTTGTTCAGTAACAGTTTGAAGTATTTTGAAAAAGATAATTCTCAAACAACCGCCAAAATTATTCAATCAACTTTGGATAATGTAAATATAGATTACTCTTTTGAAGATATTTGTGAATATCTCAAAAACACACACCATAAAAAAGTTTTTGAATATAATTTGCATACAGTAAAATACTTGGCGCAACACACCAAGTTTGATAAATCTAAACTTACAAAACTGGAGATTTCAAAGCAACAAATTGACCCAATTTTCAAAACTTTGTCATTCAAAGAAAAATTTTATTGTATAAAAAATTATTATTTGAAAATGTTATTGAAAAATATTAATTTGTCTTAATATTTGGGGCAAAACACTAGCAAAAAATATTATGTTTGCTTTTAAATATGTATATGGGCGTTGATTTTTCAAAACGAGCGATATCATTTTATAACAACAATGGTTTAGTGTTTTTCAACAAATTTGAGGCACTTAATTCAAGAATGAAAACAGTCAGAGTTGGTATGACTAAACCGGAACCTTTGACGACAATTCGACTTGAAAATATCGAAGGTAAAGAACTCGGTACATTTGATATAAATATTGACAAAAAAACATCAACTATCGAAGGTCGTCAACTTATTTCTTACAATGAAAAAGAAGGCAACGGGCAGCTTTTGACCCTTTCTGCAATTCTTGAACTTGCAAAAAATAAGATGAACAGGCTTACATACTGTTCCGATGAGTCGAATGTCCCGTTCTTGGCAAAAATGGGTTTTGTTATTGATACTGACGACCCTCGATATATAAGAAGAGGATTAAAACAAGTGATGAAGAGTCACTTGCCAAATATTGACGAATTAAAATACAAAGCAAAAGTTTTGTATCCGCAAGTTAAAGACGTTGGCGCAACATTATCAGAAAATAGCGATATTTTCTACCGTGGTTGCAAAGTTTTGAGCGATTACATAAAACTCATTGCACGTAATAAATACCCTGAAAAATACTATCCGTTTATGGGTGTTGGAACTGATATGAAGTTCACTGATTGGGAACTTTTGACAGAAAAAATGTATTTGAACAAATTGACAGAAAAGCACTGTCTTGATTATAAATTTTAACGAGGAAAAGTTTTGTTTATTGAAAATTTTAAGGTTGAAGAATGGTTTAATCTTTATGAAAAAGATGCAAAATATGATTTGGCGGACACTTGTGTTGAGTCATTAAGTTTAGATGAATTATTCAAGATTATTGGTTCAAAAGACCAATTTTTGGACGAGATTTTAAACCGAAAGTTGAATTACGGTGACATTCACGGTAGCCAAAGGTTAAAACAAGCAATAACAACGCTTTATGAACACCAAACTCATGATAATATTACAATTACCCACGGTGCAATTGGCGCAAACCACCTTGTAATAATGGCTTTGGTTGAGCAGGGGGATAACGTCGTTTCTGTCGTTCCAACGTATCAGCAGCACTATTCTATTCCAAAGTCATTTGGTGCAGATGTAAAAATGTGCTTTTTAAAAGAAGAAAATAATTGGCTGCCGGATTTGAACGAACTTGAAACACTTGTAGGAAATGATACTAAATTGATTTGTATAAACAATCCCAATAACCCTACAGGAGCGGTAATACCTGATAATATGCTGAAGCAAATTGTTGAAATTGCAAAAAATTCAAATGCTTATATTCTGTGTGACGAGGTTTATCGAGGATTAAATCATGCCGGTAATCCGTTTGGCGCATCAATTGCAGACTTATATTCCAAAGGAATTTCGACGGGAAGTATGTCAAAAGTATTTTCTCTTGCAGGATTGCGACTCGGTTGGATAGTTGCAAATGAGGAAATTATTTCCCAAATCAATCATCACAGGGAATATAACACAATTAGCGTTGGAATTTTGGACGATTTTTTTGCAGCATTAGCTATAGAAAACAAGGATAAAATAATAAAAAGAAATCTTGAAAAAATAAAAATCGGTAAGAAAATTTTACTTGATTGGGCAAATTCTGACTCCAACATACGCTTAATTTCTCCTCAAGGTGGAACAACGGCTTTTGTAAAATACAATTCTTCATTGTCATCTGTTGAGTTGTGCAAAAAATTGCAAGAAGAAACAGGTGTAATGATTCTCCCAGGGAAAACCTTAGAAGTTGACGGCTATTTGAGAATCGGGTATGCTAATAATTTTACTCAACTTACTAAAGCCTTGCAAATTTTCTCTCAATGGTTAAAAATTAACAGATAAACCTCATTCGATTTATCTGTCAATTTGGAATTATTTTTTACTTTTAACATTTGTTGGTTGGTAAAGTTGTTTTCGTTTCTTTTGGATTTCTTCATTAGCAAGATAATCTTCGTACTTCATTTGATAATTCAAATAGCCGTTAGGTGTAATTTCAATAATCCTGTCAGCAACTGTATTTATAAATTGATAATCTTGCGAAGTAAACAATACTGTTCCCGTGTAATCAATCAAAGCATTGTTTAATGATGTAATTGCTTCCAAATCCAAATGGTTAGTCGGTTCATCAAACAGTAGCACGTTTGATTCTTCAATCATTGTTTTTGCGAACATACATCTTACTTTTTCGCCACCGGAGAGAACTCTCACTGATTTTTCGGCATCTTCACCGGAAAACAACATTCTGCCCAAATATCCTCTCAAATAACTTATGTGTTGGTCTTGAGAATATTGTCCGAGCCATTGAATAAGGTCTTTGTCAGACTCAAAGTATTCATTGTTATCTTTTGGACAATATGAATGAGTTGCGGTAACACCCCAAGTTACAGTACCCTCGTCAGGTTGCATTCTGCCTTCCAATATTTCAAACAATGCCGTTGTGGCATTTTGATTGTCAGAAATAAATGCAATTTTTTCGCCCTGTCTGACATCAAATGACAATGCTTTTATCAATAATTCATTGTTTAAAGTTTTCTTCAACCCATGAACATTCAAAACATCTTTCCCCGGAAGTTTTGAATATTTAAAATAAATACTCGGATATTTTCTTGTTGAAGGTTTGATATCTTCAAGTGTCAATTTTTCAAGCATATTTTTTCTTGATGTTGCTTGTTTTGCTTTTGATGCATTGGCGCTAAATCTTGCGATAAAACGTCTGAATTCTTCTGCTTTTTCTTCAAGTTTTTTGTTGCGCTCTTCTTTTTGTTTCATAATCAAAGCACTTGCCTGAGTCCAGAAAGAATAATTACCTGTATAAAGTTGAATGTTTCTGAAATCAATATCTGCGATATGCGTACAAATTCTATCTAAAAATTTTCTATCGTGAGAAACAACGATAACCGTGTTTGGAAAATCAATCAAAAAATCTTCAAGCCAAGTAATTGTCGCTAAATCCAAATGGTTTGTAGGTTCATCAAGCAGCAAAATATCTGGAGTACCAAAAAGTGCTTGAGCAAGTAATACTCTGACTTTTTCGTTACCTGTAAGGTCTTTCATTTGAGAATAATGTAAATCTTGAGGAATTCCCAAGTCGTTCAATAACGATGCGGCATCAGATTCTGCTTGCCAACCGCCCATTTCTGCAAATTCTGTTTCTAAGTCTGCAACTCTTAAACCATCTTCATCATTGAAATCCGGTTTCATATAAAGTGCATCTTTTTCTTTCATAACATCATAGAGATGTTTGTGACCCATAATAACCGTGTCAATAACTGTGTAATCGTCAAACTCAAAGTGGTTTTGTTTCAATACGGCAATTCTTTGACCTTTTTTGATATGGACATAACCGCTTGTCGGTTCTAAATCACCTGACAAAACTTTCAAAAAAGTACTTTTTCCGGCACCGTTTGCACCGATTAAACCATAACAATTCCCTTGCGAGAATTTTATATTAACATTTTCAAATAGGGGTTCAGTACCAAAACGTACTGTCAAATTTTCTGTAGTAATCATAATATTTAAATTATACCATAAAAAAATAAGACCCTGCAAAATTTGCAAGGTCTTACTTTTATATTCGTTTTGTGAATTAAACAGATGCTAGAACTTTTCCTCTTTCAAGTTGAAGAGTAACTGTTGTGATATCACAAACTGAACTTGGTCCAAAGTATTGGATAGCGCCAGGGAATAAATATCTGTCATTCATTGCCCAGTCTTCTCTGTTTTCTTCCAATTGTTTGAATACAGGTCCGTCAAGTTTAACCAACGCTTTTTGGATAACTGGTTTCATTTCACCGTGACGTTTTTCCATATTCATCATCATAGTAAGAGGAATACCGCCAGCAATCCATTCGTCAGCAGGTTGAGTAAGATTTCTTACTGATGACAAGTAACCTGTTAAACCAAAGTTAATCAATGCAAATGCGTTGTAACCTAGTGAGTAGCAGTAATCAGCATCAAAGTTTGATGGGAATGCACAACGACCTTCATAACCGAAGAAGTGTGATTGTGCTGAGAATTTACCTGAGAATTTGCCTGCTTCTTTCATTTCGCTTAATTTTGCAGAAATCATTTCGATTAACAATTTTTCTGTTTCGATTTTTGAAACTTGAACGTTACCGTGTGGATCTCTATCAGCAAGTAATTGAGATTTGATTAGTGCCGGTAATGAAGCATAAACTTTAGCATTTTCACTTGATAGTTTGCTTTCAACAATGCTGAATTTTTCAGTTGCAGAAGCATTAGCAAATGATGAATCTTTTTCTAAACTTGCCATAATATCGTTCAAGTTAGAAATCATTGAACCCATTTCAGGAATAAATTCGATTAAACCTTCCGGAATAACTGCGATACCAAAGTTTTTACCGTTATTTGAACGTTTAACGATAATATCTGTCATATAGTCAATAATTGAAGATAATGACATTTTCTTAGCTTCAACCTCTTCTGAAATCAAAGTGATGTTTGGTTGAGTTTGAAGTGCTGCTTCCAATGCAACGTGAGAAGCACTTCTTCCCATAATTTTGATAAAGTGCCAATATTTCTTAGCAGAATTAGCATCTCTTTGAATGTTTCCGATAAGTTCTGCATAAGTTTTGGTTGCTGTATCAAAACCGAAAGAAATTTCGATTTGTTCATTTTTCAAGTCGCCGTCAATTGTTTTTGGACAACCGATAACTTGAATACCTGCGTTATTTTTTACAAACCATTCAGCAAGTAATGCAGCGTTTGTATTTGAATCGTCACCACCGATAATAACAACAGCAGAGATGTTCAATTTTTTACAAACAGCCAAAGATTTTTGGAATTGTTCTTCTGTTTCAAGTTTAGTTCTGCCAGAACCGATAATATCAAAACCACCGGTATTTCTGTAAGCATTGATGAATTCGTCAGTAAATTCAACATATTGACCTTCAATAATACCAGAAGGTCCACCTAAAAATCCGTATAATTTATTTTCAGGATTAGCATTTTTCAAAGAATCATACAAACCTGCAATAACGTTGTGTCCACCAGGAGCTTGACCGCCTGATAGGATAACACCAACATTTCTAACTTCTGAAGTTGAAGCTGAAGATGTTGATTTGAATGTTACGGTTGGTTTGCCATAAGTGTTAGTAAATAAATTTTTGATTTGTTCCTGATCTCTAACAGATTGAGTTGCGGAACCTTCAACCATTTCTAATGAGTTTACACCGTTTTGTAAACTTGAAGGTAATTTTGGTTGGTACTTTAATCTTTCAATTTGTAATGGTGAAAGTTTTGTCATTTTTAAATATCCTTTCCTTTTGTAACCGTGTTTACATGGAACATTCTACTATAAAAATGATTTTAAACAATGAGGTGGAATTTTTGGAATAATTTATATGGTTTTGTCAAGATTATAAAAACAGACTCCGGATCGGAGTCCGGAGTGACAACTTGGTGTAACTGGCAAATTCTCGTCATTCTGAAAGGTTTAAAAAATCCTTTGAGTTTACGAAAAGTGATTTTTAGCCTATTCTTCTTCGGCTTCGCCTACGCATACAGACTCACACAACTCACCGCAGGTTCGTTGGTTCGCTTTGTAAGAATCTGTTATCATAATGAAAATCTATATTGATTATATTTGTAACAATCTGTTCCCCCCCCAATTATTAAAAAATAATAAATTTAACTTGTTAAATCCTTTTCATACTTTATAATAGTTATATATATGAAATATTGAGAAGGGAAAATTATGGCAACAGAAAATTCAAATCCGTTCAAAAACGAAGATGTCGTTAAGAACGAAGAAAATATTGATAATACAGAAGAAACATCTCAAGAAGACGTAAATGACAATGAAGAAGTTGTTGACAACAAACAAGAAAACAATGAACTTCAAGAAAAATATGACAAATTAAATCACCAATATATAAGACTTGCTGCGGATTTTGACAACTACAGAAAACGTCAAGAGCAAGAAAGAGAAAATCTAATCAACTTTGGTACAGAAAAAGCGTTGAAAAGTTTGTTAGAAGTTCTTGATAATTTTGAACGTGGTCAAAAATCTTTGGAAAAAGTTGATGATTGCGAAAAAGTAAAAGAAAGTTTTAATCTTTTATACAAACAAGTTTGTGAAACTCTTACAAAAATGGGCTTAGAAGAAATCAAAGCTATTGGCGAAGATTTTGATCCTAACTTCCATGAAGCGGTTATGCAAACACCAACTTCGGAACACAAAGAACACACAGTTATAAATGAATTACAAAAAGGTTATAAATTAGGCGAAAAAGTACTTAGACCAACATTGGTCAATGTTGCAACTGCTGAATAGCATTTGACTAGAAGGAAGTAAAGTAGAAAAATGACAGATTTTTATGAAATATTGGGAGTATCAAAAGATGCTTCAAAAGACGAGATAAAATCGGCTTTTAGAAGGAAAGCCCGACAATTACACCCCGACGTAAACAAAGCTCCAGATGCGGAAGAAAAATTCAAAGAACTCGGTAAAGCGTATGAAACATTATCAGATGATAACAAGCGTGCAACTTATGACCAATACGGCGAAGATGGCTTGAAAAATGCCGGATTTGATACAAACGGTCCGTTTGCCGGTGGTTTTGGTGATTTGAACGATATTTTTGAAAGCTTCTTTGGTGGATTTGGTGGTTTTGGATTTGGTGGCAGACCTGATCCTAATGCTCCTCGCAGAGGGGACGACTTGAGATATGATATCAAGTTGAAGTTTGAAGATGCGGTATTTGGAACTCAAAAGGAAATAAAATTTAACCACTTAGAACTGTGTCCTGATTGTAACGGAACAGGTGCTGAAAAGGGTTCAGCAAAGAAAACTTGTCCGCATTGTGGCGGTTCCGGTCAGGTGAAAACAGTTACCAGAACACCTTTGGGCAACTTTGCGCAGATTACAACTTGTCCGCATTGCCAAGGTAGTGGTGAAATTATTGATAAACCTTGCAAATCTTGTCAAGGTCAAGGATTTATTAACAAAGACAGAAAAGTTGAAATAAAAATTCCTGCCGGTGTTGATAATATGTCCAAGATTAGAGTTTCCGGCGAAGGTGATTGTGGGCAAAACGGTGGACCTAACGGTGATTTGTTTGTCGTAATTCACGTTGAACCATCAAAATACTTTAAACGTGATGGTATTAATGTATTTACAGAACTTGAAATTTCTCCTGCACAAGCAGTTTTGGGTGATTTAATAACAATAAAAACACTTGATGGGGATAAAGAAATTCAAATACCGTCAGGCACTCAACATGGAAATATCGTAAAAGTTAAAGGTGCGGGTGTTCCGATTATCACAAAACCATCTCAACGTGGTGATCATATTGTTGTTGTAAAAATTAAAATTCCTGAAAAATTATCTGAACAGGAAAAACGCTTGTATCAAGAATTATATACTTTGTCAGGTGGGAAAAAACCTCAAAAATCGATAATGTCGAAAGTTAAAGGAGTATTCAAATAATTATGCGTAAATTATTAACGATGATTTGTTTATTTGTGCTAACTTGTACATCAGCTTTGGGTGCACAAGTTCCAAAACAAATTCAAGACTTTGTAAATAAAGACTTCCCTGAAACAAATTTTCGTTTTGACGGTGCTATTTTGTTACCGGATAAAACAATGTATTTGCCGTTGTTTCCTGCCAAATCTGATGAAACAGATAATTTGACAATAAAAGAAAGTTATCCGAAAAATGCGACCTTAAAACAAAAACCTGATATGATAATTTTTAACAACAATTTTGCACTGTTAAAAGTCATCAATACGAACGGTAAAAAAACAGTTATTAACATGACTGCTCCGCCAAATGAACTTGTATCAGCACTTTTGCCGCAAGATATTTTGTTGCCGAAAGGTCTTGTTATTCCGGAAAGTTTGAAAGGAATTATCGGGAATTTAGATGTTTCTGTAACTCAAGATACAGGTTTGAGAATTAACAATACACGAAATAAAGGTAAAAATATAACAAAACCTGTTGAACCACTAAAAGGTAAAACTTTTTATATTTCAACCGGTGTAAATAAAAATATTCAGGTTGTCCAATCAGATTCAAAAGTCCCTGAATATGCACTGGAACAAGAACACGTAATCAATGATATTCAAGCGTATAACAACGAATTTTTGTTTGTAACTTATTTCAATTGCAAAACTATGAATATTATTTCATTAATGGACGAAAAAGTTATTAAACAAGTAAATTTTGAAACAGTTCCTGAACAAATAATTATTGATAAAAATAATAAAATTGCTTATATTTCATCTGGCGCAGATTCAAGTGTTTACATTTTTAGTTTGGAATCTATGACCCTAAAAAAACAATTAAAAATAAATGGTCAAAGTGAAAAATTTACACTCAGTGAAGATGGTACAAAGTTATTTTATGTAGATAGAAAAACCAACAATATTTGGGCAATTGAACTTGATAACAATTATTTGTTGAAAAATATCGGAAGTTTTCCAAATATTTCAAAAATCTCTTATCAAAACGGAAAAATTTATATTCTAAGCAGAACTAAAAACAGAGTTGCGATTGTTGATTACGAAACAAATGGATTTATAAACGAGTTTGAAGTTTCTGAAAAGCCGGTTGATATGTATGCTCACAATAATGAATTATTTATTTTGTGTGCACAAGATAATATTGTTGAAGTTTTGAATACGGAAGAAGATGTAATTACTGACAAATTGTATTTAAACACAAACGCTTTTGCTACAAACATTGTTCCTGTTGAAGGAAGTAATTTGATTATGGTAACAAATGCATTGTCAGGTTTGTACTCCGTAATTGATACAGATTTGAAAGAAGTAATAAAAACAAGTCCGCTTGACATTCCTGTTAGAGCGATTGTTGTAACAAATAAGGTTAAAACGATAAAATAGATTATGATTGAAACATTTGATACTACAACACAAGAAATTCTAAAAGAATTAGAAAAAACTCAAAAACAATTTTGGAATATTTCAAGAACTACAGCAGAATTCTTGTATAATTTGATTGTTGATTCAAAATCACAAAGTGTGATTGAAGTTGGAACTTCTAACGGTTATTCTGGGATTTGGATTGGAAAAGCATTAAAAAAAACTGGCGGAAACCTTACAACAATTGAGTTTTACGACAAAAGACTGGATATTGCAAAAGAAAATTTTGAAAAATGTGGCGTGGCAGATATTATCACTACCAAAAAAGGCGATGCAGCAACGATTTTAGAATATTTGCCTGATGATTTTGAATGTGATTTTGCATTTATTGATGCTAATAAAGCACAATATATCAAATTTTTCCATTTGATAGCACCACATCTAAAAGTTGGCGGTTATATTGCGTGTGACAATGTAATTTCTCATGCGGCAAAAGTGCAAACATTTATTGATGATATAAATGCAAATCAGGATTATGAAAATGTTGTATTACCATTGCCGGCAGGTTTGTCTTTGGCTAAAAAATTACGATAGTAAAGGAGAAAAAAATGAGTGAAGATTGTATTTTTTGCAAAATAATTAATGGTGATTTTGGAACAGAATTTGTTTATGAAACTGATAATACCGTAGTTTTTAAAGATATAAATCCAAAGGCTCCGATTCATTTGCTAGTTTGTCCAAAAACTCATGTTCCATCATTGAACGAACTTGAAGACAAAAACTTGATGGCAGAACTTTTGCAAACAGTTAAAGACGTTACTAAAAAGATTGGTCTAAAATCTTACAAAACCTTGATAAATACCGGTAAAGAAGCAGGGCAGGAAGTTTTCCACTTGCACATACATATTTTAGGCGAAAAATAATAGACTTATTTAGAATAACGTGGATTTATGAATTTTAATATTTTGTAAAATTTTATTGCTAATAATTAAAGTTTTCATAAAAAATGTCGAAATACACCTTGTAAGAGATTATAAAGGTGTATTTTTTATGGTTGAAAGAATCAGTCCTCAACAAGTAAGCAACAATAATACGACTCAAACAACACAAACCAGAAAAGTTCAACAATCTGGTAAAAAACCTATTTTTGAGCCATCAGATAGTAAAAAATGTGCTACTTCACAAACATTAGCGGACGGTTCAACATCTGTAACACATGCAGATGGTACTGTCGAGGTGACAAAACCTGACGGAACAAAAATTATTACTAATAAAAAGAACAATTACACCAAAACAATAAACCCTGACAAAAGTTCAGTAGAGCAAAAAGATAATAAAACAACTTACAGGAATGAAGAAAATAAAGTAACAAAAATTGTTGAAGAAAAAGATGGCAAAGAAATTCGCACAGACTTTGAATATAGCGATAAAAAAGTCATTGCAAGAGTTTATGACGGTACTGATGACAATGCAAAATTGACATCAGTAACCGTTTCCGAACAAAAAGACGGACATAAAATTTCATCAAAATATAATTCAGAAGAAGACATGAAAAACAATAAATTGTCTGAAAGAATTATTGATATTGATAACCCTACAACAATGAAAACGGAAAAATATTCTTATGATGAAAATGGGAATATTAAAATTGTGACAACAGACACTTCAGGCAAATCTACAACAAAGTATACAAATTCTGAAGGTAAAGAAATTCAAGAAACAGATTTTAAAGAAGAGTCGACAGAGAAACCGGACACAGAAGACGGAAAAACAACTCATACGGTTGTCAAAGGTGAAACAATCCATAAAATGGTAACAGATGCCTTGAAAGCACAAGGTATTGATTCTCCAACCGATGAACAAATAAAAGCAGCAAAGAAAGCGTTTCTTGCGGAAAATAGTGATTTGGTTCAAACCTATACAGGTTCTAAAAAAGAGTGGCAAAATAATAAATTCTTCATGCCCGATGCAGTTGTAAAATTTCCGGATTTTAAGAAAGTTTTTTCAAATGAAGAAACAAAAGTAGATAAGACTGATAAATCTGATAAAACAACTACAACAAATGATAAAAAAACAGCAGAAGAACAAAGAGCTAAAATTCAGCAACAATTGGGCGACAAATACGTTGTTGAATTGGATAAAGACGGTAAAATTGTGGTTAAAGATACCAAGGGTAATGTTTTGCCGGAGATGACAAAGTTGGCAAATGACAACACTACCGATGAAGAAGACATTGACAAGATGATGTCGATGGATAAAAACAAAAATAATCAATTAGAACTTGCCGAATACAGTAAATTTATCTACAATATGCTTGATGAAGCCAAACTTGAACTAAAAGGCGAAGATGCGGTAAAAGCACAAAAACTGATACATGAAAGCTTCAAAACGTTAGATACAAACAAAAATGGCGGAGTTGACCGCAAAGAATTGCAGGCAAAAGCTAAAGAAGTTATACAAAAATTGACCGACGATATTAGTAAGATTTAAAAATTATTCTGATATTTTTAAAGTTTATATTGTCAGGATACTTTTTATAAAAGAGTTTATTGCGCCAAGTTTTGTTTTGTCATTTTTTAACAAAGATAAATTTGAAAGGATTTCTTTTTCAAAATCTTCACAAGTAGTTTTTTCTGAAAAATTAAACAAATCAGACAACGAAACATTCAATGCTGTCGAAATTTTTACAAGATTTTCAGGTGATGGAAAATAGCGACCTCTTTCGATTGAACTAATACTGTTAATTTCTATCTCTACAATTTCTGCAAGTTTTTCTTGAGTCAAATTGTTTAATTTTCTATATTTTTGAATACTTTTTCCAAGATTTTCTTTTAAATTCATAAAATCTTTCCTTTTAAAAATAATTTTAGGTTGTTTTTATAAATTTAATAACATTGCAATACTTGTATAAATGTGTTGAAATTAACAGACATGTATGATATATTTGTATTACATAGAAAAAAGCAAAAAAAGACTATCTAATACATATAATAAAGGAGAGGTTGTGACAAAAGTATCTGTTGTTATTCCCGTATATAACACGGCAAAATTTTTAGAAAGATGTTTAAACAGTTTGATTGAACAAACATTAAAGGACATTGAAATAATTTGTATTGATGATGGTTCTACTGATAATTCTATTGAAATTTTAGAAACATTTTCGAAAAATGATAATCGTATAAAAATATTTCACACAGAACATTTTGGACCATCATTTGCAAGGAATTTAGGAATAAGTAATGCTCGTGGGGAATATATAAGTTTTGTGGATTCAGATGATTGGTTAGGCAAAAACTTTTTAGAAAATCTATATAATGCCGCAATTTCAACTAATTCAGACATCGCCGTCGGGGGAATAATCAGGCAATACAAGTTCAACAGAACTGTAAAATTATCTTTTGACAAAATTTTAACAACAGATGATGTAAATTTAAAGTTTGAACTTTGCGACGTACCTGAACTTTCTTATGTTTGGAATAAAATTTATAAACTGGAAAAACTCAAAAATTTGAACTTAAAATTTGAAGAAGGAATATTTTTTGAAGATTGTATTTTCACTCCGCAAGTTTTATTTTATACAGACAAAATGACTGTTGTGCCTGACTCATATTACCACTATTGGAGAAGAAACGATTCGATTGTCAGGTGTAAAAATGAAAAAATAATAAAAGATAGTAAATATGCACATGACAAAGCGAAGAAATTTATAAAAGATAACAATATTGATATCGCATCACACGAGCCTAAAACCTATCGTTTCAAGTTGTTTGGGGGCACATTATTTAAAATTCGGGCAAAAGGGAATAAAAAGCAATACATCTTGTTTCAATTTATAAAAGTTGGGGATTTTGAATAAATTATTTAGTAATTGTGCTATAATTATCGTATGATTTATTTCTTTTATGGGGACGAAGAATTTAACATTTCAAATGAGGTCAAGAAGTTCAAGGATAAACTTGACAAAAATTTTCTTGAAATGAGTTATAAATATTTCAACAACCCTAAATATCCGGATTTCATTGCTGCTTTAAAATCTCAGCCGATGATGTTTGGAAAAATGCTAATCGAGATTAACTGCCTAAACTACCTTTGCGGCAAATCTGAAGATAAATCTTTTGATGAAAAACAGTTGAAACAAATGCAAGAAGCTTTAGATAATTGCAATGAAAATCTTGATATAATTCTTGTAGCAACAATTCCTGAAGATAGTCAGAAAAAAATTGATAAGCGTAAAAAATTATTCAAATTATTTTCAAAATATAATGCTAAAGAATTTGCAAAAATTCCGTCATACAAAACTGCAGAACTTGAAAGTTGGATTAAACAACAAGCAAAAAGCAAGGATTTGAACATTTCTGATGATGTAGCAGCAACTATGTTGCTCCAAGTTGGTTCGAATTTGAGATTATTAGATTCAGAACTTGAAAAACTGAAGATTTTTGCATGTGATAAACCTGCTACAAAAGAAATGGTCAAAGAAATTTGCGTAATTAACGAAGATATTTTTACTTTTGCAGACTATCTTATAAATGAAAATTTATCTAAAGCGTTGGAAGAATATCACAAATTATTATCCAAAAAACACCCACTTGAAATTTTATCTGTTTTGCAAACTTTAATCAGAAATAAAATACAAATTAAATCAGCATCAATAAAATATTCACCTGATGAAATTGCAAGAATGTTTAATATGCATCCATATCGTGCAAAACTTGAAACTCAAAAAATCAAAAATGTTTCACTAAAAAAACTTGTAAAATTGAAAGAAAATATAACTCAGGCTGAATACAAAATCAAGACCGGTCAATCAGCATTAGAAGTTGATAGAGAGGTGGAATATGCCTTATTACAATAGTGCAATCTTACAAAAAGTACCAAAACTCATAGAATATTTCAAAAATGGCATAACTGACAGCAACAAAAATATTAGTCACTGTTTGCTATTTTGGGGTTCTGATATTACGACTCAATGCGAATTAGCGCTAGAGGTTGCACGTCTTTTGAATTGCAAAGAAGATAAATCTGACAATTGCGAATGTCTAAACTGTCGTTGGATTAGAGAACAAACTCACCCTGCCGTTAAAATTTATACAAGACTTGATTTTAAAGAATCCGGAAGTGGTTCGTCTGATGATGATGATTCTTCAAAGGGTAAAAAGAATATTAATATTGATCAGGCAAAAGCAATAATCAATGAACTTGCAATAACAAGTGATTATCATAGGGTTTACATATTTTGCGATAGAGATGAAGATGGGAATTTGTTACCGCTAAATCAATTGAATTTTCCTGAGGCAACATCAAACGCACTTTTAAAAACATTTGAAGAACCACCGAAAAATACAACTTTTATCTTTTTGACAAAAGATAAAACCGATGTAATTTCAACAGTTGTTTCTCGAGCACAGTCATTTTTTGTACCGGCAAAACAGGAGATTAACAACGATTTTTCACTTGTTGAAGGAATTTTTTCAAACTATTGGACAACTGACAGAAATCAAGTTATTGAATTGGAAGATAAAATTTTGAACATAATCGCAGAACACGGTGCGGTAAAAATTTTAACTCAAATGCAAAATTACATAACAGAAGTTCTAAAAAATAATTTGTCAGATAAAAGATTGTTTTACAGATTGACAGAAGATTTGAGAATTACCGAAGATGCATTGAGGCAATTAACATTGTCAAAGCCGATGAATTTGCAAACGGTTATTGAAAATTTATGTTTCAAATTAATTTTGAAATAATTTGAATTAAAATTCAAAAATATGTTATACTTGGTAAAAACAAGAGGAGAAGAAAATGTATTATAATTATATGGAAATGGTGAGAGAACTTTTAATTGTGGCAATTTCAGCTTACTTAATCGGTTCAATCCCAACAGGTTATATTGTTGTTAAACTTTTTAAGGGCGAAGATATCAGAAAAATCGGTTCCGGTTCAACTGGTGCAACTAACGTAAAACGAGTAATGGGCAGCCTTTGGTTTTTTATTGTAATGTTATTAGATGCAATAAAAGGAATTGTTCCGGTTATTGGTGCTGTTGCATTTACAATATTCCTTGCAAGATTAGGACTTATTCACCCGTTCTTGTATAATACAGGATTATTACCTGTACTTGCCGCAATCTTTGTAATTTTAGGTCATAGTAAATCAGTATTTTTGGAATTTACAGGCGGAAAATCAGTAGCAACAGGGGTTGGAACTTTACTTGCTCTTAATTGGATTGCAGGTTTGAGTGTTGCAGTTATTTGGGGTATTATCACTTGGATTTCTAAATATGTTTCACTCGGTTCAATTATCGCACTTGCTATTGCTCCATTTATTATGTGGTTTTTGAAAGCGCCGATTGCTTATGTTGTTTATGCAGTAATCGCTGCACTTTATGTAATTTTCTTACACAGAGAAAATATTAAAAGATTAATCTCCGGAAATGAAAATAAGGTTAGAAAGTAATTATGAACAGACTTGATTTTATAAACGCAAAACGTATTGTAGTTAAACTCGGAACAAATGTCTTGAGAAATGATGAAGGCTATGTATCATTGCCGAGAGTTTACACATTTATTGAGGACATTGCGCACCTCGTAAAATCAGGTAAAGAAGTTATTGTAATTACATCAGGTGCTGTCGGACTCGGTAAAAAAAGATTAAATCTTGAAGATACACAAGGTACAGCATTAAAACAGGCATGTGCTGCTATCGGGCAAGGTAAATTGATGTCAATTTATGAAAGTGGTTTTGAAACTTATGGGTTAATTGCTGCTCAGATTTTGTTGACAGAAGATGACTTTTCTGTGCGAGAAAGATATTTGAGTCTTAGAACAACTTTAAACAAGTTGTTGGAACTTGGCGCAATTCCTGTTATTAACCAAAATGATACGGTTTCAACACTTGATGTTGCTTTGCGTTATGTCAAAGAAGATATGCAAGTTTGTTTCTCAGATAACGATAAACTTTCAGCACTTGTTGCAAGTGAACTTGATGCAGATTTGTTGATTATTTTGTCAGATATTGACGGATTATATAGCGACAACCCGAAAACAAACCCAAATGCAAAACTTATCAAAAAAGTTGATAAGGTTGATGATAAAATTTTGGCACTTGCTTCAGGAGTTTCAAATGGCGGTCGTGGCGGAATGGAAACGAAATTGAAAGCGGCTCGTCAGGTTACGAGATTTGGCGGAAAAGTTTTAATTGCAAACGGCAAACAACCTTATGTAATCAAGAAAATTTTTGAAGGCGAAGATTTGGGTACAATGTTTTTACCGTCAAATGAAAGTATGTCGGATAAAAAACGCTGGATTGGTTATGCTACAAATATTGTAGGTAAAATAATCGTTAATGATGGTGCAAAAACTGCACTAATGGCTGAAAAAAGTCTTTTGCCAATTGGTGTTGTAGGTGTAAAAAATACTTTCCAAAAAGGTGACGTAATTTCAATTTTGGACGAAAATAATAACGAATTTGCTCGTGGTATTGTCAATTATGACTCAACTTCTTGTCAAAAAGTAATTGGTCATCACTCCGATAATATTGCAGAAATTTTAGGGTTTAAAAATTATGATGCAATTATAACCCGAGATAATATAACATTGCTTTAAATTTGGAGAAAATTATGGATTTTGATTTTATTGAGATTGCAAAAAATGCAAAAATTGCTTCACTCAAAGTTGCAGAATTAGATACAGATATAAAAAATCAAGCGTTAAAAAATATTGCCCAAATGCTTGAAGAACACAAAGCGGAAATTTTTGACGCTAATGCACAAGATTTAAAAGAAGCAAAAAGTCTTGTTGAATCAGGAGAAATTTCGCAATCTGCTTACAATCGTCTGAAACTTGATGAAAACAAAATGCGAGATATGATTCAGGGAGTTAAAGATATTGTAAATCTTGACGACCCTATCGGAAAAGTTTTGCTAAAACGACAACTTGATGAAGGTTTAATTTTGAAAAAAATCTCTTGTCCGATTGGTGTTTTGGGGATAATTTTCGAGGCTCGTCCTGATGTAATTTCTCAAATTTCATCACTTGCAATAAAATCTTCTAATGCCGTAATTTTGAAAGGCGGAAAAGAATCAAAAAATACTAATAAAAAAATTCTTGCAGTAATTAATTCTGCGCTTGAAAAAACAAACGGTTTTCCACAAAACGTTATCCAGCAAGTGTTTTCAAGAGAAGATGTTGCAGAAATGTTAAAATGCGACAAATATATAAATTTAATTATTCCACGTGGCGGAAATAATCTTGTTAAATATATAAAAGCCAATACAAGTATTCCGGTACTTGGTCATGCCAGTGGAATTTGTCACATTTTTGTTGATAAGTCGGCAGATATAAATATGGCATCAAAAGTTATTGTTGATGCAAAAACTCAATATCCGAGTGCTTGTAACGCTGTAGAAACTTTGCTTATTCACAAAGATTTTGTAAAAAAAGATGAACTCTTGGCATCATTACAGTTAAATGAAATCAAACTCGTACCAAATCCGGAAAGTTGGGAAACCGAGTACGGAGAAACTACACTTTCAGTCAAAACTGTAGAGTCACTTGACGATGCAATTGAGCATATAAATACTTACGGTTCCGGACATACTGATAGTATTATTACAAACGATTTGACCAGTGCTGAAAAATTCATGAATAATGTTGACTCAGCAGGTGTATATTTTAACGCTTCTACACGTTTTGCCGATGGTTTTAGATATGGTTTTGGCGCAGAAGTTGGAATTTCTACAAACAAAACACATGCAAGAGGACCTGTAGGTTTGGAAGGTTTGACTATTTATAAATACAAACTTTATGGAAACGGTCAAATTGTTGATGATTACGCAAAAGGTAAAAAATGTTTTCACCATAAAGATTTGGCGTAGGGGAAAGTTTTATGAAAATCGGAATAATTGGTTTGGGACTGATTGGCGGTTCAATTTTTAAAGATTTAAAACGTTTAAATTATGATGTTGTCGCAGTTTCAGCATCTCAAAACGGTGAAAATATTTATAAAGATTATGAGATTTTAAAAACTTGCGATTTAGTTTTTGTATGTACTGCAATGAACAAAACTCTTGAAATTTTAGATAAATTAGAAACTGTTTTGTCACCTCAAACCGTTGTTACAGATGTGTGTTCCCTAAAAACTTTTGTGTCAAAAAAGAAACGTCCCTACAAATTTGTTCCATCTCACCCGATGGCAGGCACAGAACATAAAGGATATGAAAACTCTTTTGAAGGTTTGTTTAACGGTGCAACATGGGTAATGACTCCGGTGTTTGGTGAAAGCGAAATTTTAAAAGAAATTATCGTAAAATTAGGGGCAAAACCGCTTGTTACAACACCTGAAAAACACGATGAAGCGGCGGCATTGATTTCGCACATGCCAATGGTTTTGGCTCAAGCAATATTTAAAAATGCTCAAGATAATGAACTTGCAATGCAAATGGCTTCTTCCGGATTTCGTGATATGACAAGGCTTGCAATGTCTAACACTGAAATGGCAAATGATATGGTTCAGATGAATTCAGAAAATATCCAAAATAGTATTTTGAAACTTTATAAAACGATTGGCGATTTGACTAATTCAAATTACCTTAATCAGATAAATGAAATAAAATCAAAACGCCAATCAATGTTTTAAAATTTATTTTTTATTTTAAGCAACTTTTTTGAACATATTTTTTATTGCTGCCAAATTGTCTTTAATCATGCTTACGACGCCGCCTTTGCCGATTACAACGTCAACACCTTGAGCAACAACGCCTTTTGCTTTTGCTAGGCTGTCTTTGACAATGTTTGCAACTCCGCCTTTACCGGTAATAAAATCAACACCTTTGTTGAAAATACCTTTTGCAAATTCAGTACCTTTTGTCAACAATGCTTTACCTTGTGTCAATGCTTTTTCTGCCAAAGGTTTAGCGGCTTCCATTGCTTTGCCTGCACCTGTTTTAATCTTGCCACGGAAGATGAATGCCAAGGCTAATGCGGCTGCTGCACCAACTAAACCACCGACAACTTTTGCACCTGTATGTGAATCTTTTTTGTTAGGGTCGTAAATTCCAGGTTGCCAAGTGTCTAATTCACCGGTTTTCGGATTGTAGTAAACTTTGTCATGAAGTGGGTCAATTTTACCTTTTTTATCAAGAATTTCTTGCAATCTTGCTAAATATTCGGCTTTTACTTCTGGTGGCATTCCAGTTGGAGCTTCTTTTTCAAAAATATTATTTTTTCTTTTTGGATTTTCTGTATAAACGCCATAAGCTTTTGGAGTAACTGTATTTCCGAAACTAACACCTGTAATAGACATAAACCTTTTTCCTTTCTACGTTAAATTCACCTACATAGATATAAAGTCACGTTTTGAGAAAAAATTGCGCAAAAATTTGAAAAATAATGGTTAAATTATGGTTAAATTATGTAAAAATAAAGCGTGACAAGAGTTTGTCACGCTTTACATTTTGTAATGTTTTTGAAGTTTTTATTCCATACAAGACATTGTTGCACGTTTTTCGAGGTGCAAAGTGTCGATTAAAGCATTCAACCGAGTGAAAACTTCTTTAAATTGCGGAATAGATAGACTTTGTTTACCATCACTCAAAGCACAAGCCGGATTGTGGTGAACTTCAACCATAATGCCGTCAGCGCCGACAATCAAACCTGCTTTTGCCATCGGTTCAATCAAATATCTTTGACCTGTTCCATGGCTTGGGTCAACAATAATTGGTAAGTGCGAGTATTTTTTGATAACAGGAACTGCCGAAATATCGAGCAAATTACGAGTAAACGCACTATCAAAACTTCTTACACCACGTTCGCACAAAATAACTTTTTCGTTTCCGTTGTACATAATATGTTCAGCCGCCAGTAAAAATTCACGAATTGTGCTAGCAGGACCACGTTTTAGAATTATTGGTTTGTCACATTTTCCGACAGACTTCAAAAGTTTGAAATTCTGCATATTTCTTGCGCCAATTTGAATAATATCGGCATACTTGTAAACCAAATCTAAATCAGCAGAATCCATTAACTCGGTAACTACCAAAAGTCCTGTTTCTTCTTTTGCTCTGGCTAAAAGTTGCAAACCTTTTTCGCCAAGTCCGTCAAAATCGTAAGGTGAAGTTCTGGGTTTGAATGCTCCGCCTCTCAAAAATTGACAACCGAGTTCTTTAGCGGCAAGAGCAACTTTCAACAACCCTTCGTAATCGTCCTCAACAGAGCAAGGTCCAACCATTGCTACAGGTCTGTTGGCTCCACCGATTTTTACGCCGTTTTCAAATTCGATAACAGTATCTTCTGATTTTCTATCACGAGATGCTAATCTGAACGGTTCACGAATAAATTTAATTTGTTTAACACCTTCCATTGCATCAATACGCCCAGGAGAAAGTGTAGTTTTGTCCCCCAAAGCATCAATTACAGTATGCACATCGCCTTCGTGAACAATCACTTGGAAGCCGTGTTCTTTTAATAAACTCGTAACCGCTTGAACGTTATCTGCTGTTGCATCACGTTCCATAATTATAATCATATTCTTTTCCTCATTTCCTAACTATATTAAGAATTATAAAAAATAAACGGGAATTAATCAATTTTTAATTGGAAAAATAATAAATTCATTTGAAAACAGATTCTGAATAAGATAAAATCAACGCAATTAAAAATTGCTCGATTTTTAATCTTTTCAGAATGACGGAAGCTTTGCAAAGTCGGTCAAATAGTCATTCTGAAAACTTAGAAAATTTATGCGAAAGTATTGAGCATTTAATTTTCTTGTTATTCAGAATCTGTAAAAGCGAAATGACAATTTTTTGATAACCGTTAGTTAATCAACAAAAAATCGGGCTTGCACCCGATTTTTTAAGTCTATACAGTTTTGATAAAATTAAACTAATTTTACTGTAACTGATTTTGGTTTTTGAGTGTAAGAGATTTTGTCTTCTCTTGACAACCAACCAAGACCCATGTAAGTAAAGTTATCATCTAAATCCATATCTTTTCTCAATTTGTTGATTGTAACTTCACCCTTGTCTGATAGGTAATTGTAAATTTTACCTGCAGATTCAATAATTCTTGTTTGCATTTCTTTTTGTTCTTTTTTGCTAGTTGTGAACATGTTAATTTCCTCCTTCATTACAAAATTATAATACTACTATTTTAAAATTAATGAAACATTTTTATTTATTAAACTTGAAAATCCTTTCATAATCAGGTTTTCTGTGCTTAACATTTCTAAACTTTCTCATATTATACATATAAATTTCAAAAAAAAGTCATCATTTTGGTGGATTTTTTTATTTTTTAGTGTAATTTTTATTTTTGCCTCAAAATTAAAAAATTTTAGTAATAAAAATTCCAAAAATTTTTACGCAATTCTAACTATAGCAAGATATCCAAGTAGATATCCGCTCAAAAATTATGGGAAAATTAAGACTCACCCCCCTTCGAAATCACAGATTTCGGTTCACAGCCATACGGCATACAGTCTCACTCAATTCGCTCTGCTCATTGGTTCGAACTAGCACCGCAAGTGGGGAACATGATAAAAATTTCTAATCTTTATAAATCACAAAATTTTCATTATCTGATAACAAATTTTTTCGAACTTCAATAATTTTTTTATGAACGCTATCATAGTCAAAATAAACTTCGGAAAAAATAATTTTTCTGGAATTATCCTGTGTCACAAAAATCAATTGATAGTCTGTATAGCCTTTAGCGTAAAGGTTTCCCTTGACCTTTTGTCTGATATAACTTACTTTTTTTATGTCAGAAATTTCTGCAATTTTCTTATCAGATTTCATATTGAATAAATTAATTTTTTCAACATGACAAATATTATTCTTTTTCGAACATTTCAAAACTTCTTGTTTATAATTTGTTAGTCCGCCAATGCCTAAAATTACAAGAATTGTTAAAATAATAATCAACCATTTCATATAATTTAACCTCATATTTATATTATCATTATTTTATTTATTGTATATAATTATTTTAGAGGATTTTGTATGATAAAAGTTGTAATTTTTGACTTAGATGGAACATTGTTAAACACTTTGCAAGATTTGACAAATAGTACGAATTTTGCACTAAAACATTTTGGGTATCCGCAAAGAATGATAGACGAAGTTAGAAACTTTGTCGGCAATGGTGTTGCATTGCTTATTGAGCGAGCAATTCCAAACGGCAGAAAAAATGAAAACTTTGATGAATGTTTAGAAATTTTTAAACAAAATTATTCTGAAAATATGAACAATAATACAAAACCTTATGATGGAATTTTGGAATTATTGGAAAATTTAAGAGAAAAAAATTATAAAATTGCTGTAGTTTCAAATAAATTTGATTTAGCAGTAAAGGATTTATGTAAGAAATATTTTCCAAATCTAATTGATATTGCAGCAGGTGAAAATGAACAATGCGGAATTCGTAAAAAACCTGCGCCGGATACTGTAAATCAAGTTTTGAAAGATTTAAATCTAAAAAATACTCAAGCAATTTATGTTGGAGATTCAGAAGTTGATATTCAAACGGCAGAGAATGCTCAAATGCCTTGTATTAGCGTGACTTGGGGCTTTAAGACAAACGAATTTTTACTTGAACATAATGCAAAAATTATTGTAAATTCACCTTCTGAAATTTTAACAAAAGTCGAAAATTTATCAGAATAAGACAAATAGATTAAGTAACTTCGACAATTCTTCTTGCTATTTTTTAAAGTATCCTCAAAGCAAATGGGGGATACAAATGACTACGCAAATAAAAGAAATTCATGCAAGACAAATTCTTGATTCAAGGGGAAATCCTACACTTGAAGTCGAAGTAAAATTATTTTCCGGAGTTAGCGGAATTGCATCTGTTCCATCTGGTGCTTCCCGAGGAAAATATGAAGCGGTAGAACTTCGTGACAACAACGAATGTGAATACAACGGACGTGGAGTAAAAACTGCAATAAGCAATGTTAATCAGGTAATTGCACCGGTTTTGATAAATAAAAATATTCTAAACCAATATATGATTGACAAAACATTGATAAAACTTGATGGCACACCAAACAAAAGTAAACTCGGAGCAAATGCAACTCTTGGAGTTTCAATGGCATGCGCCAGAGCCGGAGCAAATTATTACGGAATTCCGCTATTTTCATATCTTGGTGGGTTAAATGCCTGTACTTTACCGGTACCGCTGATGAATATTTTAAATGGAGGAGTTCATGCCGGTAATAATTTAGCATTTCAAGAATTTATGATAGCACCGGTCGGAGCAAAAAATTTTTCGGAAGCTATTAAAATGGGTGTCGAAGTTTTTTATGCACTTAAAAATCTTTTAATCAAAAAAGGCTTATCTACAGGTGTTGGCGATGAAGGTGGTTTTGCGCCGAATTTGAATAAAAATTCCGATGCAATCGAATTGATTATTGAAGCAATAAAAGAAGCAAAATATTCAACAAATGATATCAAAATTTGTCTTGATATCGCAGCAAGTGAATTTTACAACAACGGACGATATTTCTTGAATGATTTTGCATATACAAGCGAAGAATTTGTAGATATTTTGGAAAATTTAGTGAATAAATATCCGATAATTTCGATTGAAGATGGAATGAGTCAAGACGATTGGGACGGTTGGAAATTATTAACTAAAAAAATTGGAAATCGTTGCCAACTTGTTGGAGCTCACTTATAAGTAACAAATATTTT
>CAVHEM010000033.1:8364-18391 GCA_963635055.1 Bacteroidaceae bacterium | reverse complement strand
CAAATAGGATAGATATTGAAAATAGAGATGAGAGTGCAAATTTAAGAAAAGAATATGAAATATTTAAAGGCAAATTAGGAATATTTGTTCTTTTTTACTTCCTTTTTTAATTGTTTTGTGTTTACAATAGTAATAATAAAGGAAGGAGATTTATATGCAAAAGCCTGTAGTTATTGCAGAAATTGGTTGTAACCACAAGGGTGATATGAATATTGCTCATAAAATGATAAAACTTTTGGGAACTTTTAAATTGTTGAATGAAAATTCTTATATTGATGTTGTCAAATTTCAAAAACGAACGAATAAAGAGCTTTTATCTTCTGAAGAATATAATGCACCTCACCCAAATCCTATTAATAGTTATGGCGATACCTACGGAGAGCATAGAGAATTTTTAGAATTTAATTTGGAACAACATAAGCAACTTAAAAAATGGTGCGAAGAAGAAAATCTTATCTATTCTACTTCGACTTGGGATTTGACAGCGGCAAAAGAAATTGCAAGTTTAAATCCAAAGCTTATAAAAATTCCATCAGCAAGTAATTTGAATTTTGAAATGTTGGAATATTTGAGAGATAACTACTCTGGCGAAATTCACATTTCTTTTGGTATGACTACTCACGAAGAAGAACGAAAAATTATTGAATTTTTCAAAGAGAAAAATAGAACAAAAGATTTGGTAATTTACGCTTGTACATCAGGTTATCCTGTACCGTTTGAAGATATTTGTTTGAATGAAATTACCAGATTAAAAGAAACTTATGGCGATATTGTCAAAGGCATCGGATTTTCCGGTCATCATTTGGGTATTGCAGTCGATGTCGCTGCTTTAGCACTTGGTGCAACATATTTTGAACGACATTTTACTCTTGATAGAACTTGGAAAGGTACTGACCATGCTGCTTCTCTTGAACCTCAAGGATTACAAAAATTGGCGAGAGATTTAAGACAAGTATATAAAGCGCTTACTCCAAAATCGAAAGAAATTCTTGATATAGAAGAGGTTCAGCGTAAGAAATTGAAACACATTGTTGAATTGGTAAAATAGGAGAATGAAATGACTAATATCGCATTTATTCCTGTTCGTGGTGGCAGTAAATCTATTCCAATGAAAAATATTAAACTTCTATCAGGTAAACCGCTTGTTTATTGGGTTGCAAAAGCAGCCAGCGACGCAAAATGTATCGACAAAGTTATTGTTGCAACTGATAGTGAAGAAATTAAAAATGTTGTTATAGGTTTTGGATTGGATAAAGTAGAAATATATAATCGCAAAGCCGAAAATGCTCAAGATACCTCGACAACAGAAAGTGTTATGCTTGAATATATAAAATTTGCCCAATTGAACAGTTTGGATAATTTCTTTTTAATTCAAGCAACTTCGCCACTTTTAAAATCCATTCATATTGAACAAATGTATGAGAAAATGAAAAAAGATGGTGCAAATTCAGCATTGTCTTGTGTTAATACAAAAAGATTTTTCTGGACTAAAGATGGTAAATCGCTAAATTATGATTACCAAAACAGACCAAGACGTCAGGAGTTTGAAGGGCTGATGATGGAAAACGGAGCGTGTTATATAAATTCTGTTGAAAATATTTTGAAGTATAAAAACAGATTATCCGGTAAGATTTCTGTGTATCAAATGCCTGAATACACTGCCGTAGAAATTGATGAGCCGGACGACTTTTTGTTGGTTGAAAACCTAATGAGAAAATATAACGAGTAGATTTGTTTGTGTTTCCTACTATAAAAACATTTCTTTTTTTACCTGTTTGTAATATTTTATTATTACAAATGAGGGATATTAAGTATGGAAAATTCTAAAAATATTATAAAAAATGCTGAAAAATCTTTGCAAAAAGAGTTTGAAATTATTGAAGAAATAAGAGATTTTAATCAAGAAAAAGTTTTGAATGCTTTTATTGAAAACCGTGTTGCGCCGGAACATTTTTATACTGTTTCAGGATACGGGCATGATGATTTGGGTCGTGAAGTTTTGGATAAAGTTTTTGCAAGTGTTTTTAAAACAGAAAAAGCGCTTGTTAGAATTCATTTTGCTTCCGGTACGCACACTTTAGCTTGCGCATTGTTTGGCAATTTGAAATATGGCGACAAACTTTTATCTGTTGCCGGAACTCCTTACGATACAATGCAAGAAGTTATCGGAACTATGGGAGATGAAGAAACAAAAAGAGCTTCTTTAATCGGAAATGGTGTATTGTATGATGAAGTTCCATTGTTGAACGATACAGATATTAATTTTGAAAAATTAGAAGAAATGGTTGATGAGTCAACAACAATGGTTTTGATTCAACGTTCGAAGGGGTATTCTACAAGAAAATCTTTGTCTATAGATGTTATTGAAAAGATTTGCAAAGTTGTTAAGGCAAAAAATCCGGCATGTATTTGTTTTGTAGATAATTGTTATGGCGAATTTGTAGATAGTAAAGAGCCTACTGAAGTCGGTGCGGATTTGATGGCAGGGTCTTTAATCAAAAATGCCGGTGGTGGAATTGTTGAAGCAGGCGGATATATTGCAGGTAAAGAATTGTATGTTGAGCGTTCTGCAAACAGGTTGACTGCCCCTGGAATTGGTTCAGAAGGCGGAGCAATGTTTAATCAGCACAGATTGATTTTTCAAGGTTTGTTTATGGCACCTTCTGTTGTTGCAGATGCGGTTAAGGGTGCGGTTTTGGCTGCGAAAATTTTTGATGAAATCGGTTATAATTCAACTCCAAAATTTGATGAAAAAAGAACTGATATTATTCAAAATATTACATTTGGTGCGCCTGAACCGTTAGAGCAATTCTGCCGTACAATTCAATCTTTGTCACCAGTCAACGGGTATGTTACTCCTGTTCCTGAATATATTCCGGGGTATGAAGACCAAGTTATTATGGCGGGTGGAACTTTTGTAGAAGGTTCAACAATTGAGCTTTCTGCTGATGGTCCGATGAGAGCGCCTTACGTTGCTTATATGCAGGGCGGATTGAATTATTCTCACGTAAAAATTGCATTGACTAAATTTTTGGAAAAGATTTAACAAATTGAAGAGATATCTTTTTAAGATATCTCTTTTTGTAACAAAATGTTGCCCTGAAAAAGGTTAATATGATTGGTTTTTACTTTTATATGTTGTAGGGTATTGTTCTATAATTTTTATATGTTACAATATTAATGCACGGATACGTGCAACATGAAAAATTTAGTGTATAGAATTTAAAGAGGTAAGAGAAGAGAGGTTAATTATGGCATTACCGAATGTAGCGTATTTTTCAATGGAAATTGCTATGGATCAATCTTTAAGCACTTATTCAGGTGGTTTAGGATTTTTGGCCGGCTCACACATGTTATCTGCAGGATATTTGCAAATGCCTATGGTAGGGGTAACAATGTTATGGTCTTATGGTTATTACGATCAACGTATTGATAAATCAGGTAACGTAGAAGTTGCTTATATCAGAAAGTATTATGATTTCTTGACAGATATAAATACTGAAACTGAAGTTGATATCTTTGGTGAAAAAGTTAAAGTTAAAGCATATTTAGTTCAACCTGAATTGTTCGGGACTTGTCCTGTTTACTTGTTGACTACAGATATTGAAGGTAACAGTGATTGGGCTAAGAGCATTTCTTACAAATTGTACGATGGTAACGAAAAAATCAGAATTGCTCAAGAAACAGTTTTGGGTATTGCAGGTATTAGAATTCTTCAAAAAGTTGGTTATAACTTCGACGTTATCCACATGAACGAAGGTCACGCATTACCTGCTGCGTTTGAATTGTTAAGACAATACAATGGCGATTTGAACGAAGTTAAAAAACGTACAGTATTTACAACTCACACTCCTGTTGCTGCAGGTAACGAAGTTCACTGGGTTGATACATTGTTAGAAGGCGGATTCTTTGCAGGTGCTTCTCGTGAAACTGCAGTTGCTTTGGGTGGCGAAAACTTCTCATTAACAGTTGCTGCATTGAGAATGTCTAGAATTGCAAACGCTGTATCTCAACTTCACGGTCTTGTTTCTAACAAGATGTGGGAATGGGTTGAAGGCAGATGTCCAATCAGAGCAATTACAAATGCTGTAAACCTTCAATATTGGCAAGATAAGAGAGTTAAAGAAGCTCAAAATGATCCTGAAAAATTGTTAGCAGTTAAACGTGAAATGAAGGCAGAATTATTCAAATACATTGCTAACGTTGCAGGTAAGAGATTTGACCCTGATGTATTAACTATCACTTGGGCAAGAAGATTTGCTGATTATAAACGTGCATGGTTAATCTTGATGGATAAAGATAGAATCGGTAAATTGTTAGATGAAAACAAAGTTCAAATCATCTTTGCTGGTAAATTCCACCCGGATGATGTTATGGGTAAAGAAATGTTTAACAAATTGTTGAACAGATCTCACTCATTGAAGAATGTTGTTGTTCTTCCTGGTTATGAACTTCAATTGTCAGGCATGTTGAAACGTGGTACTGATGTTTGGTTGAATACTCCGTTAAGACCGTTCGAAGCGTCAGGTACTTCTGGTATGTCAGCAAATGCTAACGGTGCTGTTCACTTATCTATCTTTGATGGTTGGACTGTTGAAGGTACATTCAGTGGAATTAATGGTTATGCTATTGAATATCCTGAAATCGATGATGATATGTCTTGGGAAGAAAGACATTGGAAAGATCATAAGTGCTTGATGAGCATTATCGAAGATCAAATTATTCCAACTTACTACAACAACAAACCTGAATGGGCTAGATTGATGCGTCAAGCTATCAGAACTTCTGAAGCTTACTTCAATTCTGACAGAATGGTTATTGAATATTACAACAGATTGTATAAACCAATCGCTCACGATGATGAATGTTCAGGTGAAGAAAAGCATGAAATGAAGATTAATGAAGCACCTACATTTGATGCTTGGACTTTCTCAAATATTAAGTAAGAGATAAAATAACTGATAATAAATAACAAATTAGCCGGCAGCGATGTCGGCTTTTTTGTTTGATTATTCTTGTCTAAAATTTTTATACCAATAGAAATAATTCGGCACTCGGTTTCTTTTTCTTCACAAGTTTGTACATTTCCATTTCAACTTTCGGTTCTGCTATGAAAAACGCTGACCTTCTCCACGGAAAAAGTAGTGTACCAAATTCGTTAGGTATTCCTTTCATTCCGATATGTTTTATTTCCTTGGCTTTATTACACATTTCAAAAACATCACCTTTAGGCAAAAAATAAGTTTTGTGTCCTAACGGGTGAAATCCACAAAATTTTAAACTCATTGCTATATCTCTGACTTCAGGAAAGTCAACATTTTTGAGATAAATTCCGTTAAAACTTGTTTGACTGTTATTTGTAATTTGCATATTTATACAAAACAGGTCAATAAATTTTTTGCTACTTGATTTGTAAAATTATTTTACACGAGAAAATACTTCAACATCAATATCGTCAAAGGTATTAGTGTTAAAATATGCGCAAGATGCAACCATAGAGGCATTGTCAGTACAATACTTCATTGCTGGAGCATGAACATGATAGCCTTCTTTTTCTAAATCAAAAACTTTTTTACGAATTTCAGAATTTGCAGCAACTCCGCCAGCGATTACGACTTGATTATATCCTCGTTCTTCAACTGCTTTTTTCAATTTCTTTACAAGTGTTTTTGATACGCATTCTTGGAAACTTGCGCAAATATCATTGATTACGTTTTCCGGTAATTCTTGATTTTCTTCTGTGCAATATTCTTTTTTTAGATTTTTAACTAGTCGCAATACTGCGGTTTTTAGTCCGCTGAAGCTGAAATTATATCCGTCAACTTTTGCTTGAGGAAGTTCGTAAGCTTTAGGGTTGCCGAGTTGTGCGAGTTTATCGAGTCTTGGACCTCCAGGGTAAGGTAATCCTATTAGTCTTGCAACCTTGTCATAGGCTTCTCCAACTGCATCATCAATTGTTTCTCCTAAAATTGTTTGTTTAGAATAAGATTCTACATCAATAATTTGAGTGTGACCGCCACTAATCAAAAGTGCCATATAAGGCGGTTTTATATCAGTTTCTATATAGTTAGCGCAAAGATGGGCATTCAAGTGATTTACACCGATAAAAGGTTTATCATAAACTAATGCCAATGTTTTGGCGGCATTTAGCCCAACAAGCAAACATCCGACAAGTCCTGGTCCAACAGTGCCTGCAAAAGCAGTGATTTCTTCCGGTTTTAATCCTGATTGGTCAAATGCTTCTTGTACAACAATATTTATTGAGTCAAGGTGTTCTCTTGCTGCAATTTCAGGGATTACCCCGCCAAATTTTTCGTGAGTCTTTATTTGAGAAGCAACGATATTTGAAATTACTTCTCGTCCGTTTTTCACTATTGCACAAGCCGTTTCATCACAACTTGATTCTATTGCCATAATGTAGTTATCTTGTCCTGAGTCAGGACCTACCAATATTTCCTTTTCGCTAAATAATGTTTTCTTTTTCATATCTACAACTTATAACAAATATGAGCAAAAAAAAACCCTTTCTTTTTGAAAGAGTTTGGAATCTTTTACAATTCCTCGTGTAGTAGGTTAGTGTGTAGTAGGTAGTAGTAGTTTTTAGTTATTTCTCGTGTTTATTTAATTCTGTTATCATTGTTACTCTTATATAAACGATTTTAAATTCCTCTAATTTCAACAAATGAAATTTTTGTTACATAACTTAAAAGTTCTATGAAATATATTACCCAATTCGACAATAGATTTTTTTTAGGCTTTAAAGATAAAATGACAATGGAAGGGTTCCAAGGATTGACTCATGATAGCAAAAGATACTGATTATAATAGAATATTTAATGACTCAAGAGTTTTTGAATTATTATTTAATTCAACTTCAGATGTTGTATTGATTTTGGATAGAAATAAAAATATTTCTATTTGTAATACTGCATTTTTGCAAACATTTCATGTGTCAAAAAGTGATGTGATAGGGAAACCTTTCAGCATTTTGCATTCGACAAAGTATGTTGAAGAAAATTTAAAGCATGATTTTTCTTTATTTTATGAAAATTTAATGCACAATTCCGATATTGTTTTTGAAACCGGTCAGGTTAGTCGATATACGGAAAGCGTTACATATCAGGATTGTAGCAGATATTATTTTAGTGTTTCTATTTCTCCGATAATCGTTGATAATAGTGTGCATAAAGTTTTGGTGAATGTACGTGATATTTCTGCGGATTTACAAATCTCACCAAAAGATGAATGCAAAAAACGTTTGTTACTGTGCTTGCTAGATGAATTGCCTATTTGCGCATTTTTGAAGCGCAGATGTGATAATGTTGTTACCGGTAATGGTTTTTTGAAACGCTTATTGTTACTTCCTGATGAATCGGAATCAGAATTAACAATAAATGAAATTTTTTCAAAAGATTATCTCAAATTAGAACGTCAAGAAGATCAAGAAATTTATAAAAATAAAAGGAAATTGGTTGTAGAACGTTTGGTTAAATTTTCTACCTTGCAAGTTTGGTGTAAAGTTTATAAGATTCCATTATTTGATAGTAATGGTGAGGTTTGTGCAATTGTTGTAATGTATGAAAATATTACAACAGGAAAAGAAAGTGAATTAGAACGAGAATTTTTTATAAAAACTTTATTGCATGACTTAAAAGTTCCTACAATTGCACAGTTAAGAGGTGTTCAACTATTGCAAAATGAAACTTTGGGCAAGGTTAATACTGCTCAAAAAGAAGTTTTGGACGAAATTGTTGAGTCATGCTCTTATGTACTAGATATGATTTCGACAATTATTTGTGCTTATCGTTTTGATAATGGGGAGAACGCACTTGGGTACAGAAAATTTTATGTGACAGAAATGCTCAATGAATGTGCAAAAATCATGAAAAACGATTATAAATATCCGGTTGAATTGTCATGCTCGGTTAAACCGGCATCACTTTCTATGCTTGCAGATTCAAATGTTTTGAAAATGGTTATCGTGAATTTGATTATAAAATTTATGACAAAATATAATCCGCAGAAAAAAGTTTCGATAAAAGTAGAAGGTTTTGAAAAATTTGTGAGATTTGTGATTTCAACAAAAGAAACACATTCCCGTGGACGTTCGACAAAATGGATTCAGTTCAAGTCTTTGTTGAGTAATTTAAAATTTATCACGGTAGGTTATGGGATAGAATTATACCTTTGCCACAAAATTATTTCATTGCACAAAGGCAGTGCTTATGTTGAGATGAACGATATAAATATTGAACAATTTCGTTTTGAAATTCCGAGGATATTTTAGTGATTATATATAAATGTAAAGTTGAAATTTTACAAAATGAGTGAAGCTATCCTTTTTTCGTCTATAATTTTATTAGTCTTATATTAAGGAGAGCTCATGAAAAAATTTTTTAAGATAACAGGTATATTTATATTATCGGTTTTATTTGTTTTGTATCTAGCATTTTTATTTGTTTTGCCAAAACAAATTGACCTAAATAAATATAAACCTGATTTGCAAAAACTCGTTAAAGAAAATACTGATTTAACAGTAGATTTTGACAATGTTAAAGTTATCACAAGTCCGCTATTAGAAGCCGGAGTAAAAGTTAAAAATATAAAAGTTAAATTACCTGATGAGTCGGTATTATTCAGTGCAGATTCATTCAAAGGAAAAGTCTTATTGCCGGAATTGTTATGGTTGACTGTTCGTGTTTCTTGCGCAGAAGTTGAAAAACCTAACATGAACGTAGAAATTATAAACAGTAATAAATATAAAGTTGCAAAGGTTTACGAAGATTTAGTTAATAAAAAACGTGAACAACGCCGTTTAAATCCGCCGGAAGCATTGTCAGAACAAGAAAATCAAATTCCGTTTGATATTTCTTCAATAAAATTAATCATTCCGGCTTTAACGTTGAATGATTATAAAGTTACTGTTGATGATGTGAAAGCATCTCACAAATTGACATTGAAGGGTGATGATATAAAACTGGGGTATTTTAATGGCGAAAAAGCAACATTAAAGACAAATTCAAAGTTGCTGAGTGATGACCAAACTAATATTACTGCAGATTTAGATGTTAAAACTTTCTTGCCGAAATTCAACCCGCAACCTCAAGATGATGACGATGATACGGTGTTTGAACTTCCTTTCGTAAACCCTGTAACAGAGTTTAGAAATTATGATTTGAAATCAAAAATTTCATCAAAAATTAAAATTAAAAAGAATAAAAAATCAGGAAAAATTTGGGCAAAAGGTTTTGTAAATATTGACGACACAAATGTAAAATTGTCAGGATTACAACTTCCGGATTCTTATTTTAGATTGAATGCAAACGGTCATGTTGCAAGTGTTGATACAAATTTATACGTGACAGACAGTGAAAATATTCAGTTCTTGGGCAATTTTGGATTTGGTCATGCTCCGTTTGTAGATTGTTCTTTGAAGTCTACAAAAGTCCACTTTGCTAATTTGTTAAATATTGCAAAAGCATATCTTGGTACAATACATATCAAAAATGATATTAATAATATGATTGCGAATGGTTATTTATATTCTAATTTTAGATTTAAAACCGATTTTGATAACATTGAATCAGATGGTAAATTTATAATCAGAGATGGTCAAATAAATGATAATAATATCGGTTTGTTATTTAATAATATGAATGCAAATTTCTTATTTGATGATAACAAATTGAATATTGAAAAAACTCATTTGCTTGTAAATAATCGCCCATTGGAAATTTCTGGTGAAATTGATTCTCATTCAAATACCAAATTGAATGTAATTGCTGACAGATTACCTTTGAGAGGTTTATATTTGGCATTTGCACCAAAAGAAGTTAAGCAAGCATATAAATTAAATTCCGGAGATTTGAGCCTTGATGCTAAAGTTAGAGGTACAATCAAGAATTCAATGGCTATTGTTAAAGCGGATTTAGCAGATTTGCGAGCAACAGATTCTGCTCAAAAGTTTGTTATGACAAACAAAAATGCAAGATTTGGTCTTGCTAATTCAAATGGTGAAATCAAAGGT
>CAVHEM010000033.1:0-8354 GCA_963635055.1 Bacteroidaceae bacterium | reverse complement strand
ATCAAAGGTAAATTCAAAAATGAAGGATTTAAAATCCTTTTACCTGATACAAAATCCGAAATTTCAGATGATTTAATTGTTGCAAATATTGATAATAAAAATATTAATGTTGAAAATTCTATAGTAAAAGTTAATAAAAATTCTAAAATTTCATTTGCCGGTAATGTTAAAAATTATTTGACCGGTGCGGATACAAAATTTACGGCAAGTGGTTCGTTGAGTGCTAAAGATATTGAAAACTTCTTAGGCGATTCTGTTGCTCCATATTTTGATTCAAAAGGCAGCATTCCTGTCAAAGCGAGATTTCAAGCACATGGTCAAAGAATGAAGCTTGTTTCTCAACTTCAAACAAATATGGACGATTATATTACACCTGTAAAGTTTGCAGAACTTGAAGGCAAACCTGTATTATTCCAATTGATGGCTGAGAAAAACGGAAATGTTGCTAAAATTTATCGTTCAGGTTTGTTTTTGCGTAAAAATGGCGCAGAATTCAGGGACAAATTGCATACAAATATGATTGGAGCAAAAGAAATTGTCGGCTTGAGAGCGGTATTAATAAATCTTGATACTAATCCGTTTATCAGTTTGTTTAAATTGGATTTGCCGAAAAATTTGAACGGTTCAATTTGTTTATTCCCTCAATCAAAATTCGTATTTGGTGGAAATGTTTATGCTTATGGTAATTTGAATAATCCAAAAATTAATGGAAATTTTGATATAAGGAACTTGAGTATTCCTGAAATTTATACAACAGTAAGAAATATAGCGACTACTATCAATGGACGAGGTTTGAACGTTGCAATCAGTGACGTTAATGCAAATGAGTCTGATTTTGCGGTGAAAATTCAATCTTCTTGGAAGCAAATTTCTCAAATGAAATTGGCTGATGTAAAAGTTCACTCAAAATCAATTGATGTAGATAAATTATTGAAAGTATCTGATGCATTGATGGCATCTTTGCCTAAAACCGAAACTACGGGCGGAGCAAACAGCAATCCTGCAGATATTCCTGTTGAAATTATGGGTGGAAATATCAATCTAAGAAAGATTAAAACCGGTAATATTTTGGTAAATAATACAACAGGCAAAATTTCATTATATAAAAACGTATTTTATTTGAATAAACTAAAAACATCTCCTCTTGGCGGTAAAGTTACCGGTGACGTTGCAATGAATTTGATTACAACAGAACTGAATGCAAAATTGACTGGTAAAGAATTTGATATCAACAAAATGCTCGTTGATGCAATGAATATGAAAGATACCTTGAGTGGGGAAATGAAATTTATCACTGATATTACAATGAAAGGGTATTCAGTAGATGAACAAATGCAAACCTTGAAAGGTTTCCTTGATTTTGAAGTTCAAAACGGACAACTTGGACCGTTTGGTAAATTTGAAAACTTCTTGATGGCTGAAAATATCAGAAACAATGCATTTTTCTCATCAGCAATCGGTTCTGTAATCAAAAAGATTGTAACTTTTGATACTTCAAGGTTCAACAAGTTATATGGTCACTTAACTTTTGCCGATGGATTTGCTGATATATCACCGATTAAAAGTCAAGGAAACGTTATGTCAATGTATATTGCTGGTAAAGTTGGTTTGCTTGATAACAGTGCAGATTTGAAAGTTCGAGGAAAATTAGCATCAGCATTTTCTGACAGTCTTGGACCTTTAGCAAATATTAACCCGATAAACTTGGTAAAAAATACTCCTGGGTTAAATGTTGTTCTTGCAAAGACTTTCTCAATTTTCTGTCAGGCTGTGTCTGAAGAAGAAATGAAGGCTATTCCTGAACTTGCGGCAAATAAATCAGATGATTATGCAACGAAATTCCAAATCGTGTTGCGTGGTGATACAAGAAAACCTTTGAAAATGATTAAATCATTCAAATGGTTAGCCTTGGATTCTGAAATCGAATCGGCTCAAAATTTTGTTGATACTATTCCAATGCCGGAAGCGGGTGAAGAAAATCTTTCGGTTGAAGAACTTATTCAAAAGAGAGCAGAAGCAGCCGCTGAGGCTAAAGAGCAAGCACAACTTCAAATAGAAGAAAAACAAAATCAAACCTTTAAGACGAAATTCAAAAATTTCTTCAAAAAGTCAAAAAAGGATAAATAACAGGAAATACCGACATTATTTGTCGGTATTTTTTTGATACCATGTTTTTAGAATAATTTGAAGTCGGAAATATTATTTTTTCCTTAATTTTATAAAAAATACTTATTTTTATGCTACACTTTAAGCAACAATATCACACTTGGAGAAGGGTAATAAATTAATGATAAAACTGTTATTGAAACTATTAGGGGACCCAAACGAAAAAAAAGTTAAATCTATGATGGGCGTAATTGACCATATTAATGCGTTAGAACCTGAATTTGCAAAGTTGACAGATGCTGAATTACAGGCAAAAACACAATATTTTAAAGATATTTTGGCAAAGCGTCCGACTTCTAAAAACTTTAAAGAAGATTTGAAACTTGAAAAAGAAGCACTTGATAAGATTTTGCCGGAAGCTTTCGCAACTGTGCGTGAAGCGGGAAAAAGAGTTTTGAACATGCGACACTTTGACGTTCAGTTGATTGGCGGATATTTCCTTCATAACGGACATATTGCGGAAATGAGAACAGGTGAAGGTAAAACTCTTGTTGCAACTTTGCCGGCATATTTGAATGCTTTGACCGGTAAAGGTGTTCACGTTGTTACTGTAAACGATTACTTGGCAAAACGTGACAGTGAGTGGATGGGTAAGATTTACAAATTCTTGGGTCTAACAGTTGGTGTTGTTTTGTCAAATGGTGACGGTGCCAGAGATTTGGAACTCAAAAGACAGGCTTATCGTTGTGATATTACCTATGGTACAAACAATGAATTCGGTTTTGATTATTTGAGAGATAATATGGCAAGCAGTTTGGAAATGTTTGTTCAAAGACCTTTTAATTATGCAATTATCGATGAAGTTGACAGTATTTTGATTGATGAAGCCAGAACACCGTTGATTATCAGTGGTCGTTTGGCTCAGTCTGCCGAAACTTATCAATTGATGGCACAAATTGCACCGCAGTTGACCAAAGATGTTGATTATACTGTTGATGAAAAGAATAAAAACGTAATTTTAACCGAAGACGGTATTGACCATGCACAAGAACTTATCGGCATTAAAGATTTGTTTGATATCAATACTCAATACGCACATCATTTGTTACAAGCCTTGAAGGCAAAAGAATTGTTTGTCAAAGATACAGATTATGTTGTTCGTAACGGTGAAGTTATGATTGTTGATGAGTTTACCGGACGTTTAATGGAAGGTCGTCGTTGGTCAGACGGTTTGCATCAAGCGGTAGAGGCAAAAGAAGGTGTTGAAATTCAAGACGAAACGCAAACTTTGGCAAGTATTACCTTCCAAAATCTGTTCAGATTGTACCCAAAATTGTCAGGTATGACAGGTACTGCGATGACAGAAGAAGCCGAATTTGGTAAAATTTATAACTTGGAAGTTACTACAATTCCGACAAACAAACCTGATATCAGAATAAATTATCCTGACGTTATTTACAAATCTGAAGCTCAGAAATTTTTGGCAGTAGTTGATGATATTATTGCACAACACAAATTGGGCAGACCTGTTTTGGTTGGTACAATCAGTATTGAAAAATCAGAATATGTTTCAAATTTGTTGACAGAAAGAGGCATTGCTCACCACGTATTGAACGCTAAACACCATGAACGGGAAGCTTATATTATTGCACAGGCAGGTCGTTTGAATGCAGTTACGATTGCAACCAATATGGCTGGTCGTGGTACTGATATTTTGCTCGGTGGTAATCCTGAGTTCTTGGCAAAATCGGACTTAGATGAACACGGAATTGATGAAAACACTCCAAATTATCAGGAATTGAAAGAGGAAGCGTTGGCAAGAGCAAGAGCGATTACCCAATACGAACACGAAAAGGTTGTTGCAGCAGGCGGTTTGCACGTAATTGGTACGGAACGTCACGAGTCACGTCGTATTGATAACCAGTTAAGAGGTCGTGCGGCTCGTCAGGGCGACCCTGGGTCTACAAGATTTTTCTTATCGTTAGAAGATAATTTGATGAGAATTTTTGGTGGTGAAAAAATTACTCAATTGATGACAGCGATGAATGTCCCTGAAAATATGGCAATTGATCACCCGTTGATTACAAAACGAATTGAATCTGCTCAGAAAAAAGTTGAAACCTTCCACTTTGATATGAGAAAGTCGGTTCTTGAATATGATGACGTAATGAATATTCAACGTGAAAAATTCTATCGTCAAAGACGTAGAGTTTTGGCTGGAGTTGGTTTGCAAGAAGATATTTATTACATGATTGAACGTGAAATTGATAGACTTTTGAGAAGTTACATTTCTCCGGAACAAAAGGTTGAAGAATATGTGTACGAAGACTTGCAAACCTTGATAAAAGAACTTCATTCGACAGTTCCTCAGTTGTCATCGTTTGATGTTGCAGATATTCAAAACATGCGATTTGAGCCTATGTATAACAAAATCAAGGATTATGTTATTGAAGCATACAAAACTCACGAAATCGAAATCGTTGATTTTTATAATCATGTTGTTGAAGAATATGGAATTTCACCGGATAGACAGGAACCGTTTACCGATAATAATGTCGTAAGACAATTGGAAAAAGATGTCTTGTTGAAGGTTGTTGATAGCAAATGGATTGACCACTTGCACAACATTGATATGTTGCGAGAAGGTATCGGACTTCGTGCTTATGGTCAAAAAGATCCGCTTATTGAGTATAAGAAAGAAGCTTATGACTTGTTTAACAAAATGATGTATGAAATTCAAAGCGAAACAGTGAAACACTTGTTTAGAACAAGATTTGGGGTTCAGGTTGTCGATAGAGCGCCTGATATTCAGGACGAAGATTTGCCTGATATTCCACCTGAACAAGAAGGTTAAATTTTTGAAAAGTATAATAAAAGCATGTCCTAAATTTTGGGACATGTTTTTATTTGTAAATAATGCTTAATAAACGTAATGATTTAGGCAAATTTTTTACTTAATGTGTTTTATTATCAATGTGAAAAGTGTGCGAAAGGCAGGTAAAAATGATTGATGGTGTAAATAATTTGACTGTACTTCCTCAACCGACCAAGGCTTCGAAATATGATACAATAACTATCAAAGAACCAAAAACGTACGAAAAATACGAATATGAAGTTGATATTGATGGTAAAAAACAAACTGCAAAAGTTGAAAAAGCCCCTGATGATACAGTTACAATTCAGTATGGCGATGGGGATAATGTAAAAACTATTGTTACTGATAAAAAAGGCTTGATGGAGTTCAACCAAAAATATAAAAAGCCTGACATTTTGTATTCAGCTGAACCCAAAAAGGCATGGGATAATCCTAATGATGAAGAAAAGTTTTATGCCAAAGCAATGAGAAATTTGGCATTTGCTAGTATGGCAATTCAAAATAAAATGAAACAAACCCAACTTTTGCAACAGCTGGCTGAGCAGGCGCACATGACCGCAGTTCAAATGACAACTCCTGGCATGGGTATTGTTTAATGAAAGTAGTAAATAAATAAAAATTTAGCACCGATATTATTTTGAAAAATAATGTCGGTGTTTTTTATTGAATGTGCCCCCCTTGAGGTGCTAGTTCGAACCAATGAGCAAAGCGAATTGTGTGAGACTGTATGCCGTATGGCTGTGGAACCGAAATCTATGATTTCGAAGGGGGGGGTAAAATAGTTGCCACGCCAACAGCATTATTTGTCCTATTAATTGTGATGCAAAACTTTTCAAAATTACCAATATTAAGAAATATAAAGTTGAATTTCAAAACCTGTAAACTATTGATATAATTGCTTTATGGTATGGTATGGTATGGTGTGGCGGGGCGGAGCAATTCTTATAAATATAAATACTTTTTATATACATAGGACATAAAGATGTGAAGATGTACTTAATACGAAAGGAGTATTTATTATGAGGATTTCAAGAGAACAACAAATGCGTGCTGCAGAGGAAATGTTTAAGCAATTGGACCCAAAAGACGGAAAAACTAATCAAAAAATTGATGCTTCTGTTTGGAATAAGTTTGTAAAAGATGTTGTCGGAGAAGGAAAAGAAATTAAAACTTCTATTGATAAAGAACACGCTTTGCGTTCTATCCGTACATATCTAGCAAGACAGAATGCCGATGAAAGTACGTTGAAAAAATGGAATGAAGGTATTAAGGGTATGGAAATTGAAAAACCTGATGCTGAAATTCGGGGCGATAAAGATTTACATGACAAGTTGGTCAGTACTCCTGATGCCCATACTGACTTTATACCAAAAGAGTCCGAATTAAGAAATCCAAAGCAGTCTGTCCAACCGAAGCAACCTGCTAAATTGACTGCAGCAGAAGCAAAAGCGGCAAGGGCTTATGGAAGTAATGTTGCAGATTATCTTGTCGGATATACGACAAATGCGGAAGCAGGGTTGACTCGAGAGGTTATAACCAAGCAAGTAAATGACAAAAATGTAATGGAATTTTTGAGAGGATATGAAAATAACCGAGGAATGGGCAATTCGTTCTTTACTCAATTACATACGGAATACGGATTTGGCGATAAGGATTGGAACCAACAAGATGCAATGGTAAATGTTGCAAATAAAGCCTTGTCGTACATTAAAAAACATGGCGGTTCATCAACTGACTTAAAAGAAATATCTATAATTTTAAAAGACCATTCATTCACTTTAGAAGAAGCCCGTAAAATGGATAGGATTGTAAGTCGATATTTACCAAAGAATGTTTAGTTTTAAAGAGAAAAAGGACATTGTTTTAAAACAGTGTCCTTTTTGAAATATTGATTGATTTTTCTTTTAGAAAGACGATATTTTTATCTATTTATTTCAAAGTTTTAACAAATATTACAAAATATGAAAATTATTTTAAAACCTCGAAAGCATTGATATAATTCCTTTATGGTATGGTATGGTATGGCGGGGCGGTGTACTTATGTGTAAAAATACTCCATAATAGAAATATGGTTTGGAAAATATTGAAATTTAAAAACCAGCAAAATCAACGAGAAAAAAACAGATTCCGGATCTTTCGCACTCGCATAAAACATGCCTTCACTTCGTTGTGCACTCTGCTCGTGCGTGTCCGGAATGACTATTCGGTGGGCTTAGCAAAGCTATCGTCATTCTGAAAAGATTAAAAATCAAGCAATTTTAATTGCAATCTTATTCTTCTACGGCTTCGCCTACGCATACAGGCTCACACAACTCACCATAGGTTCGTAGGTTCGCTTTGTAAGAATCTGTTTATAGGAATTACAAATAAAAAGGAGTATTAAACATGAAAAAAGCGTTTACGCTGGCGGAAGTATTGATAGTTTTAGGTGTTGTCGGAATAATTGCAGCAATGACATTGCCAACACTTTTTCATAGAATTCGTATTGCACAACTTCATACTCAATTTAAAAAGACTTATGCTGATTTGAATCTGGCGGCAAAACTTTTTCAGGCTAATGAAGACATGACCGTTCCGGTTTATGCAAGAATGTGTCCGGAAGATGTACGTAGTGATTTTATTTTAAAACGTTATATGTCCTATTTTAAGGGTGTAAGTACGGCACCAGAGGAAAATTATGCAGTGTTTGATAATGCGCATAATATTCATAATCCTAAGAGCGGACACAATATTTGCGATGCATCTAGTGTCATGATGGATATTAATGGACGATTGTTTGTGATGGACGATGCACCTTATAATAGGGTTTATGGATATCAGGATATAAATTACGGACCTAAAATTTGTGTAGATATAAATGGTTTGAAAGGTCCAAACGAATCAGGATATGATCGTTTTGTGTTTGTTTTCACTGAGGATAATACAGTAGTTCCGTATACCGGAACAAGTTATTGGAGCATTACCAAAAATTTAACCGATGAAGAACAAATAAAAACATATTGTGATGGGAACGAAGGTGAACATGCATGTGCATATTTTGCATTAAAAGATAAAAATCCGACAGGAAAAGGCACATATTGGAAAAATTTTTTAAAATAAAGATAAGATTAGAGCAAACTGTAACCTCTCAAATCTAGGTATAACAATACTTTTTGCTTAAATATTAACAAATATTAAATAAATTCAAAAAATATTTAACAAAGGGGTTGATTTTTAAAAATGTTTGTTTTACACTTAATTATGTCGAAAGACGAAAGCGAATTTTAAAAAAAAGAATATAAATAGCAAATATTTAAAAGTTTTTAAAATTTATTTTTCTACCACTTGACAAGAAAAAATCAGGTGATAAGATAAAGGAACCGCAGAGCGGTGA
>CAVHEM010000032.1:0-6041 GCA_963635055.1 Bacteroidaceae bacterium | reverse complement strand
AAATAAATCCGCCTTTATCTGCATTTTTCAAAGCATCACCATCGATTTTTGCTCTTAGATTTTTAATGTATTTGTAGATATAATCTCTTGGTAATTCTAACAAATTAGCCAAATCTTTTGCATAAACAACTTTATTTTTATTTGCTGCAAAGTAATCAAATACCTTTTGTTCTCTTTCTGTAAGCGATTTTTTAAGAACTACTCTTACTTCGTCACGCAATTCGTTACCTGTTTTTTTATTAACAACTTCTTTTGCTATTTCAGCACCTTTTGCTGCTGATTTTGCGGCACGAGCGGCTTTTTTCTCTTCGGTGTGTGCTGTTGGTGTTTTTACAACAGGTTTTTCGATTTCTTTTTTATGAGTAACCGGAGTTTTAACTTTTTTCGGTTCTTTTTCTTTCTTTGTTTCAATTTCGGCTTTCAAATTTTGTGCGGAGAACGGTGAAACATAAAGGTCTTTTTCTTTTTCGTAAGCACGTTCTGCTATTGCACTAAGTCTTTCAACTTTAGGAGAAGACCAGCCTGCATCTTCTGATACTACAGGTTTTCCGTGAAGCACGATATCAATAAGGTCGTTAGTTTCTTTTTTTTCTTCAACTTTCTTCCCTAATCTTGCTGCAAATTCTTCTAATGTTATTTTTTCTAAAGAGCTTCTCCATTGTTTTATCTCTTCTTTGCTCAAGTATTCAGACATTCACTATCTCCTTGCTAAAAACTATTCCTAAATATATCCTTTATTATGTTTAATTTATCATAAACCATGCCCCATGACTCAAAATGTTTCATAACGTAAATTTTTATTTATTTTGGTTACATTTTGCCCAAAGGTATTGATTTTATTCTTTTTCGAGTAATCTTGTATTTATTTTGCCAAATTTAGCGGACAAGTTGTCGATAAAGTGCAACAAATACAATTCCGGCTCTAAATCTTTTTGGTCTAAATCGATAATTGCTCCCCATTCGGCTCTTCCGTGGTGTGCAGCAATCATTTTAGCGACACGTTTAAATCCTGCACTCATACAGGTTGAAAATCCGTATTGTGAGTGAGAAATCCATTCTTCTCTAAAGTTTGGAGCATAATCAATCAAACCTGTTTCTAAATCAATTGTGTATTCAAAGATTTTTCCAAAATCGTGCAATAAGCACGCAGCAATGATTTCATCAGGATTTGTTTTGTATGCAAATTTTGTCATATTCAATTCTGCAAACTCAACGCATTCAACCGTATGAACCAGCAATCCGCCGATGTAGTTGTGGTGCATAAGTTTTGCAGCAGGCATAACTTTGAATTCAGGATATTGTTCAAATTGTGTTGCTACAAAATCGTGCAAATCTTTATTTTGGATTTTATCAATATAAGATTGTAATTTTGCATAATACTCTTCAATTTCTTGTGCATCAAGTCCAAGCTTTGATTCTTTGATTAGTTCAAGTGCTGAAATTAGGCAGTTGTTGTATTTTTCGTTAAAACTACCTGATACAATTCTTACTAAATTTCCTGTTCTAAATATTTTATTATCAAATCTGTTAAGTGTTTCTTCCCACAAAATACAGTTTAATACTGAATTATCTTTAGTGTTTTTTAGTTGTAATTTACCCATTTTAGTTCCGGCTTTAGTGTCACCGATTGAAAAAATCACAACTTCGTACGTATCTTCTGTGTTAAACATTTCTATATCCTTATAAAACTAGTTTTTGCTCTTGTTAATAATTTTGTCATCAATACCCCATACAAATGATGAACGAATTTCTTCACCTGTTTTTTCTATAGGGTGATTTGCGTTTTCTTCTCTTAGTTTGTTGAAATTTTTGCAACCTGTTTTCATTTCGTTTGAGAATTCATCTGCAAATTTTCCTGATTGAATTTCTTTCAAAATTTCACGCATTGCTTTTTTTGATGCTTCTCCGATAACTCTCGGACCTCTTGTCATATCACCGTATTCTGCAGTATTTGAAATCGAGTAGTGCATATCAGAAATTCCGCCTTGATTTACCAAATCAATGATAAGTTTCATTTCGTGTAGAACTTCAAAATATGCCATGTGACGAGAATATCCTGCTTCAACCAAAACTTCAAAACCGGCTTTCATCAGTGCTTCAACACCACCACAGATAACTGCTTGTTCTCCGAATAAATCAGTTTCTGTTTCTTCTTTAAATGTTGTTTCAATTATGCCTGCTCTACCGGCACCGATTGCACTTGCATAAGACAATGCAACATCTTTTGAATCTCCTGAAAAATCATTTTCTACGGCAATAAGAGAAGGTACGCCTTTCCCTTCTACAAATTGACTTCTTACTGTATGCCCAGGACCTTTTGGAGCAACCATAATTACGTTAATATCGCTAGGTGGAACTATTTTTTTGTAGTGAATATTAAAACCGTGTGAGAACATTAAATATTGACCTGAATGCATATACGGTTTGATTTGTTTTTCGTAAACGTCTGCTTGTAATTCGTCAGGAATAAGAATTTGAACGATGTCTGCATATTTTACGGCATCTTCAATAGACATAATTTTGAATCCGTACTGTTGTGCTTTTTTGTCAGAATTTCCGCCAAGTCTTAATCCTAAAACTACGTCACAATCGGAATCTTTCAAGTTCATAGATTGTCCGTAACCTTGAGAACCAAATCCGATGATTGCTATTTTTTTAGTCTTAATTAGTTCTTGATTAATATCTTTATCAAGATAAATTTTAATATTCTCCATACTATAACCTCTTTTCCCTAGTTTTGAGTCCATTTTAGCATGAAGAATTCTTATTGGTAACAATAAAATTTATAATAAAATATAAATTAACAATATTAATTTGTGCTGATTTGGTTTTCACCGAGTATGAAAACCTTCCATTCTGATGATGTTTCGGTGATTGGTTTGTAAAAATCTTTGACTAAAATTTGTTTTGTTTGAATAGGTATATAATTTTTTGATTTTAAATAATTTTCAAATTTTTCAGAATTTTTTGTGTATTTTTTCTGTTTAATAATAGGATAAAAAGCACGTCTTTTGCGAGCAATTTCGCAAAGCATAATATTTATAATTTTGTCATACTCAAAATCGTATCCACTATTTGTCGTTACATCTAAAATGTAATTCAAATTATCGTTTGTAGAAATTGAAAAATATCCTAAAATTTTTGAATCTTCTTCCAGTACAAAGCGAGTTATGTAGCCATCGTTGAAGCCGGTGAAAAATATTTCCTGAAATTCTTTTTTATGTCGTAGCATTGACGGCTTGTATATATTAATAACTTCGGCATTGTACAGTTCTGCAATTTCTTTTGCATCTGAGTTTTGTGCATATCGCCAATGATAATCTGATTTTTCCGGTGTCGGTTTTTCAATTTTCCAAAGGGTTTCCGAAGCACATTGCCTAAATCCGCAACCATTAATGAATAGATTAAATAATTCATCGTGACATTCGTCTATTGTTACTGCAAATGAAGTTGCGCCTTTACCACCAAATTTCTGGATAATAAATTCGACGAGTTGTTTTCCGACTTCGTACAAATTTTCTTTAAATACAAGTCTTGTGATATTTATTTTGTACGGATTTCCAGGAGTTTTTGCGGTTGTAATAAGTCCTAAAATTTCGTTATTTTCAAGCAAAATAAAAGATTCTGATTGGAATTTCAAACTTAGCGGTAACATTGCGTTTACAAAACTTACCGGAACTTCCAAAATAGACTTTGCAATTTTATCATTTTCGTCATTGCAAAGATATGAAACAAGTTTTTTCAATTTCGGATAGTCAACGTAAGTCAATCTTCTTATTTGCATATCAATATTATATGATTTTTAATGAACCTTTGCAAGCTATATATAAACCTCTTACTGATGTAAGAGGTTTTAATTTTTTTATTGAATTTTTTCCGGTCTGCAGAAATACGGATTGTTTTGATATTTTGCCCAAGTAATAAATGCTTTGTTTCCTTTTATCACCGTTGAGCCGACAACTTTGTATCTGTTAGAACCTTTTGCATCAGGTTGTTCTGCGAATGTTTCCAAATTATAAGTTATTGGTTCTTTAGATTTATCTTTCATAGATGTGTATAAGTCGTCTACTTGGATTTCAGAAAAATTACAATTTATTTTATATGCTTCACCGGCGTGTTTTACGATTTCTTCGTATCTGCAATATCCGTTAGACCAACCTACAATTTTTCTTTGAGTGGTGAAGGAATTTCCTTCGTATTCAGATTCGATTGTTTCTTGATAGTTTTCACAGTCTTTAAAATGTTTGGTGAATTTTGATGAAAATTTTGTTTCAGTTGCGGCGTAAACACAAGCAATTCCTGCCAAAATCGCAATTGTCAAAATTAATAATAAGTTCTGCTTTTTCATAAGCTCTCATCTCCCTAACTTTTCTCACATTATAGCAAAATTTTTAAATTTATCAAATTATATTTACAAATTTCAAAAAGTTTTAAAAATCTCATTAGTTTGTATGATTTCAAAAAATATAGAAATGCTAATATAACAATATACTCCTTAGAGACTAAGATACACATATCCCTAATCAACAGCTATGAACCTCAGTGCATAGCTTTTTTTTATGGGAAAATTTGTTTTTATAGTATAATCGGGTTATGAATATAACTCAAGAATTTGAAACAATAGCAGCAATTTCAACCCCGATAGGTACCGGTGGGGTTGGTGTAATTAGAATTTCAGGCGATAAAAGTTTTGATATTGCTTTGAAAATTTCGGATAGAAAGAATTTACCTGCCGGCAAAATTTGTCACGGTTGGATTATGGACGGAGAAAACAAGGTTGATGAAGTTGTGATTTTACCGTTCAAAAATCCAAACAGTTATACTGGCGAAGATGTTGTAGAAATTCAATGTCACGGCGGAGTTAATGTGGTTCGCAATATTTTTGATATCGTTTTAAATAATGGTGCCAGAATGGCGGAACGTGGCGAGTTTACAAAACGGGCATTTTTGAATAAAAAACTTGACCTGTCACAAGCAGAAGCGGTCGACGATTTAATCCACGCTAAGACTTCTGTATTTGCAATGCAATCGGCAAAAAATTTGTCAGGCGTTTTGGCAAATAAAATAAATGAAATAAAATCGAAAATCTTTGAGATGACATCTCGAATTGTTGCAGGAATTGACTTTCCGGAAGATGTTGCAGAGCCTGAATATTCATATTTAATTAACGGTTTTGAAGAGGTTTTATCTCAAATTGATAGAATTTTAGATTGTGCAAAATCTTCTGATATTTTGCGACAAGGTGTAAAAGTTGCTATTGTCGGACGTCCGAATGTCGGAAAATCGTCTTTATTCAATGCTTTGCTGAATCTTGATCGTGCAATAGTTACAGATATTGCTGGAACTACTCGTGATGTTATTAAAGAAAATATAGATTTGGGTGTTTCTGTTACTCTTGTTGATACTGCCGGAATTAGACAGTCTGAAGATGTTGATAAGGTTGAAGAAATCGGAATTGAGTATTCAAAACAGTCAGCAAAAGAGGCTGATTTGAACATCTTTTTGTACGATGCAAGTGTTGGACTGACGGACGAAGATAAAGAAATTTTTGAACTTGTAAAAGACGGAAACTGTATTTCTGTTGCAAATAAATGTGATTTGGTTGACCGTTCGACTTATGAGCCTGAAATTGCAGACGTTGTGATGTTGTCAGCAAATACAAAAGAAGGTTTGGACGAGTTAAAAAATAAAATTAAAGATATTGTTTGCGGTTTCTCGATTGAAGATACAGAATTTGTGACAAATAAGCGCCAACAGGCATGTTTGACACGTTGCCAAACTTCCTTGAAAAATGCGTTGCTTGCTGCAAAATGCGAGGAGTTGCAAGATATGATTTATATAGATTTGAAATCCGCACTACTTGCGCTTGATGAAATTACTGGTGAAGTTATAACTGATGATATTTTGAATAATATCTTTGACCATTTCTGTATCGGAAAGTAAGGTTATTTGAAAAGGGGGACTTTGCTAAAATGTCGGTTGGACATGAAGTGCCCCCCAAAAACAGGACACTAGGTGTAGGCAAAAAAAGGAGTTCTCCA